>JAZBLP010000067.1:0-22885 GCA_037033305.1 Actinomycetota bacterium | reverse complement strand
GCCGCCGAGCGCGCCGCCGTGCTGCACCGCGCGGGCGACGAACTCGCCGCGCGCCGAGGCCAGCTGATCGAGATCATGGCCCACGAGGCGGGCAAGACCATCGCCGAGGCCGATCCCGAGGTCTCGGAGGCCATCGACTTCGCGCACTACTACGCCGAGCGCGCCCTCGACCTCGAGAACATCTCGGGTGCGGAGTTCGTGCCGTCGAAGGTGACCGTGGTCACCCCGCCGTGGAACTTCCCGGTCGCGATCCTCGCCGGTGGTGTGCTCGCCGGCCTCGCCTCGGGATCCGGCGTGATCATCAAGCCGGCGAAGCTCACGCAGCGCTGCGGCGCGGTCATGGTCGAGGCACTGTGGGCCGCCGGAGTGCCGCGCGACCTGCTCGCCCTCGTCGACCTCGCCAACCGCGATCTCGGCACGCGCCTCGTCGCCAGCCCCGAGGTCGACCGGGTCATCCTCACCGGTGCCTACGAGACGGCGCAGCTGTTCCGCTCGTTCCGTTCCGACCTGCCGCTGCTCGCTGAGACGAGCGGCAAGAACGCGATCATCGTCACGCCGTCGGCCGACCTCGACCTCGCGGCCGCCGACGTCGCCCGCAGCGCTTTCGGCCACGCGGGTCAGAAGTGCTCGGCGGCATCGCTCGCGATCCTCGTGGGCTCGGTCGCCGACTCGCAGCGCTTCGAGCGTCAGCTGGTCGACGCCGTCACCTCGATGCGCGTCGGTCTGCCCGACGACCCGGCGACGCAGATGGGGCCGATCATCGAGCCCGCGAACGGCAAGCTGCTCACGGCCCTGACGACTCTCGAGCGCGGCGAACGCTGGCTCGTCGAGCCGAAGAAGCTCGACGACGAGGGCAGGCAGTGGACGCCGGGCGTCAAGATCGGCGTCGCCCCCGGCTCGACGACTCACCTGACGGAGTTCTTCGGACCCGTGCTCGGCATCATGCGCGCGAAGGACCTCGACGAGGCGATCCGGCTGCAGAATGCCGTGGACTACGGTCTCACCGCGGGCATTCACTCGCTCGACTCCGACGAGGTCTCCACGTGGCTCGACCAGGTCGAGGCCGGCAACCTGTATGTCAACCGCGGGATCACCGGCGCGATCGTGCAGCGTCAGCCGTTCGGGGGCTGGAAGCGCTCGGCCGTCGGTGCCGGCGCGAAGGCCGGAGGACCGAACTACCTGTTCGGCCTCGGAGACTGGGCTCCGGCGGAGCTTCCCGCCGCAGCCCCCGGCGCTGCGGTGGACTCCGCCGTCGACGCCGTGCTCACTGCTGCGGGCGCAGACCTCGGCGCCGTCGAGATCGAGTGGCTGCACCGCGCCGCTGCATCCGACGAGCGCGCCTGGGTCGACGAGTTCGGCGCTGTCAGCGACAAGTCCGGTCTCGGCGTCGAGCGCAACGTGTTCCGGTACCGCCCGGTCGCGGTCGACGTGCGCATCGCGGAGGCGGCGTCGCTCGCCGACGGCATCCGCGTGATCGCCGCGGCACTGCGCAGCGGCAGCCCGTTCACCGTGTCGGCATCGGCTCTGCCCTCGCGGGTCGAGAAGACGCTGCGCGCGCAGGGTGTGACTCCGAAGGTCGAGAACGACGCCGCCTGGGTGAAGCGCTATGCGAAGGCGGCGGCGAAGGCCGATCACACCTGGCAGCGTGTCCGCCTCGTCGGCGGCGATGTGTCGGCGCTGTTCGAGGCCCTCGGCGGCACGCCCGATGTAGCCGTCTGGTCGCACGCGGTCACGGGTGCGGGCCGGGTCGAGATGCTGCCCTTCCTGCATGAGCAGGCCGTGTCGATCACCAACCACCGGTTCGGCAACCCGACGACCCTGTCGGACGGCCTGATCTGATCCCGCAGCGCCGCGCTGAACGACGAGGCCCCACCCTGCAGACACGCAGGGTGGGGCCTCGTCGATGTGACCGGGGTTCTGGCGCTCAGCCGCGCAGCGCCTCGCCCAGCTTGACTCGCGACCCCATGCGCAGCAGCGAGTTCTCGTAGATCTTCGCGCCGATCATGATCGCCGCGACGCAGCTGGCGAGCAGGATCACGAGGCTGAGCAGCGGCTCCCACCACTGCGCCTCGCCCACGAACAGACGCATGGGCATGCCGACCGGAGCCGAGAACGGCACGTACGACATGATCGTCAGCACCAGCGGGTTGTCATTGAAGAAGATGACGAGGATGTACGGCGCCATGATCAGCATCGTGATCGGGGTGGTCGTCGACCCGATGTCCTCCTGACGCGAGACCATCGAGGCGGCCGCCGCGAACAGGGCGGCGAGCAGGATGAACCCGAACAGGAAGAACACCGCGAACCAGATGATGGGGGCGCCGAGCGTCGACAGCACCTCGCGTTGACCCGTCGCTATGAGTCCGATGGTGGCGACTGCGGCGAGGGCGAGGATCTGACCCATCGCGAGGATCGTGTTGCCGATCACCTTGCCGGCCAGCAGCGTGCGTGCCGAGATCGTCGACAGCAGGATCTCGACGACACGGGTCTGCTTCTCTTCCACCACGCTCTGCGCGATGGTGCCGCCGAAGGTCGCCGCCGCGCCCATGAACACGATGCCGAAGGCGATCGCGATGAAGTATCTCAGCAGCGGGTTCGTGGTCGCGGGTTCGAGGATCTCGATGTCCGGAGCCTGCGACAGGCCCGACACCAGGCTCGAGGGGGCGTCCTTCAGGGCGACGATCGTGACTCCCGTCGCGCCGTCGCCGGGGAGCACCGCGGCATCGACCTTCTCCGAGCGCACGAGCTCCTCGGCCGCTGCCTGATCGGCGACCTCGGTGATCTCGACAGACGGCAGGGCCGACACGACGGACGCCGTCTCAGAGGTGACCGCCACGGGCATCGCGTCGGTGTTCTTGCTCGCGAAGCCTCCGATCACGATGCCGGCGAGGGCGAGGATCAGCAGGACGCCGGTGGAGATCAGGAACGCTTTGCTGCGCAGCTTCGATCCGATCTCGCGCTCGGCGACGAGCCAGATGAGCGATGCCTGCGACGGCGAGCCTGCAGACCCGGTGGTGGATTTCGAGGTGCTCACTGGATGACCTCCTTGAAGATCTGGGCGAGGGACGGATGCTTGGGCGCGAAGCTCGCGACATCGCCGCGTTCGACGGCGGTGCGCAGCACGCGCTGGGCGGTGTCAGCGTCTTCGGCGTCGAACAGGGCGTAGCCCCCCTCGAAGTCGATCACGGTCACGCCGGGCTCGGCGCGCAGCCAGCCCGCATCGCCAGCGGAGACCAGCTCGTAGCGGTCGCCGGCGTGCTGAGCGCGCAGCCCGTCGCGCGAGCCTGCCGCGCGGATCGTGCCGCCGGCGAGGATCACCAGGTCGTCGCAGAGCCGCTCGACGACATCGAGCTGGTGCGAGGAGAACAGGATCGATGCTCCCTTTGCCGCCGACGCCTGCAGCACGGATGCGACGACGTCGACCGCCAGCGGGTCGAGGCCCGAGAACGGCTCGTCGAGGATCAGCACCTCGGGGTCGTGCACGAGGGCGGCGGCGATCTGCGCGCGCTGCTGGTTGCCGAGCGACAGCGACTCGATCGTGTCGTTCAGGCGCTCACCGAGTCCGAGTTCGGTGAGCAGATCGGTCGCCCTGGCCGCGGCATCCGTCTTCCCGAACCCGTGCAGGCGGGCGAGGTACACGATCTGCTCGAGCACCTTCATCTTGGGGTAGAGGCCGCGCTCCTCGGGCATGTAGCCGAAGTGGCGGCGGTCGGTGCTCGACAGCGGTCGACCGTCGAGTGCGACGGTGCCCCCGTCGGAGCCGAGCAGCCCGAGGACGATGCGCATGGTCGTGGTCTTGCCGGCGCCGTTGCCGCCGACGAACCCGGTGAGGCGGCCAGGCGCCACCTCGAACGAGACGTCGTCGAGCACGCGCCGAGAGCCGTAGCTCTTGGTGATGCCGGTGAGTACGAGCTTTCCTGTGGTCATGCCCTCACGCTATGGCGAGGTGCGGGGCTGCGGCATCCCCCGCATGACGGATCTGCGGGTGGACGTGCGCATAGCCCGGGGCGACGCCGGTCCGCCGTGCGGGGGAGGCTCCGCGTCAGCGAAGGAAGAGGACCGAGAGGATGCCGAGGGCGAACGGCGCCGTGGTCACGACGAGCACGACGCCGACGATGATCCCCACGATCAGCCAGGGGCTGCGTCGCCGGAGGCGCCGGCCGGGCAGTGCGACGCCCGGCGGCGGGGGAGTGAGCAGGCCTGCGGGCGCGGCGAACGGCAGGGCGGGAGAGCCCGGATGCTGCGCCGGAGCCGCGGATCCCGGATGCTGCGCGAGCTGCTGTGCCGGATGCTGCGCGAGCTGCTGCGCCGGATGCTGCTGCGCGAGCCGCAGCCTGTCATCGCGCCATCGGGCCCACTGGTCGAGCTTGGTGAGAAGCGCCCCGACGGCTCCGAAGAGCCAGGCCCAGGTGGCGGGGTCGAGGGTCGAGACATCGCGCCGTGCATAGAGGAAGAGCCAGTCGTCGACGATCTCGACGTCGAGCTGCGCGGCGTGATCTATGAAGCGCGCCATCACATCGGGGGTGAACAGGTAGAGGGCGTCCACCTCGTAGCCGGTTGGGCAGTAGAGCGAGAAGTACCGGTCGAAGTCGCCCTCGAGCGAGAGCCGCTGGTCGCTTCTGAACGCGCCCGCGAGCGTGCTGCCGAGCGTGTTGTTGCCGAGCGCGTCGAGCACGATGTTCGGCAGAGGCACGTCGAGCTTGACCGCGACGTATCCCCAGCGATGGGTCGTCGACTGCTTGCCGTTGCTGGTCGTGTACTGGTAGTTGCCGAACTCGACGAAACGCGGCTCGGTGCCTCGCAGCACGTCGGTCGACATCCGGCTCGAACCCGACGAGAAGATCATGCCCGGCAGGGGCGGCTCATCGATGCGGTCGAGATAGCTCAGGGCATTGGCGCGGGCGAATCGTGCGAGGCGGAAGCGAGTGATGTTGCGCAGCCGTATGCTGCGGCGCACGAGCATCACGACGCCGATGACGATGCCGGCGAGAAGAATGAGGCCGATGAGCGCGGCGACGGCGACCCCGGCCTCCTGACCGACCGCATAGCCGAAGCCGAGGATCATGATCCCGAAGATGGGAACGACGCAGAGCAACGCGAACCCGACGCCCACCCAGGCGATGATCCGGGAGGCCGACGTGGGGTGAGCGGTGCGCTGCGCGCGGGCGAACGCATCGACCTCGGCCGGGTTCACCGGATCGAGCAGCGCGCGGGCGTCGAAGGACCCGACGGGCGCACCGGCCGACGGCACAGGAGCAGGCGTGGGAACTGTCACGCGTCCACGGTAGCCGAGCCCACTCCCGCCAGCTTCAGCTGCAGCGTCAGCGTCAGCGTCGGCCGACGTGCAGCGCCGTGCGCACGAGGAGGCCGGCCACGAGAGCCCAGAATGCGGCGCTGACGCCCAGCACCGCGATGCCGGATGCCGCGACCAGGAAGGTGACGACGGCGGGGATGCGCTCGCCGGGGTCGTCGATCGCCTGCTGCACCGACGAGCCGAAGGCGGCGAACAGCGCGAGCCCCGCCACCGCAGGGATGACAGCGTCGGGAGCGAGCAGCACGAGCGCGGCGAACGCTGCCGAGAAGCCTCCGAGCACCAGGTAGGAGGCGCCGGTCGAGACTCCGGCGACCCAGCGGCGCCGCGGGTCGGGATCGGCGTCGGGTGAGGCGGCGAGCGCCGCGCTGATGGCCGCGAGGTTGATCGCGTGGCCACCGGCCGTCGCGCCGATCGCCGTGCCGACACCGGTCACGAGCATCGCGGGACGCCACGGCACCTCGTAGCCGAAGCTGCGCATGATGGCGATTCCCGGCACATTCTGCGAGGCCATCGTGACGACGAACAGCGGCAGTGCCACGCCGACCAGAGCGCCGACCGTGAACGTCGGCGCAGTCAGTTCGATCCGGGGGGCCAGGAGTCCGGCATCCACAGCCGTGCCCTCCTGCACCAACGAGACGGCCACCACGACCGCGGCCGCGACGAAGGCGAGCGGCACGGCCCAGCGGGGTGCGAGGCGCGCGAACACCAGCCACGTGATCACCACGGGAACAACGCCCCAGGGATTCGCCACGAGTCCGGTGATCGGTGCGAGACACAGGGGCAGGAGCACGCCGGCGAGCATCGCCTGCGCGATCGATGGAGGGATACGGGCGATCAGGGTGCCGAGAGCGGGCCAGAGCGCCGTGAGCAGGATGAGCGCGGCCGTGACGAGGAACGCGCCGACCGCCGCCGACCATCCGCCGTCGACTGCTCCGGTGGCGGCGAGGAGGGCGGCACCGGGGGTCGACCAGGCGACGGTGATCGGCATCCGATACCGCCACGCGAGCACGATGCACGCGAGCCCCATCGTGAGGCTGACCGCGAGCAGCCCGCTCGCGGCCTGGGCGGCGCTCGCGCCGACGGCGCTCAGACCAGTGAGCACGACCGCGAACGAGCTCGTGAACCCGACCAGCGCGGTGACCACCCCGGCCAGGATGGGTCGGGAGAGGGGCGTGGCTGTCGGCATCCTCCGAGGGTATCGGGGGACGGGTCAGGTGAGTCCCAGGCGGTACGCGAGCACGACGGCCTGCACGCGGTCCCGCGCGCCGAGCTTCTGCAGGATGCGCGAGACGTGCGTCTTCACCGTCGCCTCCCCGATGAACAGGGCGCTCGCGATCTCGGCGTTGCTGCGGGCGTCGGCGAGCAGCACGAGCACCTCGGCTTCGCGGTCGGTGAGCGGGTCGACGAGCACGGTCGGGGTGTGCGGCGAGGACGCGAGGGCGGATGCCGGGGAGGGCGTCGTCGCGGAGCCCCTCGTGAACCGTGTCAGCACCCGCCGCGTGACCTCGGGCGACAGCATCCCGTCGCCCACGGCGAGGGCCCGCACCGCAGCGATGAGATCCTCCGCGCCGGCATTCTTGAGCAGGAAGCCGCTCGCCCCGGCATCCAGCGCCTGGTAGAGGTAGTCGTCGCGATCGAACGTCGTCACGATCGCGATGGCCGCGCCGACGTCGGGATCGGCGACGATCCGTCTGGTCGCCTCGATGCCGTCCATGTCGGGCATCTGCACGTCCATCGTGATGACGTCGGGACGCAGAGCGGATGCCTGCGCCACGGCGTCGGCGCCGGTCGCCGCCTCGCCGACCACCGTGATGTCGGGTTGCGTGTCGAGGATCGTCCGGAAGCCCGCCCGCAGCATCGCGTGGTCGTCGACGAGCAGGACTCGGATGGGCGCGTCGGGCCCGCTCATGAGGAGACACCCGTCTCGATCGGCGGCACGGTCTGCGCGCCGACGGTGTCGGCGAGCGGAACCCGAGCCCGCACCCGGAGGCCTCCCGCCGCGCGAGGAGCGACGTCGAGCGTCCCGCCTGATGCCGCCGCGCGCTCGCGCATGCCCAGCTGACCCAGCCCGGGGCGAAGCGCGGCGACGGCGCGACCCGTGTTGACGATCTCAACCTCGACCCCGTCGTCGTCATAGCGCACGCGCACATCGGCGGTCGCGCCGACTCCGGCATGCCGGCGAGCATTGGTGAGCGACTCCTGGGTGATGCGATACAGGTTCACGGCCACGAGCGCGGGCACGGGCCTCGGGGTGCCGATCACGGCGTAGTCGGTGGGCAGCCCTGCCTCCGATGACGCGTCGACCAGTGAGCGGAGGTCGTCGAGAGTCACCGTCGACGCGGCATCCGTCTCGCCACCCGGGGTGCGCAGGGTCTCGAGCAGCTGCCGCAGTTCGTGGATCGCGTCGCGCGCGGAGTCCTCGATCCCGGCCAGGATGCTCTTCGACTTCTCCGGGTCCTGATCGATCACCAGGCGGGCCGCACCCGCCTGCACGCCCATCACCGAGACGTGGTGGGCGACCACGTCGTGCAGCTCTCGGGCGATGCGCACGCGGTCGAGGGCGACGGCCTGCGCCGCGGTCACCTCTCGTTCCTGTTCGAGTTCGGCCGTGCGCTGCTCGAGCACCGCGCGTTCCCGTGCGGCGTGCCAGGAGCGCTCGCCGAAGTAGTAGGCGCCGCCGAAATAGAGCACGTTCAGCAGCAGCTGGATGAGCATGAACGCGAGGTACGGAGACAGCAGTCCCGCCGCGACCTCGGCCTTCGCCGCCTCTTCGATGGCTTCGCGGTACATCGTGATGATCAGCCAGACGAACATGCCGAGGATGATGGCGACGCGCACGAACATCGCGGCCCGCCGGTTGTTCATCCAGGCGCCGACCGTATAGAGGGACACGAACATGGCGATGTTGCCGACGTAGATCTCGGGCACCTGGAACGAGATCGCGAGGAAGTACGCCAGCGACACGGCGATCGCGACCGGTGCCGGCCAGCGTCGACGGACGGCCAGCGGTGCGGTGACCGCAACGGCGTAGACGAGAGCGGTCCACGGTTCGGCCCGAGTGTCGCCGTAGATGTCGGCCACGGTCGAGAGGGCGGCGCTGAGGACGGCGCCGACGAACATGACCGCCGCGAGCACGAGGTCACTGCGCTGCTCGCGGACGCTGGGGATGCGGGTGAACGGCGGAGCAGACATCTCCCCACCGTAGAGCCGGGGCGGATGCGGCGGCATCCCCCGCACGGGGGATCGTGGCGACGCGGTGGTGACGTGCAGACATGCGATCCTGCGAGAATCGAGCGTGACCTCGACTCCACCGTCTCCCACGGCGAAGCCCCGCCTCGCCCCGCTGTACCTCGCCGGATTCACCACCGCTTTCGGGGCGCACGGCATCGCCGCGGCACTGGGAGCGGAGACCGAGGACATCGGGTGGACGCTGCTCGCGTTCGGACTCACCCTCGCGCTCTACGACCTCGCAGAGGTGCTGCTCAAGCCGCTCTTCGGCGCGTTGAGCGACCGGGTGGGCGTGCGCCCGGTCATCATCGGCGGACTCCTCGCGTTCTCCGCGTTCTCGGTGGTCGGCGCCGTGGTCCCGGGCATGCTCGGGCTCGTCATCGGGCGGTTCGGCCAGGGCGCCGCGGCATCCGCCTTCTCTCCGTCGTCGTCTGCCGCCGTCGCCCGGCTCACCGACGATGCCACCCGAGGGAAGTACTTCGGCCGCTATGGCTCGTGGAAGAGTCTCGGCTACGCCCTCGGTCCGCTGATCGGCGCCGTGCTCGTGGTCTGGGGCGGCCTGCCCGCGCTCTTGTGGGCGCTCGCGGTGCTCGGGCTCGTCGCCGCAGCGTGGGTCGCGGTCGCTGTGCCTCGGGTCGCCGTGCTGCCCCGCAAACGAGTCACTCTCGTGGATCTCGGTCGAGAGCTGATCGCGCCCGGCTTCCTCATCCCGACCCTCGTGCTGGCGGCGACGACCGGTGCGCTGGCCGTCGCGGTCGGTTTCCTCCCGCTGCTCGGGAGACAGGCCGGGCTCGACACGGTGTGGAGCATGGCGATCGTCACGGTGCTCGCGATCGCATCGAGCGTCGCTCAGCCGGTCGTCGGTGCCGCGCACGACCGAGGGCGGATCTCGGTGCGCACCGGAGCGGTCGGCGGCCTCGCGCTGATCGCAGCCGGTATCGCGCTCGCCGCGGTCACGCAGTCTCCGGCGGCGCTCGTCGTCACCGCGCTGCTCGCCGGCATCGGGGTCGGGGTCGCGACCCCTATCGCGTTCTCGCACCTGGCCGCATCGACCCCGCCCGAGCGCATGGGGCGCACGATGGGCAGCGCCGAACTCGGGCGTGAGCTGGGGGATGCGGGTGGCCCTCTCGTCGCGGGCGCCGTGGCGACGGCATCCGTCCCCGCGTTCGGTCTCGCGGCGGTGGCCGCGCTCACGGCCGGAGCCGGGGTGCTCGCGCTGGTGGGGCTGCGACGCCACGAAAGACCCTCTTGACGAGTCACTTGCATTTTGCAAGTATCATCGCATGAGCCTCTTCATCACCTGTCCCGTCGAGAGCGTCGACCGGGCCACTGCGTTCTACACCGCCCTCGGCTGGACCCTCAATGCCGAGATGTCGGATCACAACGTGTCGTGCTTCGCGATCGCGCCCGAGCAGTACGTCATGCTCGGCAGCCGCGAGATGTATGCGAGCGTCGGCGGCACCGACGACCTGATCGGCGGCCCCGACACCCCCTCGAAGGTCACGGTCTCGTTCGACCTGGGTAGCCGCGAGGCCGTCGATGAGCTCGTCGAGCGAGCCGCCGCGGCGGGAGGGAGGGTCGGTGACACCGACGACTACCCGTTCATGTACCAGCGCCAGTTCGACGACCCCGACGGCTACCACTACTCACCGTTCTGGATGAAGCCGGACTCCGATTCGAACGCGTGAGCGATCTCGCGGCAGCCCTCGACATCGTCGGAGCGCGTTGGGCCCTTCTGATCGTCGAGAAGCTGCTCGACGGGCCGCAGCGATACGGCGATCTGCAGCGTGAGCTCGGAGCGCCGACGAACATCCTCGCGACGCGACTGCGGGAGCTGGAGGAGGCGGGCGTGCTGGCCCGGCTTCCCCTGCGGCACAACACGCGCGCCTACGCCCTCACCGAGCGCGGCACCGCGTTGCGTGAGGCGATCGAGGCCCTCGGTCGGTGGGGCGAGGATGTGTCGCACCCCCTCGCAGATGGCGACGATTGAGCGAATAATGTGACCACCGCACCCCACGCGTGCAAAGGAGCACTCTGATGACCGGACGCATTCTGATCGACCTCTTCATGACTCTCGACGGCGTCGCACAGGGACCGGGCGGTGTGGACGAGGACACCTCCGGCGGGTTCGAGTTCAGCGGATGGCAGGCCGGATACCCGTCATCGAGCATGGGAGCGACAGTCTCGCAGGGGATGCAGGGGCTCGACGCGCTGCTGCTCGGGCGCCGCACCTACGACATCTTCGCCTCGTACTGGCCCCACCACACCGACGGCGCGTCGGGGGAGATCGGCAGGCTCTTCGACCGGGTGCCGAAGTACGTGGCGACGCGGGATGCCGACCTCGACCTGCCATGGCAGGGCAGCGTGCGTGTCGGAGAGGATCTCGCCGCGGAGATCGCCGAGATGCGCGAGCAGCACGACGAGGTGCACGTGATCGGCAGCATCGACTTCGTGCACTCGCTGCTCGCCGAGGGGTTGTTCGACGAGCTGAATCTCTGGGTCTATCCGATTCTTCTCGGCACCGGCAAGAAGGTCTTCGACGGCGGTGCCATGCCGTCGGTGCTGCGACTGATCGAGCCGCCGGTCGCCGACGACAGCGGTGTGATGCTGCTGCGCTACGGGCGCACGGATCGGGTGCCCGAGGTCGGGACGTTCGAGGACTGAAGCGGCGCAGATGGCCGTCGGGTCAGCCGATCCCGAGCACCCGTTCGATGACCCGTGCCACCCCGTCGTCGTCGTTCGAGGTCGTCGTCTCGTCGGCGGCATCCCGCACGACGTCGTCCGCATCGGCCATCGCGACCCCGTGACCGGCCCAGCGCAGCATCTCGACGTCGTTGAGGGCGTCGCCGAAGGCGATCACGTCGCGGCGGTCGATCTCGAGGTGCTCGCAGAGGCGGGCGAGGCCGGTGGCCTTGGTCACGCCCTCGGCCATGACTTCGACGAAGGGCGCGCCTGACAGCGTGGCCTCGAAACCGGTGAGCCCGAGATCGCGCAGGGCGTCGAAGAGCACCGAAGGAGTGAGCTCGGGATGCCGGATCACCAGCTTGAGGCTCGGAGCCGCCAGAACGTGATCGAGCTCGACGCCGCCCATCGTGCGCGGATCGCGCTTGTGGTCGGCGAGATCGGCGATCTCGGCATAGCCGTGCTGCGCGACGAACGTCTCGCCGCCCTCACGCACGCTGGCGAACAGCAGTCCGGGGACGCTGGCGCGCAGCGCCTCGGCCAGGGTGCGGATCGTCTCTGCCGGAAGCTCCTCAGCGAACAGCATCCGTCCGTCGACGAGATGCGTGGCGTAGGCGCCGTTGCTGCACAGAGCCCAACCGTCGAATCCCGCATCGCCCGCCAGCGCACGCAGGCCGATCGGCTGACGGGCGGTCACCGGCACGACGTGGATGCCCCGGGCGCGGGCCGCGTCAAGGGCCGCGCGGGTACGCCGCGAGACCGACGACGAGGAGTCGAGCAGGGTCCCGTCGAGATCGGTCGCGATCAGGCGGACGGTCATGGGACCCCTTCGAATGCTGGTGCTCAGGAGAAGATCATCGGCAGATCGTCGTCGGCTTCATCGGCGCTGCCCAGGGTGAACTCGGCGACTACCGGGACGTGGTCGCTGGGCTGCTCGCCCTTGCGCTCCTCGCGGTGGATCGACGCGCCGGTGACGGCATCCGCCAGCGTCTTCGAGCCCAGGATGAAGTCGATGCGGATGCCTTCATTGCGAGGGAACTTGAGGCGCTGGTAGTCCCAGTAGGTGTAGCCCTCGGGCAGCAGCGGACGCACGACGTCGGTCAGGCCGGCGTCGGCGAGATCGAAGAACGCCTGACGCTCCTGCGGCGAGACGTGCGTCGAGACGCCCTCGACGATGTCGGGGTCGCCGTTGTCGGTGTCGAAAGGGATGATGTTGAAGTCGCCGACCAATGCGAGGGGCAGATCGGGGTTCGCCGCGAGCTCTGCCGCCGTGGACTTCTTCAGCTCCTCGAGCCAGTGCAGCTTGTAGGCGTAGTGCGGGTCGCCGAGCGAGCGCCCGTTCGGCACATACAGGCTCCACACGCGCACACCGTCGACGAGCACGCCGAGCGCACGCGCTTCGAGCGGAGCATCCGGACCCTCATGTCCCTTGGCGAAGCCCGGCATGCCGTCGAAAGACGTGCGCACGTCGGTGATCGGCAGGCGGCTCGCGATCGCGACGCCGTTCCACTGATTCAGTCCGTGCACCTCGACGTGGTACCCGGCCTCTTCGAACGGCCCGTACGGGAACTGCTCGGGTTTGCACTTGATCTCCTGCATCGCCAGCACGTCGATGTCTTCCCTGACGGCGAACTCGACGGTGCGGGTGACACGGGTGCGGATGGAGTTGACGTTCCAGGTGGCCAAGCGCATGCGTCAAGCCTAGAGCCCACCTCCTACACTGGATGCCGTGACCGCACTCGACGCAGACCGCCAGACCCTTCTCGACCTGATCAAGGACGAGGCCGTGTTCCACGGAGACTTCACACTCTCGAGCGGCAAGAAGGCGACGTACTACGTCGATATGCGCAAGCTCACGCTCGATCACCGCGCGGCTCCCGCGATCGGCCGCATCATGCTCGACCTCATCGGCGACCTCGACGTCGTCGCCGTCGGCGGTCTGACCCTCGGTGCCGACCCCATCGCGAACTCGGTGCTGCACGCCTCAGTCGCCACAGACAAGCCGCTCGACGCGTTCGTCGTGCGCAAGGAGCCGAAGGACCACGGCCGCGGTCGCCAGATCGAGGGCGCAGACGTCACGGGCAAGCGCGTCGTGGTGCTCGAGGACACGTCCACCACCGGGCAGTCCGCGCTCAAGGCCGTCGAGGCGCTGCGCAAGGAAGGCGCCGAGATCGTCGCCGTCGCCGTGATCGTCGACCGCAAGACCGGTGCACAGGCGGCGATCGAAGCCGAGGGCCTCGAATGGCGCGCCGCCTTCGACCTCGACGACCTCGGACTCGACCCCCAGTGACCCGCTACGCCCTGGCCGTCGACGTCGGCGGCACCAAGATGGAGGCCGCGCTCGTCGACGAGCACGGCGCGCTCGTGCGGGGAAGTCGCAGCCGCCGGGCGACGGGCCGGGATGCCACTCCGGCGTCGCTCGATGACGCGATCGCGACACTGATCTCCCATGCGCTGTCCCGTCTTCCCGACGATGCAGAGCTCGTCGGCGCCGGCATCGGCAGTGCCGGGCCGATCGACCGCAACGTCGGTCAGATCCTTCCCGTGAACATGCCTGCAGCCCGAGGGTACGGTCTCGCGGATGCGGTGCGCACGACCGCATCGGGGCTCCTCGGCCGTGCGCTGCCCACGGTTTTCGGTCACGACGGTGGTGCACTCGCGCTCGCCGAGTCCTGGCTCGGTGCGACGAAGGATGCCCGTTCTTCGCTGTCGATCGTCGTCTCGACCGGCGTGGGCGGCGGATTCGTCGTGAACGGGGCGTACATCCCGGGGGCGACCGGCAATGCCGGACATCTCGGACAGGTGCGCCGCGAAGGCGGGCTCACCCTCGAGGAGATCGCTTCGGGGCCCGCGAGCGCCGCCTGGGCTCAGCAGCAGGGCTGGACCGGAGCCACCGGCGAGGACCTGGCTCGGGATGCCGCCGCCGGCGACGCCATCGCCCGGGCGGCCATCGAACGGTCGGCCAAGGCAGTCGGGGAAGCGCTCGCGGATGCGGCGACCCTCGTCGACCTCGACATGGTCGCGATCGGCGGCGGATTCTCGCGGGTGTCGGCCGACTACATCGATCTCGTGCAGCGGGCCCTCACCGCGAGCGCCGCGCATGAGTACTCCCGCCGCACGCGCGTCGTGCGCTCGGGGCTCGGCGACGAAGGGCCTCTCATCGGCGCCGCAGCGCTCGTCCTGCGCTGACGCGGGCGCGGTCCGCCTTGGACAGGTGGACACCCCAAACAATGCCGGCGATGATGCAGCTGCTCAGAAACACGAAGATGCCGGCCGCGGCGAGGAGGATGGCGACGATCTCTGCTGACACGCACATCTGTTCATCCTGTCGATGTCGCGCGCGGTCCGCAGAATGCTGGACATCTGCCCCTTCCGTTCGCCTCCCTAACAAAAGCGGCCTACGCTCGTAGCAGGCGACGACGGCTCAGCGACGGAAGGAACACGCATGCGAGTACTCGGACTGCTCTCGGGCACCTCACATGACGGCATCGACGTCACGGTGGTGGACTTCGACGAGAGCGACGGAGCGCTGCGCGGCACCGTGCTGCACGAGGACAGCATCCCGTATGACCCCGCACTGCGTGTCCGACTGGTCGCCGCGCTGCCCCCGGCGCCGACGACCTTCGCGGAGGTCTGCGAGCTCGACACGCAGATAGGCCAGGCCTTCGCCGAGGTCGCCGCCGCGGCATCCGACGCCGTCGGGGGAGTGGATGCCGTATGCACGCATGGTCAGACCGTCTTCCACTGGGTCGACGAAGGTCACGCGCTCGGCACTCTGCAGATCGGTCAGCCCGCGTGGATCGCGGAGCGAGTGGGCGCGCCGGTCGTCTCCGACGTCCGCATCCGCGACATCACGGCCGGTGGCCACGGCGCTCCGCTCGTGTCGTTCCTCGACGAGCTGCTGCTGCGCGGACGCGCGGGAGTCTCGGCGGCGGTCAACCTCGGCGGCATCGCGAATATGACGGTGGTCGGTCCCGACGGTCTGTCGGCCTACGACATCGGCCCGGCGAACGCGCTGGTCGACGCTGTCGTGGTCGCCGAGGCGCTGAACGGCCGTGGTTACGACGCGGATGCCGCGATCGCCCGCACCGGAGCCGTCGACGGAGTTCTGCTCGCCGACCTGCTCGCCGACCCGTACTACGCGCTTCCCGCCCCGAAGAGCACCGGCAAGGAGCACTTCCACCTCGATTACGTCCGAGCGCACGTGGATCGGACGCGCCCCGGCATCGCCCCGGCAGACCTGGTCCGCACGCTGACCGAGCTCACGGTGCGCACCGTCGCGCAAGACATCCGCGCCGCCGGCATCGGATTCCTGGCGGTCTCCGGTGGGGGATGTCACAATCCGCTGATCATGCAGGGGCTGCGTGATGCGCTCCCCGACGTCGAGGTGGTGCTCGCCGACGAGCTCGGGGCCCCGGTCGACAGCAAGGAGGCCATCCTCTTCGCGCTCATCGGGTGGTGCACGATGCACGGCGTCGCGGCGGTGACGCCGGGCGGCACAGGAGCACGGGAGGCCCGAATCCTCGGCACGATCACCCCGGGCGCGGGTCCGCTGCGGATGCCGGAGCCCGTGGATCGCGTGCGCAGCCTGACGCTGAGCTGATCGAGAGACCGGGGCGCTCAGCGCTTGAGGTCGTCGTCGTCCCAGGGGCCTTCCCACCAGCCGGCGCGACCGTCGCCTTCGCCACCTCCACGACGTCGTGAGCGGAAGAACTGCACCACCCATACAGTGAGCGTGCTGAGGAGGATCACGAAGGTCACCAGGAACAGCAGGTCGGACTGGTTCATGGGCGCTTCCCCTCCGCGGCATCCGCCACGATCTTGGTGATCCGAGCGGATCGCGTCTCGGCACGCTTCGCCATCGCGATGTGCGTCAGGCCGAACTTCTTGACCGACTTCGGGAAGGCGTCCCAGTTCTGCCGGGCGGCCGGCACCGCGTCCAGGGCCTCCGTCAGCTCGGGAGGCTCGATCCCCGCCTCGGGGCCGTCGAGCAGAGTCCACGATCCGTCGGCCTTCGCCGCATCGAGCACGCGGATGCCGGCGGGTGCCAGCTGTCCGCCGGCCTCGAGGTCGATCAGCCGAGCCTTGTTCGTCGCCGCCCACCCGCTGCCGCGACGCCGCGGCGAGAACCACTGGCCCACGGTCTGGTCGTCGAAGGTGCGGACTGGGCCGTCGATCCACCCGAAGCACAGCGCCTGACGCACGGCATCCTCGTATCCCACGCCGTCGGCTCGATTGCCGCGCACGCTCAGCAGCCAGACTCCCGCGGTGCGCTCGTGATGCTCCTCGAGCCAGGCGCGCCAGGCGGCAGCATCGGCTGCGAAGACCCGCTCTCCTTCGTCGAGCGCGCCCACGTCAGTCCTCGTCGAGCGTCGGAATCGACTCGGTGACCGTCGGCAGCAGGTCGGCGACCGAGTCGACGATCTCGTCAGGCCGGAACGGGTACTTCTCGACTTCGGCCTCGTCGCTGATGCCTGTCATCACGAGCACGGTGTGCAGGCCTGCCTCGATGCCGGCGATGATGTCGGTGTCCATGCGGTCGCCGATCATTCCGGTCTTCTTCGAATGCGCGCCGATCTTGTTGAGCGCCGATCGGAACATCATCGGGTTCGGCTTGCCGACGACATACGGCTCCTTGCCCGTCGCCTTGGTGATGAGAGCCGCGATCGCGCCCGTCGCCGGCATCACGCCGTCGGCCGAGGGGCCGGTGGCATCCGGATTGGTGACGATGAAACGAGCGCCCTTGATGATGAGTCTGATCGCCTTGGTGATCGCCTCGAACGAGTAGTTGCGGGTCTCGCCGACGACCACGAAGTCGGGGCTCGTCTCGGTCATGATGAACCCGGCCTCGTGCAGTGCGGTGAGGATTCCGGCCTCGCCGATCACGAAGGCAGAACCCCCGGGCAGCTGCTGCGCGAGGAAGTCCGCCGTGGCCAGTGCCGAGGTCCAGATCCGCTCCTCGGGCACGACGAGTCCGCTGGCGCGGAGGCGGGCCGAGAGGTCGCGTGCCGTGAAGATCGAGTTGTTCGTCAGCACGAGGTAGGGGATGTCGTTCTGCTCCCACCCGGCGAGAAGCTCGGACGCACCGGGGATGGCATCGTTCTCATGCACGAGCACGCCGTCCATGTCGGTCAGCCAGCATTCGATGTTGTCGCGGTGTGCCATGTGCACAGCCTATTGGCCCGCGGTTACGGGCAGGTGTCAGGTTCTGACGAGGTTCTCAGGCGCTGAGCCAGACCACGTCCGCGGCGCCGTCGGGGAGCGCTGTCTCGACGCCGTCGAGCTCGATGCCCGACTCCGTGGTCGTGATACTCGCCGAGACGACGACGCCGGATGCTTCGAGAGCGCGCAGCAGTTCCGGGTCGCGGTCGTCGACACGCAGCACCCGCCCGACGTGTCCGGCCGGCGCGTTCGCGAGAAGAACGAAGGGCTCGCGCTCGACGACGCCCGCGGCATCCGGGATCGCGTCGCCGTGCGGGTCGAACCGGGGTCGTCCGAGTCGGGCGTCGATGCCCTCGAGCAGGCGATCGCTGATCGTGTGCTCGAGCACCTCGGCCTCGTCGTGCACCTCGTGCCAGCCGTAGCCGAACTCCTGCACGAGCCAGGTCTCGATCAGGCGGTGGCGCCGCACCATGGCCAGCGCACGCTGGGTGCCGGCATCCGTGAGTCGGACGGCGCCGTAGGGCACGTGCGAGACGAGCCCGGCGGCCGCGAGCTTCTTGACCATCTCGGTCACCGAAGACGGGGCGATGCCGAGCTTCGCCGCGAGCACCGACGGGGTGATCGGTGCGTCCTGCCATTCGGTGTGCGCGTAGACGGTCTTCAGGTAGTCGTCTGCTGCGGGGGATGCCACTCGTCCAGCCTAGATCAGGGGATCGGTCGAGCTCAGGGGTTCGCCACGTCGACGAGGATGCCGAAGGCGACCTGGCCGGCGAAGAACACGATGAGGAAGCCGAGCAGAGCGGCGAAGAGCGAGATCCGCCCGTCGAACCCCTCGATCTCGGCGATGCCGACCTTGCGGGCACGGAAGGCCAGCACCAGCGTCGCGATGCCCAGTGCGAGCTGCACCCAGGGGCCGCCGAACGGCAGCACGGTCGGGAAGGCGACGAGAAGACCGCCGATCACGCCTGTCGCGATGGCGGTCCACGTGAGGATGCGGACGGTGCGGCGCGCGGGTTCGGCAGACATCCTTCGAGCCTATCCGTCTCGAGACGCCGGCCCGCACGCGCTGAATCGTGTCAATCCTGGCGGAGTCCTTGACTGATGCGGAAGTCGGAGAGTAGCTTCGACCGGGCACGGGAAAACGCTATCCGAGCGGGCGTCACGCCCAGAGAAGGATTTCGACGATGAACATCCGACACCGATCATTCCGCGCCCTCGTGGCGGTGGCTGCCGCTGGCTGCCTCGTCGCGGGAGGCGCGCAGAGCGCGGCGGCGGCGTCACCCGCCGCCCCTTCCGCGGGTCGCCACGACCCCGGCGCGCGGGCACCCCAACTCGAGTCCCTCGACCGCGGGCTCGTCGCGGTCTCGACGGCCGAGGGTGTGTTCCTCAGCTGGCGACTGCTCGCGAGCGAGGCCACCGGCGCCACTGCGACCGGTCTCGCCGGCCCCGACTTCGCCGTCTATCGCGACGGCGCGAAGCTGGCCACGGTCACCGACAGCACGAACTACGCGGATGCCGACGGCTCGGCGACCTCGGAGTACTCCGTCGTCCCGATCGTGAACGGCGTCGAGCTGACGGCATCCGCCTCGGCATCCGTCACCGCGTGGGCCGACGGCCACTACGACCTGCCTCTGCAGAAGCCGGCCGACGGGGTGACACCGAAGGGCGAGGCCTACACCTACTCGGCGAACGACGTCTCGGTCGGCGATGTCGACGGCGACGGGCAGTACGAGTACGTCGTGAAGTGGGACCCGTCGAATTCGAAGGACGTCTCGCAGCGCGGCTACACCGGTCCGGTCTACCTCGACACCTACGAGCTCGACGGAACGCTGCTGAATCGCCTCGACCTCGGCGTGAACATCCGGGCCGGAGCGCACTACACGCAGTTCCTCGTCTACGACTTCGACGGCGACGGCCGATCGGAGACCATGCTGAAGACCGGTCCGGGGACGAAGTCCGTACAGTACGCGGCTGACGGCACGGTGGCGAGCGAGTCGTACATCACTCTCCCCAAGGGCGACCGCAAGGCCGGGTATTCGAACGACGACGACTACCGCCTCAGCGCGGCCGACTACGAGCAGCACCTCGTCGAGATGTTCCTCGGCTGGAGCGAGCGCGACGAGGTCGTCTCCGGACAGTGGCCCGCCACTCTCGAAGAGGCGTGGGGATTGCCCGTGACCCACGAGTACCCGTTGTCACCTGAGGCCGCGCAGGAGCTCGCCACCACGTTCATCGACGTCTACGCGCCGAGCCGCAGTACTCGCAATCTGCTGAGGGAGTTCGAGGGCTTCATCATCGACGGACCCGAGTACCTCACGGTCTTCGACAGCGCGACGGGCAAGGAGCTGCAGACGATCCCGTATCCGACCGAGCGGGGCGACGACGGCCTGCTGTGGGGCGACTACGCGATGTCGCGCATCGAGCCGGCCAACCGCGTCGACCGGTTCCTCTCCGGTGTCGGGTACCTCGACGGGCAGCATCCGTCCGCCGTCTTCGCCCGCGGGTACTACACGCGCACGACCGTCGCCGCCTTCGACTGGGACGGCAAGCGCCTGAAAGAGGTGTGGGATGTGGACAGCGGTCATGTGCCCCTGTCGAACCCGTTCAACGACTCTCCGCACGGTCGTGACGGCACCGACCCCGAGTTCGGCACCATCACGACCCAGGGTGATCACTCGCTGAGCTTCGCCGACGTGGATGCCGACGGAAGGCAGGAGCTCGTGTACGGATCGGCGACGATCGACGACGACGGCAGCCTGCTGTACAGCTCGTTCGACGTTCTTCCCGAGGGCAGCGCCGACCCCGGCGCGACCGTGCGCCTGGGCCACGGCGACGCCATGCACGTGACCGACATCGATCCGAGCCGCCCGGGCCTGGAGATCTGGACGGCCCATGAAGGTGCCACCGGCGCGCCGTACGGGTCGGTGATGCGTGATGCCGCGACGGGAGAGTCGCTGTTCGGTGCGTACTCGGGCCGCGACACGGGTCGGGCGATGATCGGCGACGTGCGTCCGGACGTGCCGGGAATCGAGGTGTGGTCGAGCATGCCCGGCGGCACCGAAGGCAGTGGGCTGCTGAGCGCGACCGGCGAGGTGCTGCAGGCCGAGACGCCCGGCACCAATATGTCGATCCGCTGGTCGGGCGACCTGACGGCGCAGCTCGTGAACGGCAGCGGCACGCAGACGCCGACCATCGACGACTGGACCCGTGGCACGGTGCTGACCGCCACAGGAACGCTGACGAACAACGGCACCAAGGGCAATCCGTCGCTCGTCGCCGATGTGCTCGGCGACTGGCGCGAGGAGCTGCTGGTGCGCACGGCCGATTCGAGCGCGCTGCGGTTCTACACGACCACGGAGCCGACGGCGCACAAGCTCACGACCCTCATGCACGACGTGCAGTACCGGGCCGAGACCGCGCGCCAGCAGACGACCTACAACCAGCCGGCATACACCTCGTTCTACCTGGCGAGTGACATCGACTGGTCGCACGTGCCGGTGCTGACGACGCCCACGACGCCGAAGGCTCCGGCCTTCACCGACAAGCCGGGCACGTCGCGCGACGAGGTGAAGGTGCCGACGAACGTGAAGGGCATCAGCTACTACGTGAACGGCGCGAAGGTCGAGGCGCGCAACGGCAAGGTGGCGGTCACGGGAGAGGTGAGCGTCGTCGCGGTGCCAGAGCCCGGGTGGCGCATCGCCGACGGCGCCACCTCGCAGTGGACGGAGACCCTCCGCTCGCGCTGAAACCTGCGGTGACAGAACGCCGCCCCGAGCCGACTCTTCCCGTGCCGGCTCGGGGCGGTTCCGCGTGCGCGGCTGCGCCGCACGGACGGTGTCGCGGGGCGCGGGTCAGGCGCCGGTCAGCACCAACCAGAGCAGGGCGCCGTTGAGCGCGATGAGCAGGACGGATGCCACGATGCCGGCCGCCGTCGTCCAGGGGCGATTCGTCCAGATGCCGAGCGTTCGACGCTGTGCGGTGAGTGCCACGAGCGGGAGCAGCGCGAAGGGGATGCCGAACGAGAGCACGACCTGGCTGAGCACCAGCGCCAGCGTGGGATCGAATCCGATGCCGAGGATCACCAGTGCCGGGATCAGGGTCACGAGGCGACGCGCGAGCAGCGGGATGCGCACGTGCAGCAGCCCGTGCATGATCTCGGCCCCGGCGTACGCACCGACGGAAGTCGAGGCGAGCCCCGATGCCAGCAGGCCCACCGCGAAGAAGGTCGCGACGACAGGACCGAGTCCCGCCGCGAGCGCGGCATGGGCGCCTTCGAGCGAATCGGTCCCCTCGACGCCGGCCAGGTTGGCGGCCGCGAGCAGCAGGATGCCGAGATTGACGGTGCCCGCGATCACCATCGCGATCGAGACGTCCCAGCGGGTCGCCGTGAGCAGGCGACGGATGCGCGAGATGTCCGTTCGAGCGGCCTCCGTCGGCTCGTGCGCCGCGGCGGCTCCGAACCGATCACGCGTGAGCGAGGAGTGCGCGTAGATCGCGTGCGGCATGATCGTCGCGCCCAGGATGGAGGCGGCGAGGAGCACCGATCCGGTGCCCTCGAAGCGGGGCACCAGACCGCCGACGATGCTGGCGGCATCCGGCGGTGCGATGAAGAGGCCTGCGACGAAGCCCACTGTGATGATCACCATGAGGCCGATGATCACGAACTCGAACGGGCGGGCGCCGCGGCGGCTCTGCACCGTCAAGAGGACCATCGACACGGCCCCCGTGATGATCCCGCCGAGCAGCAGGGGGATGTCGAACAGCAGGTAGAGCGCGACCGCGCCGCCGATGACCTCGGCCAGATCGGTCGCCATCGCGACCAGCTCGGCCTGCAGCCAGTAGGCCCGACGGGCCCACGGCTTCGTGAGGCGCGCTCCCAGCACCTCGGGGAGGCTCTGCCCGGTGACGACGCCGAGCTTCGCCGACAGGTACTGGATCAGCCAGGCCATCACGTTCCCGGCCACCACGACCCAGACCAGCAGGTATCCGTACTGCGCACCGGCCGTCATATTGCTCGCGACGTTGCCCGGATCCAGATAGGCGACGCCGGCGACCAGGGCCGGCCCGAGAAGCCAGAGGCTGCGCGGGGCGGTGGCGCGGGCGGGCAGGGTGTCCTCCTCCGCCGCAAGATTTTTAGGCATGCCGAAATCGTAGCGGAGTTTTCGGCACACCTAAATCCCCGTCGCGGATACGCCGGATAGCCTGGCTGGATGGATGAGCAGGCGCCCGCGGATGCAGCGGAGACAGGCGGATCGTCGGCCCAGCCCGGATACGGGGTCGGGCCCTGGCCCGGCGGCGAGGACGAGTGGCCCGCAGGGGAGCAGTACGACCCCGAGCTGCTGGCCGTCGGCGACACGCGCAACGTGATCGACCGCTACCGCTACTGGCGGATGGACGCGATCGTCGCCGACCTCGACACCAAGCGGCATCCGTTCCACGTCGCGATCGAGAACTGGCAGCACGACATGAACATCGGCTCGATCGTGCGCAGCGCCAACG
>JAZBLP010000066.1:0-22889 GCA_037033305.1 Actinomycetota bacterium | reverse complement strand
CGCCGCGTTGCCCGCCGCCTGCCCACCGCGAGCGCGCCCCGTGCCCGCCGCGTGCGGGGTCAAAAGAGCCTCGGAAAAGCCGGTTTCAGATGCGTTTTTGACCCCGCACCGCGACTGAGGTGCGAAATTGACCCCGGATCGAAAAGCGGATGCGAAAGCGGCCCCGCAGCGGATTGCGGGTAGCGCGCGAGTGCGAGTCAGCGAGTGCTGGAGCGTTCGACCAAGAGCGTGGGCACCACGACAGCGGATGCCGCACCCTCGGCGGCACCCTCGATGTCGGCGACGAGCAGATCGACGGCCTGGTGTGCGAGAGCGGCGAAGTCCTGACGGATCGTCGTCAGCGGCGGACGGTAGTTGGCGGCATCCGGCACGTCGTCGAATCCGATGACGCTGACATCCTCGGGAATCCGCCGCCCCGATTCGGCGAGCGCACGCAGCAGGCCCAGCGCCATCTGGTCGTTGGCGCAGAAGACGGCGGATGCTGCGCTCAGCGCGTCACCCGCGGCGAATCCCGCCTCGGGAGTCCAGTCGCCCCGCACGATCGCCGGCGCGTCGACGCCGGCGTCCGCGAGGGCCTTCCGCCATCCGCGCTCGCGCTCGGCAGCCGCGAACGAGTCGGCCGGACCCGCGAGGTGGTGCACTGTTTCGTGTCCGAGGCCCAGCAGATGCGCGGTGGCCGCGGCGGCGCCTCCGACGTGGTCGCTGTGCACGACGGCGAGATCGGCGGACCCCGGGGCGTCGACGACCACGAGACGCAGACCCGGCGGTCGATCGGCAGCGGGCACCAGCGCCGACGCCTCATTCAGCACGATCGCGCCGTCGACCTCCTGCTCGGCGAGGCGCTCGAACGCGTCGGCGACGCTGTCACCCGCGGTCACGAGCGTCAGGGCGTAGCCGCGCTCGGCCGCCGCCTCGGCGGTGGCCTGCAGCATCCGCGAGTTGCCGACGGTCGCGAGAGTGGTGACGACGAGTCCGATGGTCTGCGAGCGGCCGGTGCGCAGGGCGCGGGCTGCGCGGTGGGGGCGGTAGCCGAGCTCGGCCATCGCGGTCTCGACGCGCTGGCGGGTCGCGGGGTCGACGCGGGGGCTGTCGTTGACGACGCGCGACACGGTCTGGCCCGAGACGCCGGCGCGCGAGGCGACCATCGCCATCGAGACTCTGCCGGAAGGCGCCTGGCGTCGACGGGGGCTGCGCGGGGCGCTCAGGAGCTCGTCATCCACGGCAGGCACCTCTCCTTCGCGTCCATCACGTCCGAATGTTGACGTTACCACGGCGCTGTGCGTACCATGTTTACGTGAACACGCCCGAATCTCCCGAGTTGCGAACCGAGACCCTCTCTGCCGGCATCGTCAAGCGCGCGACGACGCTCGCCGACGGCCGCGAACTGATCTACTTCGACGACCGCGACACCACGCTCGGCGCCGACCGCGCCGTCGACAGCCGCACCCTCGACGCGCGCGGCGAGACCGCGACGATGCGCCTCGACGTCTTGACCGGCGACTGGATCACGGTTGCCGCGAACCGCCAGAACCGCGTCATGATGCCGAGCGCCGACGCCGATCCGCTCGCTCCGCAGTCGCCGACCAACCCCTCCGAGGTGCCCTCGCTCTATGACGTCGCCGTCTTCGAGAACCGCTCGCCGGCCTTCGGCCCCGCCCTCGCCGAGGCGACCGGCGCCGCCCCCGAGGCCAGCAACCCTCCGCGCGGGCTCGACGATCTCGCAGCCCTCGGCCTCGGTCGCACCCGCACCTCGGTCGGACGCTGCGAGGTCGTGTGCTTCAGCCCTGAGCACACCGGCTCGTTCGGCACCCAGTCGGTGACCCGCGCCCGCACGGTGATCGAGGCGTGGGCCGATCGCACCGCCGCTCTGTCGAAGCTCCCCGGCATCCAGCAGATCTTCCCGTTCGAGAACCGCGGCGAAGCCATCGGCGTCACACTCCCCCACCCCCACGGCCAGATCTACGCCTACCCCTACGTGACACCGCGCACCACGCGCCTGCTCGACTCGATCGACCGCACGGCGCCCGACCTGTTCCAGCACATCCTCGAGTCCGAGCAGGCGTCCGAGAGAGTCGTCTTCCGCGGCGAGCACTGGACGGCGTTCGTGCCCTTCGCCGCCCGCTGGCCGCTGGAGGTGCACCTCATGCCGCACCGTCATGTTCCCGACTTCGCCGAGACGACGGATGCCGAGCGCGACGAGCTGGCTCCCCTCTATCTGCGCCTGCTGCGCGGCGTCGACGCGCTCTACGACACCCCGACGCCGTACATCGCCGCGTGGCACCAGGCCCCGGTGAACGTCGGCCGCGACAGCGTGCGCCTGCACCTGCAGCTGACGAGCCCCCGCCGCGCCGCCGACAAGCTCAAGTTCCTCGCGGGGTCCGAGGCCGCGATGTGGGCCTGGGCCGCCGAGGTCACCCCCGAGCAGGGTGCAGCCCGCATCCGCGACGCCATCGCGAAGGCCGACGCCGCCCACGACCAGAACGCATTCTCCGACCAGACCGCAGACGAGGCATCCGCATGACCACCACACAGGACGCCGCGCGCGCACTCTTCACCGACCTCACCGGCCGCACGCCCGACGGCGTCTGGTCTGCGCCGGGACGCGTGAACCTGATCGGCGAGCACACCGACTACAACGACGGATTCGTGCTGCCCTTCGCGATCCCGCACCGCACGGTCGCCGCCGTCGGCATCCGTGACGACCGCCGCATCCGCGTCGCGTCGACCTTCGCCGACGAGCCCGTGGAGGTCTCCCTCGACGACCTCGACGAGCTGTTCCCGACCCCGAGCGGCACCGCGCCGCGTGTGCCGGAGTGGGCCGCCTATCCGCTGGGTGTGGCGTGGGCGCTGCGGCAGGCCGACGGCGTCTCCGCCTCGGCCGCCACCGGCACGGGCCTCGACATCGCCATCGCCTCCGACGTGCCGGTGGGCGCCGGACTCTCGTCGTCGGCCGCGATCGAGGGTGCCACGGCATCCGCGCTCAACGACCTCTGGGCCGCCGGGCTCGACCGCACAGCCCTCGCCCGTGTCGGTCGGAAGGCCGAGAACGAGGCCGTCGGCGCCCCGACCGGCATCATGGACCAGATGGCGTCGATGCTCGGCGAGCCGGATGCCGCGATCTTCCTCGACTGCCGCTCGCTCGATGCGAACCTCGTGCAGGTGGGCATCGCCGAAGCGGGCCTCGCGATCCTCGTGATGGACACCAGGGTCAAGCACGCGCACTCCACGGGCGGATACGGCGAGCGCCGTGCCGCCTGCGAGCGCGGTGCCGCGATCATGGGCGCAGAGAGCCTGCGCGACGTCTCGGTCGACGACCTGCCCCGCGCCGAGGGGCTCATGGATGACGTGACGTTCCGCCGCGTGCGGCACGTCGTCACCGAGAACCAGCGCGTGCTCGACACGGTGACGGTGCTGCGCGAAGAGGGTGCCCGTGCGATCGGCGACCTGCTCGTCGCCTCGCACGCGTCGATGCGCGACGACTTCGAGATCTCCGTCCCCGAGCTCGACACAGCGGTCGAGACGGCGCTCTCGGCCGGTGCGCTGGGCGCTCGGATGACCGGCGGAGGGTTCGGCGGCGCCGCGATCGCGCTGATCGAGCACGACTCCGTGCAGCACGTGACGGATGCCGTGACGGCGGCGTTCGCGGATTCCGGGTTCACCGCCCCCGTGATCTTCACCGTCACGCCGTCGGCCGGAGCGCACCGCGACGCGTGACGCGCGTCAGGGTCCGCTGATCGCGACCTGAGATACTGAACACTTCCCCACCCCGAGGAGCACAATGTCCTGGATCGTGACCGGCGGCGCCGGCTACATCGGCTCGCACGTCGTTCGCGCACTGGCGGATGCCGGGCTCACCCCCGTCGTCCTCGACGACCTCTCGAGCGGCGTCGCCTCGTTCGTGCCCGAGGGCGTCGCCTTCGTGCAGGGCAGCATCCTCGACCGAGAGCTCGTCGAGAAGGCACTGCGCGATCACGACGCCGAGGGCGTCATCCACGTCGCCGGCTACAAGTACGCCGGCGTGTCGGTGCAGCGTCCGCTGCACACCTACGCGCAGAACGTCGAAGGCACCCGGGTGATCCTCGAGGCGATGGATGCCGCCGGCGTCACCAACATCGTGTTCTCGTCGTCGGCCGCGGTGTTCGGCACTCCCGACGTCGCTCTCGTCGTCGAGGAGACGGCCAAGAAGCCCGCAAGCCCCTACGGCGAGTCGAAGCTCATCGGCGAGTGGCTGCTGCGCGACCAGGCGATCGCGACCGCCGACTCCGACCGGCCGCTGCGCCACACGTCGCTGCGCTACTTCAACGTCGTCGGCTCGGCCGACCCGTCGGTCTACGACGTGAGCCCGCACAACCTCTTCCCGATCGTGTTCGAGAAGCTCATCGCCGGAGAGACGCCGCGCATCAACGGCGACGACTACGACACCGAGGACGGCACCAATGTGCGCGATTACGTGCACGTCGGCGACATCGCCGCCGCGCACGTCGCGGCGGCGAAGCGTCTCGCCGGCGGAGAGCCGATCGAAGCCGCCTACAACCTCGGATCGGGAGACGGCCTCAGCGTGAAGCAGATCATGGATGCGGTCGCACGGGTCACGGGCATCGGCTTCACCCCCGAGATCGGCCCCCGGCGCCCGGGAGACCCCGACCGCATCGTCGCGACCGGCGAGCTCGCCGCCCGCGACCTCGACTGGAAGATGCGGTACACGGTCGACGAGATGGTGCGCACGGGCTGGGAGGCCCGCCGAGCCGCGTCCTGACCGACGTCAGAGATCGCGCGTGCGGATCGGGTAGAGCCAGAAGCACAGCCACGCGAGGGCGGCGAAGACGAGCGGCACCACCGCGACCATCACGCGGATCCCGCCGTCGACGGCCTCCGGCTGCGCGTCGCCGAGCGAGGCATCGAAGCCCGATGCCGTGAGCACGGCCGCCGCGACGACGGCCTGCAGCACGACCGAGCCACGTACCACGAAGCCGTTGACCCCGAAGTACGCACCCTCGCGTCGATGACCGGTGCGCGTGGCGTCCTCGTCGATGATCTGCGCGAGCACGACCTCGAGCAGCTGCAGCAGACCGCCGACCCCGACGCCTACCGCGACGCCGATCAGCGCGGCGGCGAGCACGGTCGACGGCAGCAGGTAGCCGAGCACGGCGATGCCGAACACGGCGACGCTCCACAGCAACGCTGCGCGGGGTGAGGTGCGGCGCACGATCGCGCTCCACAGCACGATCGACGGGATGGCGGTCACGAAGATCGCTCCCAGCAGCAGGCTCGCCTCGCCCTCGGCCGCCCCCAGCGAGTACCGCACGTAGAACGGCAGGGCGGCGAGGATGACGGCGATCGAGGTCTGGATGAACAGCGAGCCGAGCACGTAGGGCACGAACGCCCGGTTCGCGAACGTGTATTTCAGCTGGTCTCCCCAGCGCATGGCCTCGGATGCCGCCTCCGGAACTCGACGCTCGACCATGCCGCCGAAGAACGACCAGACGAGCAGCACGAGGCAGACGGCCGAGAGCACGACGGCCATCCCGGGCCAGCCGATCGAGCCGTACAGCGCGGGCGCGCCGGCGGTGCCGAGCACCATGCCGAGGATCGCGAAGATCTGTCGGGGCACGTTGCCGCGCGCCCGCTCATCGGTCGTGCGGAAGATCTCGGGGAACAGCGCCGAGATGTTGAGCACGACCACGACGAAGGCGATGTCGTACACCGCGACCACGACGAGGAACCACGCGATGAGCCCGGCGGTCGGCAGCTCCGGCGGCATCCACACCAGCGCGAAGGCGACCACGAGCGGCACGATGCCGAGACCGATCCACGGGATGCGGCGGCCCCACGGAGTGCGGATGCGGTCGGACAGCGCCCCGACGACCGGGTTGAGCACCGCGTTCAGCACACCGTGCGCGATCATCGCCGCGGCGACCCAGCCCGGCGCCACGCCGAGGTGGGTGACGTAGAAGTAGACGACGAACGCCGAGAACGTCTGCGCCATGAGCTGGGTCGGGAACCCCGAGGCCCCGAACGCGATCGCCTGAGCCCTGGTCGGGGCGGCGTCGAGCCGTCGGTCGCGCAGTCGCGTCGTCAGCGAGGTCATGCGCGCCGACTCCGCTGCAGATCGCGCAGATCGCGCCAGCCGAGTCGCACCAGTCCCTCGTCGGCGAACACCTGCAGCACCTCGGGGTCGGAGAGCAGGCGGAATTCGTGCCCGCGCTTGGCCGCGCCGAAGTCCACGGCCGCGCGCAGCTCGTCGTCGTCGACCATCGGATGCAGGTAGATCTCGGTCACTCCGGCCGGAACCGCGCGCAGCAAGGCGATGAACCCGTCTCTCACCTGCTCGTACGACTCATCCGGCGCCTCTTCGAACGGGTGGCTCCACAGCCGGTCGATGATCTCGACGCCGAGGGCGTCGGCGGCGGCCGAAGCCTCGGCGAGCTTCGCCTGCAGGGCCGGGTCATCACCTGTTCCCTCCAGGCTGCGCGGCAGCCGGAACGGCAGGCCGTTCCGGGCGGCGAGCTCGAAGACCGGACCGAGGAAGTCCCGCCCGGTCAGCACCCCGTAGACCGACCCCATGTGGTTGTCGAGGTGCGTCACGTCCACGCCGGCATCCAGGGCGGTCTGCAGCTGCGCGGAGATCTCGGCGGTGACGTCGTCGACCGACGCGAGTTCTTCGATCGCGAGGA
Source organism: Actinomycetota bacterium (assembly GCA_037033305.1). Taxonomy (GTDB): domain Bacteria; phylum Actinomycetota; class Actinomycetes; order Actinomycetales; family Microbacteriaceae; genus Microbacterium. The sequence goes on along the minus strand of JAZBLP010000066.1, from coordinate 16,215 downwards.
CGCCGGCGGGAAAGTATCCCGCGTCGTCGACGAGCGTGGTGTCGGTGCCGGTGAGGGGACGCCAGCGGTAGTCCGTCCACTCGCTCGTGAGCACGAGGTGCACGCCGACGTCGAGATCCGTGCGCGAGGCCGCGAAGGACAGCGCCTCCGGAGCCCAGGGGCACGGCACCATGAGCGTCGTCGAGTCGATGTGCCCGGCATCGAGCAGCTGCGTGATCGCGACGTTGGCCGCGTGGCACATGCCGAAGTCGTCGGCGTTGATGATCACGCCCCTGGCTCCCGGCGCGAGGCCGAGGCGGTCCGCGAGGTCTGAGGTCATCGTCGACTCCTGTCTGATGCGGGAAGCAACTGCGAGAACACGGTCGCCCGAAGAGCGGATGCCGCCTCTCCGACCGCTCCGACCAGCGGCGCCTCCGGGCCGAACGACGAGACCAGGAGGGTGAGCGGGAGCTGCGGGGCGAGTTCTTCGGCGAAAGCTGCCGCGGCTCCGGCCAGGGCCGGGTGCGCGGCCGTGCCGCTGAGGAGGAACGCCTCGGGGTCGAGGACGAGGGCGATGCTGCCCGCGATCAGAGTGAGCCTGCGTCCCATCTCGGCGGCCATGGCGAGTGCGGCAGGATCGCCGGCGGAGGCGGCGTCGAGGTGCTGGTCGATCGTCTCTTCGGGGTCGCGCCCGTTGGCGAGGGCGAGATCGCGCACGACGGCGTCACCGAGCACGGGAGCGCCGATCGGCAGCGGACTCTGCGGGAGGTACATGACCTCGCCGGCGACGCCCGAGAACCCCCGGTGCAGGGAGCCGTCGATGACGATGCCGGCCCCGAGTCCGTCGTCGAGGAGCAGGAGCGCGAAGCTGCTGAGCGCGGCTCCGGCCCCCTCGGAGAGCTCAGCGAGCGCCGCGAGGTTGACGTCGTTCTCCACCCGCACCGGGCAGTCGAGGCGCGTGGACAGGGCGTTCTTGAACGCGCCACCGTCGGGCCCCTGATCATCGCGGATGCCTCCGTCGGCGGTGACGATGCCCGGGATGCCCACGACCGCGAGCAGCAGCGGACCGCTCACGGCCCGTCGACAGGCGTCGATGAGCCCGGCGATGTGCTGCACGCGGTCCCCGCGCACGGGGAAGGCGGCGTGGCTCTCTGCCCGGACGGCTCCGGTCGGGTCGACCAGCGCGACGTGGGCAGCGTGCACGTCGACGTGCACGGCGGCGGCGAGTCCGAGCTGCGGATGCAGCGAGACGCGCCCTGCTGCCGGTCCCCGCGTGTCGCGATCGACGCCCGCAGCGGCCACCGCCGACGACGATTCGAGCATCCGCAGCACCTGCGTGACCGCGGTCCGCGAGAGTCCGGTCTCGGCGACCAGTTCGGCGCGGGTGAGTGGGCCTCGGCGCGCGAGTGTCTCGAGGATCGCACGGCCGTTGAGCGTTCGGAGCAGGGTCTGAGGCCCTGCGAGTGGACGTGCCAAGTTGATCCCCCCGGATTCGACGTGCGCCCAGCTTGACACATCGCGTCATACGAGTCGAGGAATCCGGCCAACCGCGCTCAGTCCAGCGCCGACATCACGTGCTTGATGCGGGTGTAGTCGTCGAAGCCGTACTGCGAGAGGTCCTTGCCATAGCCCGAGTGCTTGAAGCCGCCGTGCGGCATGTCCGACACGAACGGGATGTGCGTGTTGATCCACACGCAGCCGAAGTCGAGATCGCGCGAGAAGCGCATCGCGCGGGCATGATCGGTCGTCCAGACCGATGACGCAAGGGCGTAGGGCACGTCGTTCGCCATCTCGAGCGCCTGCTCCTCGGTCTCGAACGCCTGCACGGTGAGCACGGGGCCGAAGATCTCGCCCTGCACGGCCTCGTCGTCCTGGTGCAGACCCGACACGATAGTGGCCTCGAAGAAGTAGCCCTTCTCCCCCTGACGCGCACCGCCCGTCTCGATCCTGGCGTGCGCGGGCAGACGATCCACGAAACCCTGCACCTGAGCGAGCTGGGCGGCGCTGCTGAGGGGGCCGTAGAGCACTCCCTCCTCTTGGGGCGCGCCCGTGCGGGCATCCGTCTTCGCCTTCTCGACCAGCGTGGCGACGAACTCGTCATGCACCGACGCGTGCACGAGCACACGGGTGGCCGCGGTGCAGTCCTGCCCGGCGTTGAAGAAGGCGCCGGAGACGATGCCGGATGCCGCCTTGTCGAGGTTCGCATCGGGGAACACGATCGCCGGGGCCTTGCCGCCGAGCTCGAGGTGCACCCGCTTGACGTCGTTCGCCGCCGATCGCGCCACGGCCATCCCGGCGCGCACCGACCCGGTGATGGCCACCATCTGAGGCGTCGGATGCTCGACCAGTGCCACTCCGGTGTCGCGGTCGCCGAGCACCACGTTGAGCGTGCCGGCGGGCGTGTGGAGCGCGACGATCTCGGCGAGCAGCAGGGTGGTCAGGGGCGTCGACTCGGCGGGCTTGAGCACCACGGTGTTTCCCGCGGCGAGCGCCGGGGCGATCTTCCATACGGCCATGTTGAGCGGATAGTTCCAGGGGGTCACCTGTCCGATCACACCGATCGGCTCGCGCCGCACGAACGAGGTGTGACCGGCGAGGTACTCCCCCGCAGCCCGCCCTTCGAGGCTGCGCGCAGCTCCGGCGAAGAATCGCAGCTGGTCGATCGACTGCAGGATCTCGTCTGCCACGAGAGTCGCGCGCGGCTTGCCGGTGTCCTGCGACTCGAGGTCGGCGAACTCCTCGGCGCGCGCCTGCATCTCGTCGGCGATGCGGAACAGCGCAAGCTGGCGGTCGGCCGGGGTGGTGTCGCGCCAGATCGGGAACGCCGCGGACGCTGCCGCATACGCCGCGTCGACGTCCGAGGCGTCCGAGACCGGCAGCTCGCCGTAGGTCTCCTCGGTCACCGGGTCGATCAGCGGCATCCGTGTCTGTCCGCTCACGGGAACGTACCGCCCGCCGATGAAGTTCTGGAGAAGTTCTGTCGCCATGCTCGCCATGCTAGCGATCAGATCACGAATACAGAAGAGTGGAGTGATCTCGACGACGGAATCAGTTGCCAGTCCGCGCTGCTCCTGTCAATATCGACACATGAGCACCGCACCGAAGCAGCCCGTACTCGACGATATCTCGAAGCGGATCGTCGAACTCCTGCAGGAGGACGGTCGACGGCCCTACGCCGAGATCGGCCGAGAGGTGGGGCTGAGCGAGGCTGCGGCGCGTCAGCGCGTGCAGCGGATGACCGAGGCCGGCATCATCCAGATCGTCGCGGTGACAGACCCGATGCAGCTCGGCTTCCATCGCATGTCGATGATCGGCATCCGTGTCACCGGCGACCCACGGCTCATCGCCGAGGAGCTGACGAAGATCACCGAGCTCGCCTACGTCGTCGTCACGCTCGGCACCTACGACATCCTCGTCGAGGCGGTGTGCGAGAGCGACGGCCACCTGCTCGATCTGATCGCGACCCGCATCCGCACGATCCCCGGCATCACGCACACCGAGAGCCTGCTCTACGCCGGCCTCTACAAAGACCTCTACAACTGGGGCACGCGCTGAGGCGCGGCCCGGAACCAGGAGAACACCATGGGAACCACGGTCTTCGAACGTCGCCGGCCCGCGGATGCCGTGATCGACGCCTCACTGCGTGACACCGCCCTCAGCGTGTTCTGGCTCGATGACGTCGAGCGCGTCTCGCACCCCACGCTCACCGAGAGCATCACGGCCGACCTCGCCATCGTCGGTGGCGGGTATGCGGGCCTCTGGACCGCGGTGCGCGCGAAGGAACGCGACCCTCAGCGCCGTGTGGTCCTGCTCGAGGCGTCGCGCATCGCGTGGGCGGCATCCGGCCGCAACGGAGGCTTCTGCGAGGCGAGCCTCACGCACGGGCACGAGAACGGCCTCAGTCGCTGGCCCGACGAGATCAACCACCTCGAGAAGCTGGGGCTCGAGAACCTCGACGACATCGAAGAGACCGTGAAGCGCTATGGCATGGACGTCGACTTCGAGCGCACCGGGCAGCTGGCCGTCGCCGTCGAACCGCATCAGGTGGAGTGGCTGCGCGACGAGGAGGGATTCCTCGACCGCGAGGCCGTGCAGGCCGAGGTGCACTCACCCACCTTCCTCGCCGGGGCATGGGAGCGCGAGGGATGCGCGCTCGTGCACCCCGCCAAGCTCGGTCTCGAGCTGGCGCGAGTGGCGGTCGAGCTGGGCGTGGAGATCTACGAGAACTCGCTCGTGCGTTCCGTCGAGGGCGACGGGTCGACTGCGATCGCGCTCGTCACCCGCGACGGCGGACAGGTCAGAGCGGATGCCGTGGCGCTCGCCACGAACGTCTTCCCCTCGCTGCTCAAGCGCAACCGGCTGATGACCGTTCCCGTCTACGACTACGTGCTCATGACCGAGCCGCTGACCGACGAGCAGCTCGCGTCGATCGGGTGGTCGAACCGGCAGGGCCTCGCCGACAGCGCGAACCAGTTCCACTACTACCGCCTCACGGCCGACAACCGCATCCTGTTCGGCGGATACGACGCGGTCTACCACTTCGGCGGCAAGGTGCGCCCCGAGTACGAGGACCGCGCCGAGAGCCACCGCAAGCTCGCCTCGCACTTCTTCACGACGTTCCCGCAGCTCGAGGGGCTGCGCTTCACTCACCGATGGGCCGGAGCGATCGACTCGTCGAGCCGCTTCTGCGCGTTCTTCGGCACCGCGCGCAAGGGTCGCGTGACCTATGCCACCGGGTTCACCGGTCTCGGCGTCGGCGCTGCCCGCTTCGCCGCCGACGTCATGCTCGACACCCTGTCGGGTGAGCCGACCGAGCGCACCGAGCTCGCGATGGTGCGCGAGAAGCCGATCCCGTTCCCACCCGAGCCCGTCGCCTCGATCGGCGTCAATCTCGTGCGCGCCGCGATGGACCGGGCCGATCACAACGAGGGCAAGCGCAACCTGTTCCTCAAGACGCTGGACGCCGTCGGCATGGGCTTCGACTCGTGAGCGATCTGGCACCCGGAACCGGAGTGGATGCGCTGACGCTGCCCCTCACCCATGAGTCACTGCCGGCGGATGACGTGCTCATCGGTCGCCCGACGACGGCCGTGCATGCGTTGGCGACGCTCGGTGAGGTCGAGGTGGGCGTCTGGGAGATGACCCCGGGCACCGCATCCGATGTCGAGGTCGACGAGGTGTTCGTCGTGCTGTCCGGTCGCGCCCGCATCGACTTCGTCGAGCCGGCGCTGCCCGCGATCGAGGTCGGTCCCGGGTCGGTCGTGCGACTCGCCGCCGGACAGCGCACCGCGTGGACGGTGACCGAGACGCTGCGCAAGATCTACATCGCCTGAGGCGCATTCAGGCGCGGTTCCAGGGCGGAAGCGGATACTCGCTCGCGGGTTCCGGCCAGCCGATGGAGACGACACACGCGACGAGGACGACGACGAAACTGAGCACGACGAGAACCGATGCGGTCACTCGGGCTGGCTTGGACGGAGCCTGACCTCCGCCGCGCATCGTGAGCGCCGACAGACCGAGCAGAACGAGCCAGCCCACGAGACCGAAGACCGAGAGCCCTATGCCGATCTCGCTCTCGACGTCTTCCCAGAAGCTGCGCTTGATGAACCCATTCGCCCACCCCAGCCCTGCACCAGCGAGTCCCGCAGCGGCGATGAGGCCCAGCAGGGTCGCGACGACCCACAGGACGAGTCCACCCAGCATGCGCATGCTGTGAACCCTATCCGCTGCCGGGTGTGCCGTCGGGGGCGTCAGACTTCCGGCGGCGAGTCCCCGCCATCGTCCTCCACGAGGACGATCCCGAGTCTGATGGCGACATCATGCGTCTGTTTACGGGCATCGTCCGCCGCGCGCTCGAGGCGGGGCAGGTCCTCCGGGCCGTAGAACCAGGTCGACCGATCGCCCGGGGAGACGTATCGTTCCTCGTCGGTGAGCTGCGCGTCGGCGCGGGCCTTCCGGAGATCGGCCTCTGTACGGTCACGCTCGTCGAACACCCGCGATGCGAGCACGATGTCCCGAGCGGGCAGATCCGCCGGAGCGCCGGCCTCCACCCACGGATGCACCAACACGGATGGCAAGGGCTTCGGGACGGGAGCGGCCGGAGTCGCGCGCGTGGTGATGATCGCGGTCAGGATCGCGCCGGCGACGAACAGTAGGGCGACGATGGCAGCCGCTTCACCGAAGGGCAGTCGGAGCGATACGGCCACCGCGACAGTAACGGCCGCGATGAGAACGCCGCCGGCGATGGGGACGAGGCACCCCAACGCGTCCCTCCTGCCACGCGCGGCGCGAACCTGCCGATGGCTCTCAATGATCGCTGCCGCGTCGGTCTCGCTGTCCGGCGGTACGAGGTGCAGCTGATCCGGGTGCGTCCGGATCGCCGCCGCGTCGACGGTCGGCAGGCGGAAGCAATCCGGGCGGTCGGAGGAGATCGGCACCGGACCATCCTCTCGCGCGAGGACTCACGCGGCGCGCAGCCGCCTCGGAAGCGCGGATCCGCAGAGCTCTTCGGCCGGCGTCAGTCCTCTACGGCCGCCGCGGGGTTGTGTCCGGCGAGGATGTCGTCGGCGTTCTGCACGACCCAGGTCGCGAGTGGAACGAGTATCGCGTTCAGCTCACGCCCGCGGTCGGTCAGGCTGTAGTCCACGCGCACGGGAATGGTGGGCTGGGCTCTGCGGGTTATCAGACCGTCTCGTTCGAGAGTTTTCAGGGTCTGCGCGAGCATCTTCTCGCTGATGCCGTCCGCGCGACGGCGGAGGGCGCTCCAGCGCTGCTCGCCTTCCGCCAGTGCGATCAGCAGGAGCAGACCCCATTTGCTGGTGACGTGTTCCAAGACGGTCCGGCTGGGGCAGCCCGCCACGAAGACGTCAGCGAGGGGTGCAGTCTCAGAAGTACTAACCGTCATATATGCACCTTACTTCAAAGTGCGTACTCTCTTCTGGGAAGTTCCCGCGATGGCGGGTGGTTGTGACCGGTGAACGTGTTCGATCATCGACAGAAGGAATCACCATGACCATCGTCATCACCGGAGCAACCGGCAAGCTCGGCCGCCACGTCCTCGACGTGCTGTTGGAGCGCAACGTACCCGCAGGCGAGATCATCGCCGCAGGCCGCTCCATCGAGAAGCTGAACGACTACGCCGCCAAGGGCGTCAAGGTCGTGGCGATGGACTACGACGACCCGGCCTCTGTCGCCGCGGCTCTCGCCGGGGCCCACAAGGTGCTCCTGATCGCCAGCTCCGAGGTCGGCAAGGACCGCCCGGCCCAGCACCGCACCGTGATCGAGGCGGCGAAGAAGGAGGGCGTCGAGCTGCTCGCCTACACGAGCGGTGCGAAGGCCGACACCAGCCCGAGCATCCTGGCGGTGGACCACAAGGCGACCGAGGACATCCTCGCCGACGCCGGAGTCCCTTACGCGGTGCTGCGCAACGGCTACTACTTCGAGAACTGGACCGACCAGATCCAGGGCACCCTCGCCCAGGGCGTACTGCTGGGGGCTGCCGGAGAGGGACGCGTCAACGCCGCCACCCGCCGCGATCTGGCGGAGGCCGCCGTGGCCGTTCTACTCGGTGAGGACCAGGCCGGCAAGGTCTACGAGCTCGGCGGCGACACCGCCTTCACCCTGACCGAGTTCGCCGCGGCGATCACCGCCGCCACCGGGACCACCGTCGTCTACAACGACCTTCCCGCCTCGGAGTACGTGGGTGCTCTCACCTCGTTCGGACTCCCGGAGCCTCTGGCCGAGCTTCTCGCCGACTCGGACAAGGGCCTCGAGCGCGGCGACATGCTCGTAGAGGGCGATGACCTCCGTACGCTCATCGGACGCCCGACCACCGCCCCGGTCGACGCTGTCCGCGAAGCCGTCGCCGCCTCGTAAGCGGCACCACGATCATCGGCGCCTCTGCCCGCGAGGGACTCCAGACGGTGCAGAGCGCGCTCGCCCCGCAGACGGGACGCGAGGCGCCGGGACGCGAGGCGCCGATGATCGTGGCGAACGGGTGAGGGGCCGGCGAGCCCACCCGGTTCCAGGACCCACTCCCCCGGACCTCATGAGGGCGTCGGTCGGCCGGATGCATGGCGACACGATGAAGGCCGGTCTCTAGGCCGGCTCGACTCCCGGCGGACTCCACGAGCCGTCGACAGCCGCCTGGTCGGGCCAATAGAGGCGCAGGTACAGACTGAATTCGCCTGCGGGAGCCGGAAGCCAGTTGGCGGAAGAGCCCGGATCGTTTCGCGAGACAGTGATGGTGAGCCCGCCGTCGTCATCGAGCTGCAAGCGCGGGGTCTTGGTGCCGATCGAGTACCTGTCGATCGGATTGGGCTCGAAGAAGTGCTCCTGGTTGTAGACGGTGAGCGACCAGAAGCCGAGCGCGGGTGGCAGAGAGTCGGCGGCGAATGTGATCGCGTAGTCGTTGGCACCGTCGAGGCGGTGTGCGTCGTCGTCGAGGTCCAAGTAGAAGTAGCGCGTCTCGCGCAGAGCGTTGGTGAAGATGTTCGATCGGGCGATCGCGGTCCTGGTGAGGTAGTCGGTGCCGAAGTCCGCGTTGTTGTCGACGGTCGTCCAGCCGCCAGGCAGCGCTATGCCGTAGTTGCGGAACTCGAACAGAGGCGCGACCACCTCTGCCTCGGTGCGCGCGGCCTCGTCGAGGATGGCGGCACGGAGCCCCGGGGTCTGTGCCGCCCGCACCAGGTCCGCAGCCTGGGCGTAGAGCGCGGCCTCGCCCTCGCGCGCGGGAACCTCTCTGAGCACGTCCTGCAGACGTTCGATGAAATCGGCGGGGTCCACCCACGCGACCTCGCCGCCGTCACTGGGTGGGGCGGGGAACTCGGGAATGGACGACCAGTCGCGGACCTTCTCCGTGCCGTCGTACTCCGCGAGCGGGTACACATCGATCCGGTTCAGCACATCCTGCACCGCCACGCGGTCTTCCTCCGTGTCAGCGAAGAACACCCGGGGGATGCAGATGCCGATGCGGGTCGGCAGCCGGAACACGTCGACGATCCCATCCGGGACATCGCCCGACCAGTCCTCGGCGACGACGAGGTAGTGGCCAGGGGCGGAGTCGTACATCGCGCCGAGTCGGGCGAATGCGTCGGTGCGCTGGTCGCAGAGCTCATACACCCAGAATCGCGGCCCGAAGTCGGGCACCTGGATGACGACGGGCGACGTCTGCGGGTCGAGTGAGCCCACCCCGTATGCGACATCCTGATTGGGGCACGCCACCATGCGTTCTGCGGGCTGGATGTACTCCGTGAGCATGCAGGCGCGGTTCGGCGGAGCACCGGGCACCATGCCACCGATCCGTCCGGGCCCGGGAAGCCGCTCGAATGCGGCGATGCGGTTGTGCACGTTCGTGGGCACCCACGCCCAGACGTACACGATGCGCGTGAGCGCACGCACCCACGCCTCAGACAGTCGATTCGGGCGGGCGCTCGGCCGGTTCGTCATGCGTCCGGTGTACCAGCGCAGCGACCGCTCCACTCCGACACTTCATCCTTTGAGGATGAGGTGTCGGAGTGCGACGCTCGCGGGTATCTAGTCTCGGAGGGCGGTGAGACCGCTGTCATCGAAGATCATGATGTCTCCGTCGTCCGTGATCGTGATCGCTTGCGCGGAACCGTGGGCGGCGCCCACCGCGGCCCACTCGGCGTCGACGTCTGCCGCTGTCCAGCTCTGTCCGCCGCCGCCCACGCCGACCAGTCGCGAGCCGTCCGGGGAGGCGGCGAGGAGAAAGATCGGCGGGGCGTCGTGCAGGGCCTCGAATGTGGCGCCGCCGTCGTCGCTGAGCTGCAGCCCGTCAGGGGTGGCGGCTATCAGTCGCCCCGACGCGTCGACGACGAGACTGAATGCGAGGATCTCTCCGACCGGCGACCACGTCACACCGAGGTCATCGCTGCGGAGCAGCTCGATCGAGTCCGAGGCGATGCCGAAGACGGAGCCGTGTGCATCCGCCGCCAGGACGTGGAAGTCCTTCTCCCCTGTGAAGGACACCGCAGACCATGTGCGAGCGCTGTCATCGCTGCGGATGATGCCGAGATGGGGCGTGCCGAGCTCGGCGGGAGTCCTCTGCCCGGGATGTCCGGATGCGAGGAGCACGTCTCCGACTGCGGCGAGCCCCATCGCGTCGAAGTCCGTGGTCTCGATGCGGCTGCCGAGGTCGCCCTCGCGCGTAGCCGTGTAGATCCCGTTGTGGGTGCCCAGCAGGAACCCGTCTCCCGTCGGGTCGGGCACGATCGCATGGACGTGGTCGACGGTCGCGGCGTGATCGCGCCCGGTGGTGGGCTCGGCTGCAGTGGCGCAGCCGGTCAGGAGAACGGTGGTCAGGGCGACAGTCAGGCCGCCGATGACGGCCGCGAGTCGGGCCGGTCGTGACGACGTGCGAGGGATGGCGTCGCCACCAGGTCGGGAGGCGGTGGGGCGCGTGAAGGAGGTGAGGTTTCGCATGATGATGTGCGCAACGGATCGACGAGCGGGGCGCGGGAGACCCCGCGCCCCGCTCTGGATCACAGTGTTGCGAGGATCTCCTTCATCGTGGCGATCTCGTCGGTCTGCGCGGCGATGATGGTCTCGGCCAGGGTGACGGCGTCAACGTTCTTACCGTTGTCCGCTTCATCCTGCGCCATGTCGACAGCGCCCTCATGGTGCTCGATCATCTGCTCGAGGTACAGGCGTCCCGCATCGGCGCCCGAGGCATCCTCGAGGGCCCGCATGTCGTCTTCGGACATCATGCCGCCGTCGTGATCCATGCCCTCCATGCTGGAGTCGTCGGCGCCCCAGTCGTCGAGCCATCGGTCCATCTTCTCGATCTCGGGCCCCTGGGCGGCCTTGATCTCTTCAGCGAGTGCCACGACGCGTTCGTCGACGCCTTGCTTGCTGAGGAGCACATCGGACATGTCGATGGCCTGCGCGTGGTGCTCCTTCATCATGGTGGCGAACATGATGTCGACGTCATTCACGTCCGCGATGTCGGCCGGTGCGGATGAGCTGCCGCCGTGATCCATGCCCTCCATGCCGTCGTCGGAACCTGTGTTCCCGACGCAGCCGGTGAGCGTGAGCAGGACGGTGAGAGTGAGTGCGGCGGTCGCCGCAGGTCGGATCTTCATGAGTGTTCTCCAAGGGTCGGTGATGAGGCCCGGCCCGCGGCCGGTGCCAGAATGCGCAGCCCGCAGAGCGGGCTCGCGAGTCATCACGTGCGACTGATGCAGAGAACCGTGAGAGAGGGGGGTGTCGGAAGAGTGTGTGCTCGGGCGGGCGGGTGCGTGGTCGAGCCGGCGAGGATCGAGGCCACCGTGGCGTGCCGCCAGCCGACGGCGATCCGTGTGAACAGGATCGTGGCCACGAGGAGCGCGAGCACACAGGCCATCCACGTCATCGGGTCGGCGGCCCCGCAGGTCGCGCACCCCGCGTCCGACATCGGCGCGGCGGGCAGTTGCACGGCCGAGGAGACGTCGTGGTGGTCGCCGGGCGCCTGGGACTGCGAGCTGACGGCGACAGCATCGTGGTGGCCGGGGGTCGTCGCGTGCGAGTTGAACGAATGCATCGCCAGCAGCCCGGCGATGATCGCCGCCGAGACCACGAGGACCGCCAGAACGGTGCGGGTGAGCGTGCGCGGACTCCGCACTCGTCGTGCGACGCTGATCAGCGACATACTCACCTCCCGTCGTCTCCAGCCTACGTCGGGTGTGCTCGTGGTCACGTTCACGGTCGTTCGTGAGCGGTCGCGGCGTCACATGGTCGGCAGGGTCACGACGTACTTTCCGGGCTGGTGCCTCGACTCCACATCGCGCTGCGCGTCTGCGACTTTCTCGAGCCCCGTGAGGACTTCCGCGATGACGACCGTGAGAGCGCCGGACTCGATCGCATCGAGATACTCACCGAGTGCGGCGGCAGGGAGGTCGCTGGCGTCGCCGGCGTAGCTGGTGAGCCGGACTCCGGTGGGAATGGTGAACGGGTCGAAGTCCGAGATCGTCCACGCGCCGCTCAGCGCTCCGACGAAGCAGGCGGTGCCGCCCGCCTTGATGAGGGGGAGAACCTCGGGCAGCGAGGTGGCTCCGACGAACTCCAGGGCGCCGTCGATGCCGTCTGGGGCGATCGCGCGGACCGCGTCAGCAAGGGTGTCGTCGTCGACGAGTGCATGGTCGGCTCCGACGCTCGAAAGGAGAGCGGCACTGTCGGGGTTCCGCGTGGTGGCGATCACGGTGGCGCCGAGGTGGTGGGCGATCGCCGTGGCGGTGAGCCCCACGGTGGAGGTGCCGCCGTGGATGAGCACGGTCTGGCCTGCCTGCAGGTGAAGCCCGGTGGTGATCGCTCCGTGCGCGGTCTGCAGCATCTCCGGCAGCGCCCCGACGATGCCCCAATCCAGGTCGGAGTCGAAGGGGATCACGTTCGTCGCGTCGACGACCGTGCACTCCGCGTAGCTGCCATCGATGGAACGCCCGAGGCCGCCCATCATGGTCGCGACCTTCTGCCCGGGGATGAGGTCGACGCCGTCGCCCACCGCATCCACGACGCCGACAGCTTCGATGCCCAGGATTCTGGGGAAGGAGAAGTCCGGTCCTGACTCGCCCCGGCGGCTCGTGACCTCGGATTCGTTGACTCCGAAAGCCCGCACCCTGATCCGCACCCGTCCGGGGCGTACATCGGGAACCGGGACCTCGCTGACGGTGAGCCCGTCGACGTCGACGGGACCGGTCAGGCGGATGGCGTGCATCGTGTCAGGCATACTGTCGCGCCTTCGTGTGGAATGGGTGGTCGGAAGCGGGAAGCGTGACGAGCGCTTCGAAAGACCGACGGACGGTGGGTTCGTCGAGCTCGGTCGAGGGATGCGCGAGGCGGTGACTCCACCAGCCCCACAGCATGGCATTGACGGCGAGCGCGGTCGGGGTCGGAAGCACCGGCGCGAGCATCTCGAGGGAATCGTCCTCGACGGCCTGCAACACGGCGGCGATCTTCGGGTTCCGGGCGGCCTGATGGCGGACCTCGGCGTACAGGCGGATGTCATCGAGGGTGGGGCTGGTGACCCCCACCGTGGCGTCGACGAGCGCATCGACCACGTCTGCGGGGGTTCGAGCCTCTCGCAGCGGTGTGGCATAGCGGGGCTCGAGGTGGGTGCGGGTGGAGTCGAACGCATCGACGATGAGGCCTTCGAGGCTCGGGAAGTAGTAGGTCATCGAGCCCAGCGGCACGCCCGCGTGCGCGGCGACCCCGCGATACGAGACGCCTGCGACACCGTGAGCCGCGATCATCTCGAGCGTGGCGAGCAGGATGCGGTCACGGCGACCCGGATCATTGGGCTTTCCTCTGCGCATATCTCTCCTCTGTCCGACCCCGTGCGTACACTGGTACGCAGTTTAGTACGTACGACGGTACATACAAGGGCCGGGCGCCCGGAAGGCGAGGCACTCATGACGGACCGGCAACCATCGCTGTTCGAGCCGGACGACGACACGAGGCCGCTGGCGGATCGGCTTCGACCGCGCTCTCTGGCCGATGTCGTCGGTCAGGATCACCTGCTCTCCGACGACGCCCCGATCGGACGCATGGTCGAGGCGCATCGACTCGTGTCGATGGTGCTCTGGGGGCCGCCCGGATGCGGGAAGACGACGATCGCCCGGCTCCTCGCCGAGCAGACCGACCTCGCGTTCGAGCCGCTCTCTGCGACGTTCTCGGGTGTCGCCGATCTGCGCAAGGTCTTCTTCGCGGCGAAGCAGCGACGCGAGATCGGGCAGGGCACTCTGCTGTTCGTCGACGAGATCCATCGGTTCAACCGCGCCCAGCAGGACTCGTTCCTCCCTTACGTCGAAGACGGCACCATCGTGCTCGTGGGCGCCACGACCGAGAACCCCAGCTTCGAGCTGAACGGCGCGCTCCTCTCCCGCAGCCAGGTGTTCGTCCTCAAGCGACTCGACGACGCGGCACTGGCAACCCTCATCGGGCGCGCCGAAGACCTCCTCGGCGCGCCGCTTCCGCTCGACGATGCCGCGCGACAGTCGCTCATAGCGATGGCCGACGGAGACGGCCGGTACCTGCTCAACATGATCGAGCAGATCCAGAGCCTTCCGGCACCTGTCGACACGGCGACCCTCGCCGCAGCGGTGCAGAAGCGGGCGCCCCTGTACGACAAGTCCCAGGAGGGGCACTACAACCTCATCTCCGCGCTCCACAAATCGATGCGCGGCTCCGATCCGGATGCGGCCCTGTACTGGCTCTCGCGGATGCTCCTCGGCGGGGAAGATCCTCTGTTCATCGCCCGGCGCATCACCCGGTTCGCGAACGAGGACATCGGGATGGCCGACCCGCAGGCCGTGCAGCAGGCCCTCGCCGCGTGGGACGTGTATGAACGACTCGGCTCCCCGGAGGGGGAGATCGCGATCGCCCAAGCTGTGCTGTATCTCTCGACCGCACCGAAGTCCATCGGCGTGTACCGGAGCTTCAACAGAGCGTGGGCTGCCGCGAAACGCACCGGCTCTCTGATGCCACCGTCGCACATACTGAACGCGCCGACCAAGCTGATGAAGGACCTCGGCTATGGCAAGGGCTACCGGTACGACCCCGACACCGACACCGGGTTCTCCGGCGCGAACTACTTCCCCGACGACATGCCCCGAGAGACGTTCTACGAACCCACCACCGGCGGATACGAACGCGCCATCACCGAACGGCTGCGCCACTGGGCGCGCCTTCGAGCCTCCGCCGACGACTCGACGAACGATCCCCCCACGGATCGAACCTCCGGAAAGGACTCCGCATGACCGACACCGGCACCCCCCTCAGCACCGACCACCCCGTCCGCTCCTGGCTCGGAATCCCGTTCGCCACCGCCGAACGATTCCGCTCACCCGAACTGGTGCCCTTCAACCCCGACCTGCCCTACGACCAGAAAGGCCCCGCACCGTTGCAGGCCGGCGACACCAGTTGGCTCGAAGCGGACAACGGATTCAGCGAGGACTGCCTGAATCTCAATGTCTGGGCTCCTCAGGATGCCGGTGACGATCCTCTGCCGGTCGTCGTCTACGTCTTCGGCGGCGGGTGGATGCTCGGCTCCAACACGCAGACCACCTCCAACGCGGCCGGCCTCGCAGCCACCGGTCGCGTCGTCGGGGTATCCGTCAACTACCGCCTGGGTGCTTTCGGCGCTCTGTCGCTCTCGCAGTACGGCGGCAAGCTGGCCGAGGCCACGAACCTCGGTCTGCAAGACCTCATCGCCGCGCTGCAGTGGGTGAAAGTGAACATCGCCCGGTTCGGGGGCGACCCCCGAAATGTCACCGTCACCGGGCACAGCGCCGGCGCGTTCTCTCTCCTCAGTCTGCTCGCGGCACCCTCGGCCGACGGGCTGTACCACCATCTCGCCGCCTTCTCCGGCATGCCGGCGCGTCAGGTTCCTGCCTGGGGTGCCGAAGAACGCGCCCATGCCGTGGTCACCGCGCTCGGCATTCAGGACGACCCCGACAAGCTGCTCGAGATCGACCCGTACGTGCTAGCGGAAGCGATGGCCAAGACGCAGTCCGCTGACCCCGGCGAACCCCACGGCGTCGACAACGACGTGATCGCGGTCGTCGGTGACCAGAACCAGCCGAACGGGATCCTTGTCGACCACCCCATGCACGTCCTCGAGGCGGGGCGGCACAAAGACGTGGACATCCTCTTCAGCAGCACCACCGGCGAGACCGACTGGTGGGTCGCCCACAAGAGCGACGACTTCGACCCCGGCAGCATCGATGACCTCGTCACGGAGTTCTCTCACCGCAACCGCATCCCTCGCAGCCGCGCGCAGAAGATCATCGCCGAGTTCGACGCAGACGGGCGCACCCCGATCCAGGTCCGCAGCGCCCTGCTCACGAACTACTCCTTCACCCTCCCCCAAGTGCGCGGCGCGCTCGCGCACGCCGCCGCGGGCGGACGGGCGCACCTGCTCGCGATCGGCCCCCTCGACGGAGCAGAGGCCGTGCACGGCACCGAGATGTACGGGATCGTCGGCCAGCAGCGTCCGGGCGCGAGCGACGAAGTCCTCGCCCGCGACACGGCCGTCCGAGACGCCCTGCTCGCCCTCGCCACCGGCAAGACCGAGGAACTGTGGGAACCGGTGACCTCGGAACCCACGACGAAGGGTCTCGGCGACATGCCCTACGACGCCACCGCGCACGCGAAACGGGTGCTCGAGACCTTCGCGGACATCGACCGCCCGTAACTCGGCGAGTCCCCTAGATGTCTGGGGCGCCAGTGGCTGATCAGCCACTG
>JAZBLP010000065.1:0-24440 GCA_037033305.1 Actinomycetota bacterium | reverse complement strand
CGGCGCCCGCGGGCGAGGACGCCGAGTACGCGGTCAGCCTGCGCTGGACGGCGCTCGACCCCGGCACGGCCGCGACCGCGATCTTCGCGCTGTCGACGGCCCAGGACTTCGAGGAGTTCCGCGCGGCGGCCGCGCTGTTCGACGTGCCCGCGCAGAACCTCATCTACGCAGATGTCGAGGGCAACATCGGCTACCAGACGCCGGGGCGCCTCCCCGTGCGCGGAGCGGGCGACGGATGGATGCCGCAGCCGGGCTGGGACAGCAGCTACGACTGGACCGGTTTCATCCCCTTCGACGAGTTGCCGGTGTCGTACAACCCGGCATCCGGGTACATCGTGACAGCGAACAACGCGATCGTCACCGACGACTACCCGTACTTCCTCTCGCGGGACTGGGACTACGGCTACCGGGCAGATCGCATCGCGCACCTGATCGAGCGCCGCTCGGCCGCCGCGCCGCTCACGGCGAAGGACATGCGGGAGATCCAGATGGACAGCGAGATGTGGATCGGCAAACGCCTCGCAACCGTGATGGAGGATGTCGAGGTGACGGGCGCGGGTACTGCGGATGCCGTCGCGCTGCTGCGCTCGTGGGACGCCCAGAACGACGCGGACTCGGCCGCAGCCGCCTACGCGAACGTCCTGTGGTCGAACCTCGTGCAGAACCTGTTCGCGAACCGTGACCAGCCTCTGCCGATCGACGGCCAGGGGCGGCTCTTCACCGTGGTCGCCGATCTGCTCGACGACCCCGCCAACCCGCTCTGGACCAACCCGAGCATCGACGTGGCCGACATGGACGAGATGCTCGCCCGCTCGGCAGAGGACGCCTACGACGAGCTCTCGGCCCTGCAGGGCGACGTCGTCACCGCGTGGAGGTGGGGCGACCTGCACGCGATCACCCTCACGAGCGACACGCTCGGCTCTTCGGGCATCGCGCCGATCGAAGCGCTCTTCAACCGCGGCCCCTACGCCGTGAGCGGCGGCGCCTCGGTCGTCAATGCCACGGGGTGGGAACTCGGCACGTCGTACGCCACGACGACCGTGCCGTCGATGCGCATGGTGGTCGATCTCTCAGACCTCGACGCGTCGACCTGGATCCATCTCACCGGCGCGTCCGGACACGCATTCGACGAGCACTACGTCGATCAGACATCCGACTGGGCCGCCGGGGTTCAGCGGCCATGGGCGTTCACCGACGGGGCTGTCGACGCGGCGACACGACACACGCTGGTGCTGACGCCCGGCGAATAGCTCGGCATCCGGGCACACCTCGTCGGCGGCGGGTTCTCTCGAGGTCAGGCGGCCGATGCCGTGGGGGCGGATGCCGCGGCAGATGCGGCGGCGCGGCGTGCGATGCCCCAGATCCCGATCGCCGCGGCGAGGAAGATCGCCGCGAGCATGGCCCACCCCGCGAGGCCGAAGGTGATCGCCGTGGCGTTCACGACCAGCGGCGATGCGAGGGCTCCGAGCGAGAAGCCCATGCCGAACACGCCCTGATAGGCGCCCGCCCGCACCGGGTCGGCCAGCTCGAAGCTGAGCCCCCACGCGCCGGCCTGCGACAGGATCTCGGCGAAGGTGTGCGCGACCATTCCTGCGATGAGGATGACGATCGCGGCCCACGCCGGAAGGCCGGCGGCGAGCGCGTAGATCAAGCAGGCGGCGACCATGAGCCAGCCCGCGACGAGGGTGACCCGCCCGGCCGTGGCGACGTCGTGGGTGCCCCGCGATGCGCGAACCTGGAACAGCACCACCAGTGTCGTGTTCACGATCAGCAGCACCGCCACGATGACCTCGGGGGCATTGGTGTTCTGCGTGATCCACAGCGGCACGCCGAACTCGGCGACGCCGAACTGCATCCCGAAGACCGCCGAGAGGACGCTCAGCAGGAGGTATCGCGGGTCGCGCCACGGCGACCGTCGACTCCAGTCCCTGCGTTCCGCGAGTGCGGCCGCAGCGGCCTCGGTGTCGATCGAACCGGTCGGGGTCAGCTGGCCCGTGATCGGCGTGCGGGCGGGTGCGTCGACGGCCGACGTGAGTCGCAGCAGCGGCAGCGATCCGAGTGCGCCGAGGATGCCGGCGACAGCGATCACCGTTCTGTAGGCCTCGGGTGTCCCGAGCGCCAGGGCGATGGCGCCGAGGCCGGAGCCCGCCGCGATCGAGAGGTTCGTCACCGTGCGGAGCACAGCGCGCGCGTGCACCCGCCGCTCAGAGGCGAACCCGCGGGCGATGATCGCCGAACGCGACGAGTATCCGAGTGAGTCGAAGAAGCCGGACAGGCTCGCGAGCACGAGCGCCGATACGAAATCTCCGACGAACGCGTACGACGCCAGCAGCAGCCCGCCGCACACTTCGAAGCCGAATGCGAGGCGGCGAGCGCTCCATCGGTCGGCGAGCCAGCCCCCGAGGAACGACGCGATCACCCCGCACCCGCTCGACACCGCGAGCACGACCGCCGCCTGGGCGGGAGAGAGTCCGATGATCTGGGTGAAGAAGAGCACCGTCACGGCGAAGAACACGCCCCGGCCGATGCGGGACACCGCCGTCGCAGTGACGAGCGCCCGCAGCACGGGGTCGCTCAGGCTCGCACGGAGTCGCCCGATCAGACTCGGCTTCGTCGCCTCGATACGATCGGGTTCGGGGCTGGGCGAAGTCACCCTTCATCCTGACACGGGTCGCCGACGCTCCCCGCCCCGCACGGCACTCGACGCGCGGCGCTGCGGTCGCCGCATCCGGCGGTCTCGACTAGCGTTGGTGGGTGGTCTCCAGCTATCTCGCCCCGAAGGGCACCCCCGTCACCCTGCTCGAGTTCGAGCACGCCGGGGCGACGCTGATCGCAGAGACCTTCGGCGAAGGACCGCCCACCTTTCTGCTGCTGCACGGCATCGGCATGGGCCGCAGCGTCTACCTCGATGTCGTCCAGCGATTGCGGGGCCGGGTCATCGCGCTCGACCTGCCGGGGTTCGGCGAGGCGCCGGAGCCGTCACGCACCTTCACCATGGAACGTCATGCCGACCTCGTCGCCGCCTATCTTCGGCACGCCGGCGAGGGCCCGGTCGTCGTGATCGGGCACTCGATGGGCAGCCAGATCGCCGCGGAGCTCGCCGCCCGGCATCCCGCCCTCGTCGAGGGCGTGGTCCTCGCCGGCCCCACGGTGAACAAGGCCGCACGCAACGTCGCCTCGCAGGCGCGATACCTGCTGAGCGACCTGGTCGGCGAGCGCCCACTGGTGATCTGGCGCGGTGCGCGCGAGTATCTCCGAGGCGGACCGCATCTCATCCGCAAGATCCGCGCGACCATCGTGCACGAGCCCGAGAAGGCGTTCGCGCGCATCGACCAGCCCGTGCTGGTGCTGCGCGGAGAAGACGACCCGCTGGCGCCGATGAGCTGGTGCCGAGAGATCATCGACGAGATCCCGGGTGCCGATCTGCAGGTCATCCCCGATCACGGCCACGGCACCTTGATCAGCGACTCCGAGCCCGCGGCCCGCCTGATCCAGGACTTCGCCGACGGACTCTGAGCCTCGAGCGGCCTCCAGCGGTAGGGCTCAGCGCACCGGCGGTGGTATCGAGGGAAGCAGCATCGCGTTGCGACGTGACCGAGTCAGCAGAAGGGCGAACACGGCCAGGCCGCCGAAGATGAGGGCGACGATGATGCCGATCGCGATCAGCCCCCCCGAGTACCACCCCTGCTCCATCACGGCGCCCGCCACGGCCACGATCAGGCCGACGACCGCGATCCCCGCGATGACCCAGCCCGCGATCATCGAGACGACGTAGCCGCGGGGTCCGGCGTGTCCGGGACGCGCTCCCATCTTCGAGGCGATGTACCAGCTCCACCGGGACCCGGTCCACCAGCGGCTCACCTGTCCCGTCATCGGATACCAGCCGGCGTTCGGCCCCTCGACCTCTCCGGGCAGGGGCTGCGCCACCGCATCCACGATCGGGGCCGTCTGCGGAGCTGCGAGCTTGCGCACGCCGGCGGTGTATCCCGCGCCGACGATCCAGACGGCCGCGGCCGCCAGCAGCAGCACCGGCAGCACGAAGTTGCCGGGGCTCCGGGTGGCGAATGCCGCGATCAGCTGCATCATGGCGAGCACGAAGAACACGATGCCGAGGACGAACCCCATCCCGGGAGGCTCGACGGCCAAGATGTCGGGGCGTGGTCTCCCGGCGCGTATCCGGTAGGGCGTCCACATCACGCCGTCCCACCAGCGCACATCCGAGGTCCCGGGCACCTGATACCAGCCCATCGACAGGATGCTCGGCGCCGTCGGTCGCTCGTGCGCAGTCCACTGCACGCCGTCCCACCACCGCTGCAGGCCGGGCGTGCCCGCGTCGTACCATCCCTGCGGCGCTGTCATCTTCTCGGCCTCTCTCACCCCGCGGCAGGCGGGGTCTGCTTCGACTCCGCCAGCTCGTCGACCACCAGGCTGCGTTCGTCCGTGGTGCCGTTGCGATAGGCCTGGCGACCGACGATGTGCGCTGACAGCGGGGCTGTGGCGAACTGCATGAGCACGATGGGGGCGACGAGCGCGAGTCCGACGAGGATCCCGCCGACGGTGCGCTGCGCGAGGGCGATCGCGAGGCAGATGAAGACGAGGCCGAGAACCTGAGGTTTGGTCGCTGCGTGCAGTCGAGAGGGCACATCGCGGAATCGCAGGAGTCCGACCGCGGCCGAGAGGCAGAGCAGCGCGCCGAGCAGGATCAGCACCAGCACCGCGACGTCGACGACGCCGTCGGGAATGGTCAGGCCGAACACGTTCATGGGGTCGTGTTGTCCCTTCTCGCGACGAACCGGGCCACCGAGATCGATCCGAAGACTCCCACCGCGGCGATGATGAGCATGACCGGGATGCTGCGAGTGTGGCCGTTGATGGCCATCTCGGCTCCCAGCACGCACATCACCTCGGTGAGGAGCACATCCGAGGCGACGGCGCGGTCGAGGATCGACGGCCCTTTCACGATGCGGATGATCGTGAGGATCGCGGCGATGCCGAAGACCACCATGATCACGAGCAGCAGGATGTTCATCGGACACCGCCCTTCGTCGCCGCAGCACGCTCCGCGCGCTGATCCGCCTTGAGTGCACGGTACTGCTCGGGGGCGCCGAGCGCACGGACGACCCGGCGCTCCCAGCGCAGCACGTTCTCGCGCTGCTTCTCGACGTCGGCCATCGTGCGCACCCCGATCACATGCAGGTAGAGCACCTGGCGGTCGCGGTCGGCCTCGACGATCAGCGACCCGGGCACGAGGGAGGAGACGACCGAGACGTGGGTCATGATGAGGTCGTCGCCGTACTTCAGCGGCACCGCGATGATCGCCGCACCCGGCTGGCTGCGGAAGTCGAAGACCTGCGCCGTCACCGCGAGCGCGCCGCGCAGCATCGCGAAGAGGAACTGCACGATCAGCAGGAAGGCGTACCAGATGTTGATGCGCCCGGAGAGCTCGACGGTCGGCAGCCGGAAGACACGGGTGACGAACACCGCGACGACGAGACCTGAGACGAACGCCAGCACCGTGAACTGTCCCCACAGCAGCATCCAGAGGACGACCAGCCATGCCAGGAACGGCAGCTGCACGCGGATGTCCCGCCAGAAGTGACGGCCGGTCTCGGTGGGGCTCATCCTTCCACCTCGTCTTCCAGCTGCACGAGGGTGACAGGGTCGAGCAGGCCCGCTCCGATGCGGTCGCACAGTGCGTAGAGCGGACCGGCGAACACGGTGAGCGCGACGGTGACGCCGACCATTCCGGCGGTCGCCACGGTCATGATCCGGGGAATGCGGCGGCGCTCCTGCTGCTCGTCCGCCGCCGGCGCGTTGCCGAGATATGAGATGCGTCCCTCGGTCTCGGCCGAGTCCTCCTCCTCGCGCCAGAAGGCGAGGTTCCAGGCGCGCATCAGCGCGTACAGCGTGAGGAGCGACGTGACGATGCCGCCGAAGATCAGCACCAGCATCAGCGGGGTGCCCACGGATGCCGCCGCCTCGAAGAGCGCGAACTTGCCGATGAATCCCGAGAACGGCGGCAGTCCGCCCAGGTTGATCGCGGGGATGAAATACAGCACCGCGATCACGGGCGCGACCTTGAGCAGTCCCTTGACGCGCAGGATCGACGTGCTTCCCGCTCGGCGCTCGATGAGGCCGACCGCGAGGAACAGAGTCGTCTGCACGATGATGTGGTGGACGATGTAATAGACCGTCGCGCCGATCGCCGCCGGGGTCGCTATCGCGAGACCGAAGATCATGTAGCCGACGTGACTCACCAGCGTGAACGACAGGATTCGTTTGAGCTCGGCCTGCGCCACGGCACCGAGAACTCCGACGATCATCGTCGCCAGCGCGATGATCAGCAGAAGGGTGTCGATGCTGTTCTCGGCGAACAGCTGCGTCTCGGTGCGGATCAGCGCGTACACGCCGACCTTCGTCAGCAATCCCGCGAACACTGCCGTGACCGGGGCGGGCGCTGTCGGGTACGAGTCGGGCAGCCAGAACGACACCGGGAAGATCGCGGCCTTGATGCCGAAGGCGATCACGAGCATGAGGTGCAGCACGAGCTGCGTCTCCTGCGGGAGCTCGGTCATGCGCTCGGCGATCTGCGCCATGTTCACCGTGCCGAGGGCGCCGTAGATCATCGCGATCGAGGCGAGGAACAGGATCGACGAGACCAGCGAGACGACGATGTAGACGGCACCCGTGCGGATGCGGGACTCGGTGCTGCCGAGTGTTATCAGCACGTACGACGCGACGAGCAGGATCTCGAATCCGACGTACAGGTTGAAGAGATCGCCCGCGATGAAGGCGTTGAAGATGCCGGCCGCGAGGATCAGGTACGACGGGTTGAAGATCGAGATCGGCGTCTCGTCGGTGCCGTCCGCGGCACCCTGACCGATGGAGAAGAGCAGCACCGCGAGCAGCACGATGCTCGAGATGAGCACGAGGAGGGCAGCGAGCCTGTCGACGTAGAGGACGATGCCGAACGGCACCGGCCACCCGCCGACCGAGACCGCGAGCGGCTCGCCCGCATCGACGACGACCAGCAGCACGGCCGCGATGACCGAGACGATCGCCAGCGTCGCGACGGTGACGAAGGCCTGCAGGCGCGGATTGCGTCCGAAGATCAGGGTCACGGCGGCGCCGAGCAGCGGCAGAGCGACGAGGAGGGGAACGAGGGCGCTCATCGGCGGTCCTCCCCATCGTCGGTGTGCTCGGGTGCGCTGTCATCGGATGCCGTGTCGGCCGCCGTATCTCGAGCGGCGTCCGCCGCGTCGGTCTCGTGAGCGTTCGACGCGTGCGTGTCGGCATCCGTGCGGAACGGCGACGACTCCGTCGAGTCCTCGAAGGCCTCATCGGGCGGTGCCGATTCTCCGTCGAGGATGTTCTCACCGCGACCCGCATCCACATCGGGGGCCGGCTCGGATCGAGGCGGGGTGGGCCGGTCGGTCGGAGCGTCATCGTTGATCGCGGCATGGTCGCGCATGTGCAGCACGGTGATCGGCGACGTCTGCACGCCGACGAAGTCGGTGGTGGCCTCGTCGTCGGCGGAGTCGGCTTCGTCGTCCATGAGGTCTTCGTCGGCGTCGGTGCGCTCGCGGAGCGCGATGTCGGCCTCGTCGTCCTCGACGGTGTCGGCCTGGCCCAGCTGCCACGAGCGGTAGATGAGGGCGAGGAGGAAAGCCGAGACGGCGAAGGTGATGACGATGGCGGTCAGAGTCAGCGCCTGGGGCAGCGGATCGCTGAGCTCGCCCTCGGTGCCGAAGAACGGCGCATTGCCGGGCACACCCATCACGACGAGAAGCAGCAGGTTCGTCGCGTTTCCCAGCAGCAGGAATCCGATCAGTACGCGCGTGAGACTGCGCTCGAGCATCGCGTAGACACCGCAGGCGAACAGCACGGCCATGATCACGATCAGGGTCAGCGAGACATCCATCAGAGGGTCACCCCCCGCTCGCGGAACTCCTGCGCCTGACGGTCGACCTCGGCACCGAGGCTGCGCAGCACATCGAGCACGAGTCCGATCACGACGAGATACACGCCGACGTCGAAGATGGTCGAGGTGACGAACTCCATGTGGCCGATGCCGGGGATCTCCCACTCCCAGAAGTGACTGGTGAGTGGAGCCAGACCGAAGAACAGGGGCACGACCGCCGTGCCGACGGCGAGGATCAGACCGGCACCGAGCAGTCGCCCGGCATCCGTGGGCGCGGCCGCGCCGAGTTCCCAGCGCCCGCCGGCGACGTAGCGCATGACGAGCGCCATGCCCGCGACGAGACCTCCGGCGAAGCCTCCGCCGGGCAGGTTGTGGCCGGAGAAGAGCAGGAAGATCGACACGACGATGATCGTGTGGAAGAGGATGCGGACGATGACCTCGAG
Organism: Actinomycetota bacterium; assembly: GCA_037033305.1. Classification (GTDB taxonomy): domain Bacteria; phylum Actinomycetota; class Actinomycetes; order Actinomycetales; family Microbacteriaceae; genus Microbacterium. The sequence continues at coordinate 16,076 of JAZBLP010000065.1, read as the reverse complement.
CAGGATCGACCTGTTCTCGGGTTTCATCTTCTGGCCGCCGACGAGCCAGGCGCGGGGGCTGCTCTCGTTCTCGTCGGTCTGGAAGCGCACTCCCTCGGTCGTCTCGACGAGGGGGCGGCTGAGGGTGCGACGGCGGCGCGCCTGGGGCAGGGTCTTCGTCGCAGCGAGCATGTCGGCGCGGTGGGTGACGAACACCAGAGACGCGACTCCGGTGGCGGCGAGCACGAGCACGGACAGCTCGCCCATCGTGTCCCAGCCACGCAGGTCGACCAGCGCGACGTTCACGACGTTCTTGCCGTGACCGATCTCGTAGGCGAGCTTCGGGAAGGCGGCGGAGATCGGATCCGCGACGCGGGACTGGGTCGCGACGATGGCGACCAGCGCCATCGTGAGCCCGACTCCGACGCCGAGCAGGGCGCGAGGTATGCGCCCGACCGAGGCGTTGTGCTCACCCATTCGCGCGGGCAGGCGTCGCAGCACCAGGGCGAAGGTGACCATCGTCACGGTCTCGACGAGGATCTGAGTGAGCGCGAGGTCGGGGGCGCCGCTGGTCGCGAACAGCACGACCATCCCGAGGCCCGTGATCGAGACGAGCACGACGCCCGTGTACCTCTTCTGCGCGCGGACGGCCATGACGCCGGCGGCGGCCATCATCGGCGCGACGACGAGCTGCGCGGGCGTGTGCCAGGCCGAGAGCTGGAAGCGATCGATGTCGCTGGCGACGAGAGCCGTGATCTCGGCGGCGACGAACACGACGAAGATGGTGCCGACGTAGACCGGCAGCGAGCCGCGCTGGGTGAGCGTCGTGCTCAGCACCGAGAGTCGGTCGATGCCGCGCATGACCAGGTAGTAGACGTCTGCGGCGGTGAAGCGGATCAGTCGCGGCTTGCGGTCCCATCCAGTGCGCACAGTGAGCAGGAAGACAGCCGCACCGAGCAGGATCGACAGGATCGAGATGCCGAGTGCGGGCTCGAGACCGTGCCAGAGTGCGAGGTGCCCGGGTCCTTCCGCGGCGACCCCTTCGGCGTCGAGGCCGGGGGTGGCGGTCAGCGCGTATCCCTGCAGCGCGACGTCGAGCGCGGGAGCTCCGATGCCGGCTGCGAGCGTGAGACCGGCGAGGATGATCGGTGCCGAGAGGAATCCGACGGGCGGGTCGGGCCACGCGGTGTCGGGGAGGCGATCGCCGGCCGCGTCGCGCTTGGTCCAGAAGGCGCCCCAGAGGAAGCGGATGCCATATGCCGCAGTGAGCATGGATCCGAGACTGACGCCGATGATCGCGATGAGTCCCCACGGCGAGCCGTGCAGCGCGTCGTCGAGGAGCGCTGTGAGGGTCGACTCCTTCGCGACGAAACCGAGGGTGGGCGCCACACCGGCCATCGATGCGATGGAGATGAATGCCGCTGTCGCCATGACGGGAGCCTGACGCCCGACGCCACTCAGCTCGGTGATGTCTCGCGTCGACAGCTGACGGTCGATCACGCCGACGATCAGGAACAGCGCCGACTTGAACAGCGCGTGCGCGATGACGAGGGCGAGGCCGGCCAGGGCGCTCGCCTGCGTGCCGTACCCGATCACGACGGAGAAGAATCCGAGCTGGCTGACGGTGCCGAAGGCGAGGATGCGCTTGAGATCGGTCTCGCGGAGCGCCTGGATGCCGCCGAGCAGCATCGTCACGATGCCCAGCGAGATGATGATCGGCCGCCACGGACCCGTGAAGGCGAAGATCGGCGCGAAGCGCGCGATCAGGTAGATGCCCGCCTTGACCATCGCCGCGGCATGCAGGTAGGCGCTCACGGGAGTGGGCGCTGCCATCGCTCCGGGCAGCCAGAAGTGGAACGGGAAGATCGCGGACTTGCTGATCGCGCCGACGAGGAGCATCACGACGGCGGCGTCGATGATCGGTCCTGTGGGTGCGATCTCGAGGATCTGACGGATGCTCGAGGTGCCCGCGTCGACCACCAGCAGCACGACGCCGACGAACATCACGAGCCCGCCGAGCGTGGTGACCAGGAGCGCCTGCAGTGCTGCTCGTCGGCTGGCGGCGCGACGGCGGTAATGCCCGATGAGGAGGTACGAGAGGATGCTCGTCACCTCCCAGAACATCACGAGCATCACGAGGTCGTCGGTCAGGACGAGGCCGTACATCGCACCCGCGAACCCGAGCAGGACGCCCGCGAACTGGCCGATGCCGGCGGAGTCGTCGTGGAAGTACCAGCGGCAGTAGAGCAGCACGAGGGCACCGACACCGGTGACGATGAGGGTCAGCACCCAGCCGAGCACGTCCATGTTCATGGACAGATCGAGTCCGAGCTGCGGGATCCACGGGACCGAGACGAACGGCGTCGGTCCGTCGAGCACCTGGGGGGTGAGAACGAGGGCGTGGACGAATGCCGCGGCGGGAATGAGAGCCGCGATGATGAATGCCTGGGAACCCAGCCAGCGCACCAGCACGGGCATCAGGATCGACCCGAGGAGGAACACGGCGAGGAGCGTCAGCATATACGCGGCTCCTCAAAGCTCGTCGGCCGGGGCGGCGCAGGCGGGCGGGCGGGTGTCGATATCGAGTTTACCTTGATATTCCGCGCTTCAGGGCCGATGATGCCGTAGCCCGACCATGCAAATGGTCGGTTTCCCCCGGATTTTCAAGCACTTTGTGCGATCTCACACGAAGAATTCGATCATTCGGATGCGTTCTCAGCGCGTCGATGGTGCCATCCTGGTCGAGGCGGGTGACGCGACGACCCCGGTCGCGATCTCGTTCCACCCCAGGGACTGACGGAAGGACCCTCATGCGCATCGCCCTGCACTCAGAGATCCGCGACGGCGCGGTCGACGACTACCGCACGAACCACGCCCGCATCCCGGACGCTCTCGCCGAGACCTTCGCGCGCATCGGCATCCACGACTGGACCATCTGGAGGTCGGGCCAGCGCCTGTTCCACCTGGTCGAGTGCGATGACTGGGATGCCGCGGTCGCGGCGCTCGAGGACGATCCGGCCGACCACGCCTGGCAGGCTGACATCGGTCGCTTCGTCGAGCTCTTCCGCGATGCGGACGGGGTCGAAGGCACCGCTCCCCTGGAGCAGATCTGGGATCTGAGGTCGCAGGTCTCCTGACCGACGGGCTGCCCTGACCTGCCGAGGTCTCATGGCAGAGTAGCCCCGTGACTCGGACGTGGGTGCGCGAGCTGGCCGGCTGGCTGTGCGCTGCCGCCGTGTCGATCATCACCGTGTCCACGGTCGCGTCCTCGGCCCGGGCCGACCTGCTCTTCCGCGACGGCGATTCGCTGGTCGTCGCGATGCTCGCACGGTCGCTGCTCTCGGGGGAATCGCTCGACTGGGCGATGTCGAGCGTGCTGTTCCTGCCCGAGACTGCGGTGTTCACTGCGATCGATGCCGCGCTGCCCCTGACGGAGAACGGCCTCCTCGCGGTCAGTGCGGTCGTCAATCTGCTGGCGCTCTATGGAGCGATCCGACTGGTCGCCGGGCGACGCCGCGCAGGCTTCGCGCCTGTCGCCTGGTCGGTCATCGCGCTCGGGGTGTTCGGCGTTCTCGCGATGACCGATGTCTCCGCGTCACGCGAGGCACTCGACCTCGCATCCCTGCAGCTGACGACCACCTACTACTCCGCGACCGTGATCGGCGTCGTGATAACGGTCGGCATCGTTCGGCGTGTGGTCGACGACGACCGCCTCCGAGCATCGCCCCTGCTCGCGCTCGGGGCCGTCGCGCTCGTCTCGGCTCTCTCGAACCCGCTGTACGCGGTGTGGGCCACACTCCCCCTCGCGATCGTCCTCGGCATCGTCGCCATCTCCGCTCCGCTGCGTACGCGGGTGCTGGTCAGCGCCGCGGTGCTGCTCGCGGGCACCGTGGCCGGCTTCCTGACACGTATTCCGTTCGCGGCATGGATCACGAACACCGGCATCCGTTACGCGCAGCCCGACCAGTGGCACGAGTCGGTGGGCTACTACGCACGGCTCATCGTCGAACGCTGCCAGAGCCTCCCCGGGCTGCTGGGGCTGCTGATCACCGTCGCCTTCATCGTCGTCGCCATCGTGCGAACGGCGCAACGGGGCGACGCCGGATCCCGTCTCGTCGCTGCGATGGCTTGGACTGCACCGATCGTCGTCGTCGTCGGGGCCATCGCGCTGGGCACGCATGCCGCGCGCTACCTGCAGCCTCTCGCCTTCGCTCCCGTGCTGGTGCTCGTCTCGGCACCCCGCGTGATTCGACTCCCTGCTCACCTTCTCCGCTCGGCAGCTGCCATCGTCGGCGCGGTGCTTCTTGTCGTCGGGGGATTCAGCATCCCGCGCCTGGCGGATGCCGCCACCCGGCCAGACCCTGATCTCGCGTGCGTGACGGACTGGGTCGAGGCTTCCGACCGCACCGGTGCCGGTCAGTTCTGGACCGTGCGCCTGCCCGCACTGCATCTCGCAGACCCTTCGCGGCTCGTCCAGGTCGATCATCAGCTCAACGGCTACGCGTGGCTGGTGAACCGCACTGACTTCGCAGTCCGCGAGGTGTCGTTCCTCATCGAGGATTCTCAGACCGTGCCGTGGGATCTGTCGCAGGCGGTACAGCCGGAGCGAGTCATCGACTGCGGCCGGTACTCGATTCTGGATTTCGGCAGCCGGGCGCTCCCCCTGGGACCGCAGCGCGGCTGAACAGGATCGCGGCCAGCCGGCGTCAGCGAGCCGGGGCCGCGGTGGTCGTGCCCTCGCGGAACCGGCACGTGAGGTGCAGGGTGAGCCCGGGTTCTCCCCGCAGCATCCGCGCGACCTGTTCACCCGCGGCGCGCCCCTTCTCGACCGCCGGCTGCACACTGGTCGTGAGCACGAGGTCGCCGAGCCCGTCGGCCGCGATCCCGTCGAAACCTGCGACCGACAGGTCTTCGGGCACGCGCAGGCCCAGCTCCTCCGCCGCACGGATGATGCCGACGGCGAGCAGATCGCTCTGCGCGAGGATGGCCGTGGGCCGCGTCTCGGCATCCGCCAGCAGGCGCCGCCCGGCGAGGAGCCCCTCGTCGATGAAGCTGCCTCCCGCCGAGATCGCCGGCGCGTCGGGGAAGATCTCGCGCATGCCTGCGAGGCGATCGATGGTCACATCCACCGTCGCGGCCGCTATGCGCTCGGGCGTCACCGACCCCCGCTCGCGACCCGTGTCGAGCGGCAGGGTGACGAGTGCGACGTCTCGGTGCCCGAGATCGCGCAGGTGACGCGCGACATCCGCGGCGGCCGCGGCGTTGTCGAGCAGGATCTTCGGAATGCCTTCTCCGGCGTCGCCCTCGATCACGACGACCGGCAGGCCCCGGCTGCGCACGATGTCGAGAGACGCTTTGGCGCGCCCCGAGCATCCGATCAGCACCACCGCGTCGACGGGTGCGTTCGAGAGCGATGACCCGTCGTCTCCCGGCTCATCGCGCATGAGGAGGATGCCGGCGCTGAGGTCGGCCATCCCGTCGGTCAAGCCGTCCATCATCGCGGTGGTCACCGGGTCGAGAAAAGCCGCACGCAGGTGTCCTTCGAGCACGACAGCGACGATGCCGCTGCGTCCTCGACGCAGTGACGCCGCGCGCGGGTCAGGACCGGCATACCCCAGGGCCGCCGCTGCGGCGAGCACCCGCTCGCGCGTGGCCGGCGCGACGTTGGCCTTGCCGCTGAAGACGACGGATGCCGTCGACGTGGCGACTCCGGCTTCGCGTGCGACATCGGCGATCGTCGCTCGGCGCGGGCTGTCGTGGCTCGTCATACTCCGAGGATAGCTCCCCGACTTCCGGATCATCGAATCGATTCGATATGCTGATCGGCATGGACACGGCTCTCTCTCGATCGCAGTACGTGCGCTGGCGCACCGCGATCTTCGCGATCTTCCTCGCCAGCGGACTCTCGATCGCGACCTGGGCGTCTCGTGTCCCCGACATCAAGCTCGCCCTCGAGGTCGACAAGGCCCAGGTGGGGATGCTGCTGCTCGGCGCGGGCATCGCCTCGATCATCGGCATCTCGACCAGCCCCGCGATCATGGCTCGCACCGGCGCGCGCCTCGGCATGATGGTGTCGATCTTCACGTTCGCCTCGGGAGTGGCGCTCATCGGCATCGGCGCCAACGTCCTCGGCTCGTACCCCGTGGTGCTCATCGGTCTCGTGCTGTTCGGACTCGGCAACGGCTGCGTCGACGTCATGATGAACGTCGAGGCCACCGCGATCGAGCAGCATTCAGGCAAGACGATCCTGCCGCTCTTCCACGCGTTCTTCAGCTTCGGCACCGTCATCGGCGCGGGCCTGGGCGCACTGGCCGCACAGCTGCAGATCAACGTCTTCACCCACACGCTCGTGATCGCCGTCGCGATAGCCGCCATCGGCATCGCCAGCATCGCGAACGTGCCGCGACGCGAAGAGGCACTCGACCCCGCCGCCGACGGCGCCGAGAAGCCGCACTGGCGTGAGCGGATGCACGTCGCGATGTCCGCGTGGCGAGAGCCGCGCACATACGCGATCGGTGTCGTCATGCTCGGCATGTCGTTCGCAGAAGGCGGAGCGAACGACTGGCTCGCCCTCGGCGTCGCCGAAGACCACGGAGGCGGCACCGCACTGGGCGCCGCCGCGCTCGCAACGTTCTCGGTCGCGATGACCGTCGTGCGTGTCTTCGGAGGCCCGCTGGTCGATCGGTTCGGCCGTGTCGCCGTGCTGCGCATCCTCGCGGTGGCCGCCGCATCCGGCATCCTGCTCTTCATCCTCGCGCCCAGCCTCCCGCTCGTCTTCGTCGGCGCTGCACTGTGGGGCGTCGGCGCCTCGCTCGGCTTCCCGCTCGGCATGTCGGCAGCGGCAGACGACCCCGCCAAGGCGGCCGCGCGGGTGAGCGCCGCCGCGACGATCGGCTACATCTCGTTCCTCGGCGGTCCGCCCGTGCTCGGCTTCATCAGCGAGCACATCGGGCTGCTCAACACCCTCTACATCCTCGTCGGCCTGGTCGTGCTGTCCGGCCTGTTCTCCGGAGCGGCCCGCCCGCTCCGCAAGGACGAGATGTCGACGCCTCCGGTCGGGGCCAGATCCGTCTCCTAGATCAGCGGGAGACGAGGAGGCGCGGCGCCGGGCCTTCGAGGCGGGCGATGGCGATCTTCACGTCTCCGACATCGGACCGCAGCGCCTGGACCTCCGCCTCCAGGCGCTCAAACCGCGCATCCACCTTCTCGAACCGCGCATCCATACGCTGCTCCACTTTCTCGAACCGCGCATCCATGCGCTGCTCCACCTTCTCGAACCGCGCATCCATACGCTGCTCGAATGCCTCGAAGCGCGCGTCCATACGCGTGATCATCCATCCGAAACCCGCAGCGAGACCCAGCAACGTGGCGGCGACGGTCACGATCGTGTTCACGAGCTCTATCGACACCGTCATCTCCTCATCCTCGACGTCTTCGCCCAGAATGTCAGGATCCAGTCCGCGGGAATCGACAGCGACCGTCGGTTCGCTGCGTCTGTGGAAACTCCGACGCGGAAGCCCGTCGCCGCAGAAGCAGTAGCGCCGACGAAGTAGGCTCGACGGGTGCGTCTCGTCATCGCCCGCTGCTCCGTGGACTACACGGGCCGGCTCAATGCCCACCTCCCACTCGCCACGCGTCTGCTCGTGCACAAGGGAGACGGCAGTCTGCTCGTGCACTCCGACGGCGGCAGCTACAAGCCGCTGAACTGGATGAGCCCGCCGTGCTCCCTCGCCGCCGAGGAACCCGGCGAGGAGGAGTCCATCGCCGGCGTCACCGAGGTGTGGCGCGTGACGCACAAGAAGACCGGCGACGCGCTCCGCGTGCAGATCTACGAGATCCTGCACGACACCAACCACGACCTCGGGGTCGACCCCGGCCTGCAGAAGGACGGCGTCGAGGCCGACCTTCAGCGTCTGCTCGCCGAGCAGGTCGACCGCATCTCCGACGGCGCGACCCTGGTGCGGCGCGAGTACCCGACGGCGATCGGTCCGGTCGACCTGCTCGTGCGGGATGCCGACGGCGCAGCGATCGCGGTCGAGATCAAGCGCCGTGGGGACATCGACGGCGTGGAGCAGCTCACCCGCTACCTCGAGCTGCTGGGCCGTGACCCGCACCTCGCTCCCGTGCAGGGCGTCTTCGCCGCGCAGGAGATCAAGCCACAGGCGCGCGTGCTCGCCGAAGATCGCGGCATCCGCTGCCTCGTGCTCGACTATGACGACATGAAGGGCATCGAGTCCGGCATCCCCCGCCTGTTCTGATGCACTCTGCACAGATGTCCATCGCGGTCGGTCAGGTCGTGCACTGCCCATAGGCTGGAAGGCATGGCTTCTTCCCCCTATTCGTGCGTGCTCTGGGATGTCGACGGCACGATCGCCGACGCGTCGGTCGGCATCCTCCGCCGTCTGAACGTCGCCCTCACGCACTTCGGCCACCCGGCTCCCACCCGCGAGCAGCTCGTGCACTGGATCGGGCCGCCCATGTTCGAGTCGTTCCAGGCGCAGGCGGCGATGACCCCCGAGCAGGCGACCGAGGCCGTGACGTTCTACCGGACACTCGGCAAGGCCGACGGCTACACGACCGATGTCGCGACCTACGCGGGCGTTCCCGAGATCATCCGCGATCTGCACGCGGCAGGGGTGCCCCAGGCGACCGCCAGCTCGAAGCCCGAGATCCAGGTCGATGCGATCATCGACTTCTTCGAACTCCGCCCGTACTTCCTCACGACGGTCGGTGCCACCCCCGACGAGGCGACCCTCGCGTCGAAGACCGACATCGTGGCCGAGGCCCTGCGCCGTCTGGCCGAACGCGGCGCAGACATCTCGCGACCCGTGCTGATCGGCGACCGGCACCACGACGTCGAGGGCGGCAACGCCAACGGCGTGCCGGTGATCTTCGTCGAGTGGGGATTCAGCGACACCCATGAAGGCGACGACGCAGCCTTCCGAGTCTCATCCGCCGACGAGCTGCGCGCGCTGCTTCTCGGCTGACTGCCGGGGTGGCGGCTTCGCCGCTCCCCGGAAAGCACAGAACTCCCCGCCGGGGGTCGCAACGAGTGCAGACCTCCGGTCGGGGAGTTCTATGACGTCCGCTCTCAGAGCGGACGGATGTTCTCAGCCTGCAGGCCCTTGGGGCCCTGCGCCACGTCGAACTCGACTCGCTGGTTCTCTTCGAGAGACCGGTAGCCGGATGACTCGATGGCGGAGTAGTGCGCGAAAACGTCAGCGCCGCCGTCGTCGGGGGAGATGAAGCCGAAGCCCTTCTCCGAGTTGAACCACTTAACCGTGCCCTGGGTGCTCATGTACTGCCTGTTCTGCTGGAAAGAAGCCGACGCAGGATGCCCCGACGTGCTCCACGCTAGTGGAGCACGCGCTGAGCGGAAGTCCTGATGTCAGCCCGTAACCCAAATGTTGCATGAGCGGTCATGCACGGTCACACGACGACCGAAGACGAAGACCCTCAGAAAATGGTGTGGCCCTCACCGCGGGGGGAGCGATGAGGGCCGAAGACGACCGGAGGGTGCGTCAGATTCCAGCCTAACCCCTCGCGCGAGCTTTTGTCCCCCATTTGGGGGACAGATTCGAAATTTGTGAGAAGGAGACAAACGACAGCGGCCCTCTCGAGCAGTCCGTTGGGGACAGAACTACTCGAGAGGGCCCAATCGCGTGCACGGATCGCCTTTGCCTCTGGGGAAGGCAGCCCGTCTCTGGGGAAGACGGAGACGATCAATCCCCTGTGCACGCATCTTCACCATAGGGGAGTCGGTTCGATCCCGCCAAGGGGGGTTGACGATCGTCGTCATCAGTGGCAGCGAGGGCAGACAGCGCGCGATTAGCCTGGTGCGGTGACCATGCTGAACAAGGACATGACCCTGTGCATCTCGCTGTCTGCACGCCCGAGCAACAACGGCACGCGATTCCACAACTTCCTCTATGAGGAGCTGGGCCTGAACTGGATCTACAAGGCGTTCGCGCCCACCGACCTCGGCCAGGCGATCGCCGGCGTGCGGGGCCTCGGCATCCGCGGGTGCGCGATCTCGATGCCGTTCAAAGAAGACGTCATCGCACTCGTCGACCGCATGGACCCGTCGGCGACGGCGATCGACTCGGTCAACACCATCGTGAACGACGAGGGCGTGCTCACCGCTTACAACACCGACTACAGTGCCATCGCCCAGCTCATCGAGCGCAACACGCTCGATCCGTCGTCGTCCGTGCTCCTGCGCGGCTCGGGCGGAATGGCGAAAGCCACAGCCGCCGCCTTCCGCGACGCCGGATTCACCCGCGTCACGATCGCGGCGCGCAATGAAGAGCGCGGTCGCGGACTGGCAGACCTCTACGACTTCGACTGGACGGCCGATGCGGATGCCGTCACCGCCGACGTGATCGTCAACATCACCCCGATCGGCATGGCCGGCGGCGCGGACGAGCACGCACTGTCGTTCACCGAGGAGCAGATCGCGGCGGCATCCGTCGTGTTCGATGTCGTCGCCCTCCCTGCCGAGACGCCCCTGGTCTCCGCCGGACGCGCCGCCGGCAAGACCGTCATCACGGGTGCAGAGGTGGCGACCCTGCAGGCCCTCGAGCAGTTCGTGCTCTACACCGGCATCCGCCCCTCCACCGCTCAGGTGCGCGCGGCCGAGGAGTTCATGCGGGCGCAGTGATTCCTGCGCCCGCAGTGCTAGCCCAGGATCTCAGCCGTTGAACTCGGCGGGGTGCGGACCGGTACGGCCGTCCCGCTCGAGGAGATCTACCGCCGCCAGCTCGTCGCCGCTGAGCTCGAACCCGAACACGTCGAAGTTCGCGGCGATGCGGGCGGGGGTCACCGACTTCGGGATCACGATGCGTCCCTGCTGCAGGTGCCAGCGCAGCACGATCTGTGCGGGCGTCCGCTCATGCCGCTCGGCGATCTCGACGATTGAGGCATCGGAGAGGACGGCGCCCTGGGCGAGTGGACTCCACGCTTCGGTGAGGATCCCCCGCTGAGCGTTCGCCTCCGCGACCGCGCGGTTCTGCAGCGCCGGGTGGAGTTCGATCTGATTGACGGCGGGCACGACGCCACCCTCGGTAGCGATGCGCTCGAGGTGCTCGGGCTCGAAGTTCGAGACACCGATGGCTCGCACGCGTCCGTCCGCGTAGAGGGCCTCGAGCGCACGCCATGTCTCGGGGTAGGTCGCCAGAGCCGGCGTCGGCCAGTGGATCAGGAACAGATCGAGGTGATCGAGGCCGAGGCGCTCGAGCGACGCGTCGTACGCGCGCAGGGCGGCGTCGTATCCGTGGTCGGAGATCCACACCTTCGAGGTCACGAACAGCTCGTCGCGGCCGATGCCCGAGTCGGCGATCGCCCGCCCGACCCCGGTCTCGTTGCCGTAGATCGCTGCGGTGTCGATGCTGCGGTATCCGGCGTCGAGGGCGGCGGCGACGGAAGCCGTGGTCTCGGCATCCGGCACCTGGAAAACGCCGTAGCCGAGCTGCGGCATCTCGATGCCGTTGTTCAGGGTGACGGTGGGAATGGTGGGAGCGTTCATGCTCGTGCTTCTTTCTCTCTGCGGATCGATGTGGCTACGCGGCCACGGTCTGGAGCGTGCCCGTGGCGAGGGGCGACGACCGCCGGGCCGTGACGACGGCGATCACCATGATGACCAGGGCGGATGCCGTGATCGCCGCGCCGATCCAGATGGGCGAGGCGTAGCCGAGTCCCGCGGCGATGCCGAGGCCGCCTGCCCACGCGCCGAGGGCGTTGCCCACGTTGAACGCGCCGATGTTGGCGCCGGAGGCGAGAGTCGGCGCCCCACCGGCGTAGTGCATGATCCGGCTCTGCAGCCCCGGCACCGTGCCGAATCCGAAAGCGCCCATCAGCACCAGGATCGCGATCGTCACGGGCTGCGACCAGGCGAAGAACCCGAACATCACGAGCACGACGACCAGAGCGGCGATGAAGATCAGGAGGGTGCGGTCGATCGAACGGTCGGCCAGGCGTCCGCCGATCCAGTTGCCTGCCACGAGACCGGCGCCGAACAGCACGAGCAGCCACGGCACCGTGGTGTCTGCGAAGCCCGTGACGCCGGTGAGCGTGTAGGCGATGTAGGTGAAGGCGCCGAACATGCCGCCGAAGGCGAGCGCGGTGACGATGAGGGAGAGCCACACCTGCCCCGACCGGAAGGCCCTGAGCTCACTCCGCAGACTCACCTGCTGGCCCGCCGTCTTCGGTGCTGTGACGAGCAGGGCTATGCCCACGAAGGCGACGATGCCGATGGCGGAGATGACCCAGAACGTCGACCTCCAGCCGAACTGCTGTCCGAGGAAGGTTCCGAACGGAACACCGAAGACGTTCGCCGCTGTGAGGCCCGTGAACATGATCGCGATCGCCCGCGCCTTCTTCTCGGGGGCGACGAGGTCGGCGGCGACGACGGATCCGATGCCGAAGAAGGCTCCATGGCACAGCGCCGCGACGATGCGACCGATCATGGCGGTCGTGTAGTCCGGGGCGAGGGCCGTCACCGCATTGCCGACGATGAACAGCACGACGAGGCCCAGCAGCACGGGCTTGCGGGGCAGTCGGGTGGTCGCGGCGGTGAGGCCGAGAGCACCGACCACCACGCTCAGGGCGTAGCCCGAGATGAGCCAGCCTGCCGTGGCCTCGGTGACCCCGAAGTCCGCGGCCACGTCGGGAAGGAGGCCCATGATCACGAACTCGGTGAGTCCGATCCCGAAGGCGCCGATGGCGAGTGCGATGAGTCCGAGTGGCATGAGTGTGCTCCGTGGTCCTCTGCTAAAGTAGTTGCAAACGCGGGATATTGCGTCACGACGGATAATCATTGCACACGCAACTATCCAGCGCAAGCAACTACTTCGGAGGTCACTGTGGGCATCTCAGACGACGCTGTCGAGATCCGCGCGCGCGGCTGGCGCACGCTCGCCGCTCTGCACGGGATCATCGAGGCCGACCTCGAGAAGGCACTGGGCGCATCCGCCGGCCTGTCGGTGGTCGAGTACACGGTGCTCGACGCCCTCAGCAGACAGGACGGCTGGCACATGCGCATGCAGCAGCTCGCCCGCGCGACGGCACTGAGCCCGAGCGCCACGACGCGGCTCGTGACACGGCTCGAAGATCGGGGGCTGCTCACCCGCATCCTCTGCGCCGACGACCGTCGGGGCATCTACACCGAGCTCACCCCCGCCGGCCTGGCGCTCTACGAGCAGGCGCATCCGATCCACGACGAGACTCTCGAGCGTGCGCTCGGCGAGGCCGTCACCCAGCCCGAGTTGGCTCCCGTCGTGCACGCGCTTCAGGCAGTGACCGCTGACGCCTGAGCGAGCGAGCTGTTCCTTCTGTCACTCGATGGTCGGCAGCCGGACGGAGGGCGAGTCGCCCTTCCAGTCGAGGGGCAGTGCGGCGAGGCCCCGATAGATGAAGAACTCGTCCCATCCGTGGAAGACCAGGACGTCTCCGTCTGGCGTCGAGACGACATCCTGCCCCCCGGGCCCGAGGTAGCGATCACCGGTGGATGAGGTGGAGAGGATCGGTTCCGGCAGCTTCTCGAACGGACCGAGCGGCGTCGGAGCGGTTGCGGCGCCGACCGCATAGTCCTCGGAGCCGTAGTCGTTCGCCGAGTAGAGCAGTACGTAGGTGCCGTCGCGCTTGACCAGCACCGGCGCCTCGACGAGATGCCCCTCCCAGTCCTCGGTCTGCATGACCAGTCGAGTCGGCGGTCCGGACAGCTGGGTGCCGTCGGCTGTCACCGGTGCGATCTGGATCCACGTGTCGAGCTCGCAGCAGTTGCCGTCGTTCTTCCACAGGAGGAATCGCGATCCGTCGTCGTCGACGAAGGCAGCGGCATCGATCGCCCCTCCCTCCTCGAGGGGACAGAGCATCGGTTCTGCGCCGACAGCGACATAGGGACCCGTCACCGATGCGGACGTCGCGGATCCGATGCACTGCCGCCCGGAAGCCGCATGCTCGGCTGAGAAGTACATGACGAAGCTCCCGTCGGCCCGCTCCGAGACGTCCGGCGCCCAGGTGCGCCCGGGGGTCGCCCATGCCGGGAGCTCCGGCAGCGCATCCTCGGTCGACGGCTCCCAGGACTCGAGGTCGGTCGACGTGGCGAACTGGACGTTCGCGCCATGGTTCTCGGTCGCGAAGGCGACATAGCCGCTGCCGCTCGCGATCACGTCGGGGTCGGCGAAATCCTGATCGATGAGGAACGGAGCCCGCTCCGCGGCCGGCTCGGGCACGTCGGGTGCTGAGCACCCCACGGCACCCGCGGCCAGAGCGAGGAGGGCGACGGCCGCGAAGACCCGCCTCGACACGGCATCCGTCACCCCTTGACCGCCGATCCGGCCACGGACTCGACGATCTGTCGCTGTGCGATCGCGAAGAGGATCAGGACCGGCACCGATGCGATCACCGCACCCGCCATGACGATCGCGAAGTGCGTCGAGTACGCTCCCTGGAGCTGACTGAGACCGGGCTGCAGGGTGAGGTTCTCAGGACTCAGCAGTACGTAGACAGGCCAGAGGAAGTCGTTCCAGTTGCCGAGGAACGACAGCACCGCGAGTGTCGCGAGCGCGGGCCGTGCGAGTGGAAGCACCACCTGCAGGAAGATGCGGATGTCGCCGGCGCCGTCGATGCGGGCGGCCTCTTCGATCTCGGGCGGCAGACCCACGAAGAACTGCCGCAGGAAGAAGATGCCGAAGGCACCTGCGGCGCCGGGCACTGTGATGGCCCAGATCGTGTCGAGCCAGCCGAGGTTCTGAACGATCAGATAGTTCGGGATGAGGAAGACGACCGGCGGCACCAGGAGCGTCGCGATGATCACGCCGAAGACGAGCCGCTTGCCGGGGAACTCGAGGCGAGCGAGTGCGTATGCGCCCATCGACGCCGTCACGAGGATCAGCACGGTCTGCAGGGTCGCGGCCGCGAAGCTGTTCCACAGCCAGAGGAAGATCGGCTGTTCTCCGGAGCCGAGCAGGCTCTGGTACGCCTCGATCGAGAACGGGTCCGGCAGCGAGAACGGCGACCGGATGGCGTCGGCGTCGGTCTTGAACGACGTGATCAGCATCCACAGCAGCGGCAGGACGATCACGAGGGCCAATGCGATGAGCACGGCGTAGAGCGCGACACGTGTCCACGTCCGGCGAGCGGACGGGCGACGGATGAGTGCTGTGGTCATGATGCCTTCTCGACTCGTTCGCGCTGCAGCCGGAAGTTGATCACGCTGACGATCGCGAGCGCGAGGAACAGGATGTAGCTCATGGCGGCCGCGGGGGCCATGTTGTTCTGCGAGAGCCCCTGATCGGCGATGTACATGATCACCGTCTTCGTCTCGGTGCCCGGCCCACCCTTCGTGAGGAGGTACGACTGGCCGAACATGTTCGCCGACGCGAGGATCGTCGTCGTGGTGATGAAGGTCATCACCGGGCGGAGTCCGGGCAGGGTGACGCTGGAGAACTTCCTCATCGTCCCCGCGCCATCGAGCGCGGCGGCCTCGTACAGGTCGCCGTTGATCCCCTTGAGCCCGGCGAGGAAGATGATCGTGTTGAGGCCCATGGTCCACCACACGGTCACCCCGACGATCGAGACCCATACCCACGGCACGTCGACCGTCCACGGGATGTCCCCGGGGAGTCCGATCAGGCTGAGCAGGTGGTTCAGGATGCCGGACTGGGTGTCGAAGATGTAGCCCCAGATCACGCCGATGACAGCGACGCCCAGCACGTAGGGCGCGAAGAAGATCGTCCGGAACGTGGTCGCCGCGCGAATGCGCTGGTTCAGCAGGATCGCGACGACGAGCGGGATGACGACCAGGAACGGCACACTGATCACGATGAAGATCCCGGTGACGCTCATCGACTTCCAGAAGTCGCTGGAGAGCACGTT
This sequence comes from Actinomycetota bacterium, assembly GCA_037033305.1. GTDB lineage: Bacteria > Actinomycetota > Actinomycetes > Actinomycetales > Microbacteriaceae > Microbacterium. The sequence goes on along the minus strand of JAZBLP010000065.1, from coordinate 221 downwards.
GCCCGGGGTGAAGAGGTCGATGTAGTTCTGGAAGCCCACGAATTCCTGCACGTCGCGGAACGGGCTCCAGTTGGTGAGGCTCATCCAGATCCCGAAGATGCCGGGGCCTGCGACGAACGTCAGGAACAGCACCAGGAACGGCGCGAGGAAGAGGTACGCGGTCAGCGTCTTGCGCCGAGAGGATGCGGAGCCAGGACGCGGCGTCCGGGGGTGTCGCCCCC
>JAZBLP010000064.1:0-24671 GCA_037033305.1 Actinomycetota bacterium | reverse complement strand
TGAGGCGGACGGCCTTGCCGCCGGCGACGTCGACGGCGGGAAGCAGGGTCAGAGCGGGAGACTGCGCGAAGTCGTTCATGACGTCCTCAGGTGAGATGGAGAGACCGATTCGTCGGCACGAGAATCGACACTAGCCCGCGTATCCGCCCGCTCCAAAACGATGACAGCAGAGAACATACCGCGCCACGCGGTAGCCTCGATGACGCCCCCCGTTCGGTCTGTGAGGAGATGTTCCATGGTGCGCGATGCGGAAGCGCGAGGAGGCGGACCCCTGCGACGCGGCAACGCCCTGCCTCCCGAGACTCCGGATGAGCGCACTCAGACGCCGCCAGCAACCGATGCGGAGCCCACTGGGCCGCACCCCCGACCGGCAGCCCAGGCCACGCCGGCGCCCGGTACGCGAGCAGCAGCGGCATGGGCAGCCGCCTCAGCAGCGACTCCTCCTTCCGATGCTGCGGGGCCGGCCACCCCCGCGGTGCGGATCTCCGCACCGCCTTCGGTCCCGGCCGCGTCGACCGCAGCCGCGGCCGCACCGCCCGTGGCCCCTGCAATGCCAACGACTCCTGGATCCTCCGGGGCGTCCTCCACACCCGCAGGTCTCACGGCCGCGTGGGCAGAGCAGCAGAGCTCTCCCCCTCCAGACAGCAGCGTCCGGCCCGCCGTTCCGGTGAACACGGCACCGCACCCCCAGCCGTCCGACGTGCCGCCCGCTCCGCCGCTCCCGGTGCCCACGTCTGCCGTGCCCGCCTCCAACGCCGCCGCTGCAGAGTCGGCGTCCTCCGCGTCATCGCGCCGTCAGCAGCGCGAGCAGGGCGTGGGTCGTCGCTCGTTCCTCCAGGAGGAGCGACGGGAGGAACCCGCGCGTCAGGGAGGACGCGGGTTGCTCAATCGCGTCGGCTTCACCCTGGGCCCGAGCGCTCGCGAGCGCGCCGTTCGCGACGACGAGCATGCGGTGAGCCGTCACTGGCCGGGCCCGCGCACCGTCGCTGTCGTCAACGGCAAGGGCGGGGCGGGAAAGACACCCGCCACAGTGCTGCTGTCGGCGGTCTTCGCGCAGTACGGCGGCGCCGGTGTTCTCGCCTGGGACAACAACCAGACCCGCGGCACCCTCGGCTGGCGCACCGAGACGGGGGCGCATGACCGCACCCTGCTCGAACTGCTGCCGCAGACCCAGCGCCTGCTGGGAGCTCAGGGGCAGTCGGCCGACCTCGCGCATTTCGTGCATCACCAGCCGCAGGAGAAGTACGACGTCCTGCGGTCGAAGCCCGTCCGACTGGCGCACGAGAATCGACTCCGACCCAGTGACGTCGACTCCATCCATGCGATCGCGGCCAAGTTCTACCGTCTGATCATCATCGACTCCGGCAACGACGAGTCCGATCCGATGTGGCTGCGGATGATCGACCTCGCCGACCAGATCGTCGTCGCGACGACGACGCGTGACGACCATGCCGAGGCCGGAGCTCTGCTGCTCGAGGCGCTCGAGGACCGCGACGAGCGGTCCGCGCGGTTGGCGCGTGAATCAGTGGTCGTGGTCAGCCAGGCGGATCCGAAGGCCACCCCCGCGGAAGTGGCGGACGTCATCGCGGGATATCAGCCTCTTGCGCGCGAAGTCGTCGGCATCCCCTTCGACCGGGAGATGGTCGACGGTCACCTCCGTCTTCGCGCACTCGCGTCGCCGACACAGCGGTCGTGGCTTTCGGCCGCGGCCGCGGTCGCGCGCGGCTTCTGAGCCGATCCCGCGCATCCGACGGCCCCCTCTTCCGAGGTTCCGATCCGCGACCTCTCGGCACGCAGCGCGTCAGACCCGCAGGCTGTCGACCCAGTTGCGGAGCAGCTGGATTCCGGCCTCGCCCGACTTCTCGGGATGGAACTGCGTTGCAGAGAGCGGCCCGTTCTCGACCGCAGCGAGGAACCGATCGCCGTAGGTCGACCACGTGAGCGCCGGCTGAGGGAACGGCGGGATGACATCGAGCTCCCACGACTGCGCCGCATAGGAGTGCACGAAGTAGAAGCGTTCATTCTCGATGCCTTTGAACAGCACCGAATCGGCGCCCGGCTCGACCGTGTTCCACCCCATGTGCGGCAGCACAGGCGCATTGAGCTCGGTGACCGCTCCCGGCCATTCGCCGAGGCCCTCGGAGTCGTGCCCGCGTTCGACACCGTGCGCGAACAGAACCTGCATGCCGACGCAGATGCCGAGCACGGGGCGCCCGCCCGCGAGCCGGCGATCGATGATCTCGTCGCCGCCATGTGCATAGAGCGCGTCGCGGACGGCCTGGAACGCGCCGACGCCGGGCACCACGAGACCGTCGGCCTCGAGAGCCTCCTTTCGGTCGCGCGTCAGCACCGCGTCGGCACCAGCGGCGATGAGCGCCTTGACAGCCGAGTGCACGTTGCCCGATTCGTAGTCGAAGACTGCCACTCTCGGAGCCGTGCTCACAGCGCGCCCTTCGTCGACGGGATGCCGTCGACCTGAGGGTCGAGGGCCTTTGCCTGGCGGAACGCTCGAGCGAAAGCCTTGTATTCGGCTTCGGCGATGTGGTGGGGGTCGCGACCCCCGAGGACGCGGACGTGCACCGTGAGCCCCGCGTTGAAGGTGATGGCCTCGAAGGTGTGGCGCACCAGCGAGCCGGTGAAGTGACCGCCGATCAGGTGGTGCTCGAAGCCGGCGGGCTCCCCGGTGTGCACGAGGTACGGGCGTCCCGAGATGTCCACGACAGCCTGAGCGAGGGCCTCATCGAGAGGCACGAGTGCATCGCCATAGCGCGAGATCCCGGACTTGTCTCCCAGAGCCTCGCGGATGGCCTGACCCAGAACGATCGAGATGTCCTCGACGGTGTGGTGTGCGTCGATCTGCGTATCCCCGGAGGCGCGCACCGTGAGGTCCGTGAGCGAGTGCTTCGCGAATGCCGTCAGCATGTGATCGAAGAACGGCACCGACGTGTCGATACGGCTCGCACCGGTGCCGTCGAGGTTCAGTTCGAGCTCGACGGTGGACTCCGACGTGCTGCGCACACGTGTGGCGGTGCGCGGGGTCTGGGAGGGGGTGCTCATGAAGCCGATCCTATCGAGGCAAGGGCATCGAGGAACGCCGTGGTCTCGGCCTCGGTGCCCGCGGTGACGCGGAGGTGACCGGGGATCCCGACGTCACGGATGAGAACGCCCTGCTCGTAGAGCTGCTGCCAGACCTTCTGCGGATCCGCGACGCCCCCGAACAGGACGAAGTTCGACCAGGACTCGTGCGGGGTGTACCCGAGCGCCTCGAGCGTCGCGGAAATGCGATCCCGCTGTTCGACGATCTCTTCGACCATGCCGAGCATCACATCGGAGTTGCGCAGAGCAGCGACGGCCGCGGCCTGCGTGAGAGCGCTGAGGTGGTACGGCAGGCGCACGAGGCGCAGTGCATCGATGAAAGCAGGATCCGCGGCCAGGTAGCCCACGCGGGCGCCCGCGAACGCGAAGGCCTTGCTCATCGTACGGGAGACGGCGAGCCGCGGCCGCCCCTCGAGGAGCGTCAGAGCCGATGCCGCATCGTGCGGCGCGAACTCCTGGTATGCCTCGTCGACGATGACGATCCCGTTCGATGCCTCATACACGGCTTCGATGACATCGAGGCCGAGTGGCGTGCCCGTCGGGTTGTTGGGCGAGCACAGCAGGATGACGTCGGGATCGACCTCACGCACCTGCGCTGCCGCCTCGTCCGGAGTGATCGTGTAGTCGGGCTGCCTGATGCCGGCGACCCAGCGGGCTCCGGTGCCCTTGGCGATCAGCGGATACATCGAGTAGGTCGGGGCGAAGCTGAACGCCGTGCGGCCGGGCCCTCCGAACGCCTGGAGGATGTGCTGGAGGACCTCGTTCGATCCGTTGCCCGCCCAGATCTGAGCGGGTTCGAGACCGTGGCCGAGGTACTCCGCGAACCCCTCGCGGAGAGTCGTGAACTCGCGATCCGGGTAGCGGTTCACATCCCGCAACGCGACCGCGATGTCGTCCAGGATGTCACTGGCGACGGCGTCGGGCACCGGATGCGTGTTCTCGTTGACGTTGAGCGCGATCGGGAGAGGCGCCTGAGGCGCTCCGTAGGGCGTGAGCCCGCGGAGGTCGTCGCGAAGAGGGAGGTCGGCGAGTGATGCAGTCACACCTCCCATGGTAGGCCGCCTTCGCTATACAGACGCCCGTGGTGACCGAGTGTGAACGCGCATCCGCCGCCGTCGCTGGAACAAACGGCACATGCGGGGCTCATTCCGAGTACTGCGCCGGAATCGCCAGCTCCTGTCCGATCTGCAGCTCGCCGCCGCGCAGCAGGTTCAGGCGCGTGATGTCGCCGATCACCTCGCGCGGATCCGCGCCAGGCGCGACGCCCTCGGCGATCGACCACAGCGTGTCACCGGGCATCACCGTCACGGTCGCGAACGATGCCGTCGCTGTCTGCTCGCCAGAGGCCATCGCGCTACCGCCGCTGAGTGCGGCGAACGCGATTCCGACCGCGAGTGGAACAGCCGCGACCGCGAGCACGACGCGTCGACCGCGTGCCGTCAGCTTGAGCCGCGTCGCCGGACGAGCCGGAAGGACTGCTGCGCTGCTGAAGGTGATGGTGCTCATGTCGTGCTCCTCTGCATCTACCGCGTGGGCGGTGAAGTTGGCGTAGCGTTCGCATCCGCGCCTCGGCCGGGAGCCATGGATGCGAAGCTACGTTCCGAAGTTATCTTCGAATTCGAACATCTGTCAAGCGTTCTTCGAAACAGAAGCCGATAAATCAGCCGACACGCTCGAACAGATCTTCCACTTCGGCGCGATTCTCGGATACGGTTTCGATGTCAACACCCCACCACGGGCCTCCGACATTCGAACTGAGACGCCGGAATCGCACACCTGAGGAGCACCATGAGCGACATCTCCGCCCCCGACGCCGACGTCCCGCGCACCCGTCGCCGCAAGAGCCTGAGCCCCAAGCAGATGGCCATCCTCGAGGTCATCCAGACATCGATCAGCCGACACGGGTACCCGCCGAGCATGAGAGAGATCGGCGACGCCGTGGGCCTCAAGTCGCTGTCGAGCGTGACCCACCAGCTCGGCCAGCTCGAGCTGAGCGGATATCTGCGCCGCGACCCCGGCAAGACGCGTGCCATGGAAGTGCTCATCGACCTGCCCGGCGCCAGCGGAGAGAATCCCGCCGACGTGGCCACCCCCGTCGGGGACGCGGCACTCGTCCCGCTCGTCGGCCGCATCGCCGCGGGCGTCCCGATCACCGCTGACCAGCAGGTGGAGGAGATCTTCCCGCTGCCCCGCCAGCTCGTCGGCAAGGGCGACCTGTTCATGCTCAAGGTGTCGGGCGAATCGATGATCGATGCGGCGATCTGCGACGGCGACTGGGTCGTGGTGCGTTCGCAGAGCAGCGCCGAGAACGGCGAGATCGTGGCCGCCATGCTCGACGGCGAGGCGACCGTGAAGGTGCTCCGTCGCCGCGACGGCCACACCTGGCTGCTCCCCCGCAACTCCGCATTCGAGCCGATCCTCGGCGACGAGTCCGTCATCCTCGGCAAGATCGTCGCGGTGCTCCGCGCGGTCTGACCGCATCCCGCACTGCCTGTGACCGCGGGCGTCGACGCATCATAGGCTCGAACCATGTCGTCGCCGTTCGGTACCTGGCCCTCCCCGTTCACCCCCGAGCGGGTCGCGATGTCGACTCCGCGGATCGATGGCAGCGCCTTCGTGTCCGGCGAGATCTGGTGGGGCGAATCCGTCCCTGCCGAGGGCGGACGCATGACGGTGCGCAGCTCGACCGGAGCCGAGATCCTCGCCTCCCCATGGAGTGCACGGTCTCGCGTGCACGAGTACGGCGGCGGGGCCTGGACCGCGGATGCCGACGGCACGCTGTTCTTCGTCGAGGCCACGGATCAGCGAGTGCATCGCATGTCTCGCGGCGGTGTGCCCGTTCCCCTGACGCCCCTGGGCCCGGCGCACGGTGGCCTGCGCCTGCACAACGGCCGTCTGTTCGCGATACGTGAGGATCTGTCCGTCGTCCCGCACCGACGCGCCATCGTCGAGATCCCGACCGACGGGTCGGCTTCCGACGAGCCGGCGCTGCTGAACACCGTCGTGGAAGGCGAGTCCTTCTACGCCCACCCGGCGTTGTCTCCCGACGGGTCACGTGCCGCCTGGGTCGAATGGTCCGGCGAGCGGATGCCGTGGCAGCGCGCGTCGCTGGTGATCTCGGACGGTTCCGCGCGCACCGAGCTGCCCACTCGCTCCGCCCTGCAGCCCGAATGGACCGGTGACGACGAGATCGTGTACTCCGACGACCCCTCGGGCCGATGGTCTCTGCACCGACAGGAGGTCAGCGGAGTGCAGGCGGTCGGCCCGGCGGAGCAGATCACCGACGTCGACGCCGACACGGGGTACGGCCTCTGGGTGCTCGGCAACCGCTGGTACCGGCCACTCGCCGACGGACGTATCGTGGCCGTGCGCACGAATGGTCGCGACCAGGTGGTCGTCATCGAGCCCGACGGCAGCTCTCGCCGCATCCCCGTCCCCGCGGACGGCCACGTGAGCGTCGACGATGTCGCGGGCCCCCGCGTGCTGCTCTCCGGGAACAGCTCGACGACCGACCCGGGGGTCTGGTGCGTCGACGTCGACAGCGGTCGCGTCGAGGTCGTCGCGGGAGCTGCGCCGACCGATGCGGCGTGGATGCCGCCCGCATCCGAGGTTCTGGTCGATGGCGCGCACGGGCCTGTCCACGCCTTCGCGTACCCTCCGACGAATCCCCTGACACCCGCCCCGACCGCGGACGACGAGCTCCCGCCCTACATAGTGCTCGTCCACGGCGGTCCGACCGCGCATGTGACGGGCGCGGCGTCCGCCGCCGTCGCGTTCTGGACGAGCCGCGGCATCGGCGTACTCGACGTCAACTACGGCGGATCCACCGGCTACGGCCGTGCGTACCGAGAGCGCCTGGACGGCGCATGGGGCGTTGTGGACGTGGACGACGTGATCGCGGCGGCGCGCGGCCTCGCCGATGCCGGGCTCGCGGACCCCGCCCGCATCGCGATCAGAGGCGGCTCAGCGGGCGGTTGGACGGTGCTCTCGTCGCTGGTGCGGGGAGGGACGTTCGCCGCGGGGATCAGCAGATACGGGGTGGTCGATCTGCGGATGCTGTACGCGCACTCCCACGACTTCGAGGCGCACTACATCGAAGGGCTGGTCGGCCCGTTGCCGGAGGCGGAGGCGCTCTACGTCGCGCGTTCACCACTGACCCACGCCGACCGGATCGACGTTCCGGTGCTGCTGATGCAGGGCGCAGACGACCGCGTCGTACCGCCGGCGCAGTCCGAGGCGATCCGCGACGCGCTGGCCATGAACGGCGTCGAGCACGACTACGTGCTGTACCCGGGTGAGGGCCACGGCTTCCGCTCGAGCGAGACGATCATCGACGCCCTCGAGCGGGAGCTCGCGTTCCTCGGACGCGTGTTCGGATTCACGCCGGCGAGCTGATCACTCCCCCACGCGGTTGCGCAGACGCATCGCGCGCTCGGCTTCGCGGGTGTCCTGACGCTCGCGGAGGGTCTGGCGCTTGTCGAATTCGCGCTTGCCCTTCGCGAGGGCGATCTCGACCTTGGCTCGACCGTCGGAGAAGTAGAGCTTCAGCGGGATCAGCGTGTAGCCGCCGGCGGATACCGCGTGCTGCAGCTTCGCGATCTCCTCACGGTGCAGCAGCAGCTTCCGGATGCGCTTCGCCGAGTGGTTGGTCCAGTGGCCCTGCGAATACTCCGGGATGTGCACGGAATCGAGAAAGACCTCGTTCCCCTTGACGAAGGCATATCCGTCGCTCAGGTTCGCACGTCCCTGACGCAGCGACTTCACCTCGGTGCCGGTGAGCACCATCCCCGCCTCGTACGACTTCTCGATGTTGTAGTCGTGACGTGCGCGACGATTGGTCGCGACGACCTTCTCCCCGCGTTCCCTGGGCATGATTCTCTCCTGATCCGCGTCGCGCGATGACTCCGGCGCCCGGTTCGGGCTCGCGACAGCCTGTCAGTCTATACCGGCGCTGAGCTCAGGTGCGCAGCCAGCGCCGGATCGCGAAGCCCGCCGACAGCGCCGCGAGTACGACGCCGATCCCGATCAGCACCGGGACGACGATGGCGGCGTCCTGCATCGACACCCAGGTCGTGATGAACGGCACGCGCCCTCGGAGGTAGCCGTCGACGCCGAAGTGCACGCCGGCGACGACCGCTGCACTCGCCAGCGCCGAGCCGAGGAAGGCTGCGAAGACGCCTTCCAGCACGAACGGCGTCTGGATGAAGCGGTTGGACGCACCCACCAGGCGCATGATCCCGATCTCCTTGCGTCTGGCGTAGGCCGAGAGCCTGATGGTCGTGCCGATCAGGAGGATGGCGGCGATCAGCATGAGCGCGGCGATGCCGACCGCGATGTATGTCGCGACCGTCAAAGCGGAGAACAGGGGTTCGAGGTACTGCAGCTGATCCTGGACCTGCTCCACTCCCGCGACCCCGTTGAACGCCTCCGCGATGACCTGCGACTGCCCGGGGTCCTTCATGGTCACGAAGAAGACCTCGAACGCCTGCTCGGGCGAGATCACGCTCGCCTGATCCTCGCCGAGCTGATCGACGAGCTTGGCGTACGTGTCTTCCTTGGAATCGAAGCTGACCTCGCTGATGAGAGGAGCGAGCGCCTCGCCGTCGAGCTGTGCTCGCACGGCGTCGACCTGCTCCTCGGAGGCGCCACCGTCGACACAGGTGTCCTGCTCCGAGATGTCGGAGCACATGTATACCGCGACCTGCGCCCGCTCGGTCCAATAGCCGCGCATCGTGCCGATCTGCGCCTGCATCAGAATCGCGGCGCCGACGAAGGTGAGCGAGACGAAGGTCACGAGCACGACGGAGATGACCATCGAGATGTTGCGACGGAGCCCTCCGAGGGCCTCCGCGAGGATGAGTCCGATTCTCATGACGTCGGCCCCACTTCCTCCGCGCCGTCGTCGGACAGACCGAGACGATCGGCCACTCCGAGCTCGGCGACGTCGACCTGCGGCACCACGATGGGGTGCGTCCGAGCCGCGAGGGCGGCCTCCGGCTGGTCATCGGCGACCGGCGGGTCGATCGGCGCGGCCTGCGCCTCGGGCGTCTCGGATGCGGTGGGGACTGCGTCTGCAGATGCCGATTCCGCCTTGCGCTGCGCGCTGAGCTCTTCAGCGAGCGCTGCGCGGACGAGTGAGAGGTCGGCGGTCTGGCGCTGCACCTCCTGCACCGCGGTGAGGGCGGCGGCCGCGGCGGCGCCGCGTACCTCCTCGGGAACGAGGCGCGGGATGTTCGATGTGTCTCCGTAGCCGCCGTGCACCTCGTCTCGCACCATCTCGCCGTCGCGGAGCTCGATGACCCTGCGCTGCATCTGGTCGACGAACCCCGCCTCGTGAGTCGCCATCAGCACGGTGGTGCCTCCGGCGTTGATCCGGGCGAGCAGCTGCATGATGTCGACCGACGTCGCGGGATCGAGGTTTCCGGTCGGCTCGTCGGCGAGCAGCACCTGGGGACGATTCACAAGCGCCCGCGCTATCGCGACGCGCTGCTGCTCGCCGCCCGAGAGCTCGTGCGGCATCCGCTTCTGCTTGCCGTCGAGTCCGACCAGCGCGAGCGCCTCGGGAACGGCCTGCTGGATGAAGCCGCGCGACGAGCCGGTCACCTGCAGAGTGAAGGCGACATTCTGGTAGACCGTCTTCGACGGCAGCAACCGGAAGTCCTGGAACACCGATCCGATGTGGCGGCGGAAGTACGGCACCTTGCGATTCGCGAGGGAACGCAGATCGCGGCCGAGCACGGCGACTCGACCGGTCGTCGGCACGTCCTCACGGAGGATGAGCCGCAGACAGGACGACTTGCCCGACCCCGACGCGCCGACCAGGAAGACGAACTCCCCGCGCTGCACTTCGAAGTCGACATCGGACAGAGCGGGCCGCGTGGTCCCGCGATAGCGTTTCGTGACGTTCTCGAACCGAATCATGGCGGTTCGAGCCTAAGCGCGCACCTTCGTCTGCCCGCGAGCGACACCCCGCTGGACCCCCCTGGGTGTCGCACTCCACTGCTATACATGGAGGTGCCGATCCATGCGGTCAGCGTGGACGATACTCCGAGGGGGAACCATGACGACGCCTGCAGGCTGGTACGACGACGGATCCGGGCGCCAGCGGTGGTGGGACGGCACTCAGTGGACCGAGCACTTCGCCCCCATCGTGGAGTCCTCGCCATCTGCAGCAGGCGAGTCGGCCGTCGAAACGGCGACCGACTCGGTTTTCGAGGCGGCTGACGCGTCGGACCGCTCCTCCTCCGACACGATCCCCGATTCCGCGGCCGCCGCGGAGACCGCCGCGTCGATCGAATCGGTCGCCGCCGTCGAGAGCCAGTCGTGGAACACTCCCGCACCATCTGATTCCCGGGCCGACGCGCAGGCGCCGAGCGAGTCATCCGGCGCCGACGAGACCGCCACGACTCCCGAGCCGGGTTCCGCTGCCCCGGAATCCGCACCGCCGGTGGACGACATCGTTCCCCCGTATGCGACCGCCGCAGGTCTCTCCGGGGGCGGTGCAACCACTTACCCGGGTACCGCAGCTCCCTCGTATCCTCAGGATCACCCCGTCGCGCCTGCGTACCCGGGCGCGGCAGCATCCGCCTACCCCGGCTCCGCCGCGTATGCGTCCACCGGACAGCAGTACGGCGCCCCCGGCGCCTACCCGCCGGCATATGGCGCCACGCCCCCTGCGGCTCCGGCCCGCCCATCGGTGCTCGGGCTCGTCGGGCTCGGCCTCGCGGCGCTCGGCACGATCCTGTCGTGCATCCCGGTGATCTTCTGGCTCGGGTGGCTCCTGCTCGGCGTGGGATTCATCGCCTCGCTCATCTCGCTCTTCCTCAAGGGCAAGAAGTGGCCCGGCATCTCGGGGCTCATCCTCTCGGTCATCGGCGCGATCATCGCGGTCGTCATGTTCTTCGTCATCGTCTTCGCGACGGTGTCCGAGGCCGTGCGCGATCTGCCGACCGCGCCGCCGTCCAGCGATTCCGACACCGGCATCGATGACGGCACGACCGACGACGGCACGGGCTCCGTGCAGGCCGCAGAGGGCACGATCGGCGACGTGGTCCCACTCACCCTCTTGGGCGGCAGCGGCGAGATCACCGTCACGGCGGCTCGCTGGGCGACCACCGACGGTTCGGACATCCCGTCGACCAATGGCGGCTACGTGATCCTCGAGACCACGTGGACCGGCATCGAGGGCACGACTGCAGCGAACCCGCTGTTCACCTCGCTGGAGACGGCAGACGGCGTCGAGGGAGATCTCGACTTCTTCGTGACGGGTGCACCGAACGAGCTCCTCGACCCGGGGCAGACGGTCAGCGGTCCCATCACCTTCGACATCGCTCAGAGCGAGTCCTACGTCTTCGTCGTCACCGACGAGGCCGGACGCGACATCGCTCGCATCGCCGTCACCCCGTCGGCTGGCTGAGCCCCCGAGCGGAAAGACGATCGTGACGGTCCCGGCAGGGTGGTACGACGACGGATCGGGCAGGCAGCGCTGGTGGGACGGCGCAGCGTGGACAGAGCACACCATGGCCACGGAAGCGACCGTCGCGGCCGCAGCACCCGCGGAACCGGTCTTCGAACCGCCCTATGCCTGGCATTTGTCGAATCCGTCCCCCGGAGCGTCCGCAGGAATGCCGCAGTACGGGCACACCTCGGCGCCAGGGTCCCCGGCTGGCGTCGTCGCTCGACACGATGCGACGGCAGGTTTCGGATCGTACGACCCTGTGCCGCCGAAGGCGAACACGAGGATCTCGGTGCTCGGAATCATCGGGCTCGGCGCGGCCGTGCTCGGCGTGGTTCTCGCGTGCATACCGCTGACCTGGGTGGCTGGTGGGCTTCTGCTGGGAGTCGGATTCGTGCTCTCCCTCGTCTCCGTGTTCCTCCGGGGTGCGAAGTGGCCGGGAGCGGTGGGCATGGTGGTGGCCGTGCTGGGGGGCGTCGTCGCGATCGCCGTGATGCTGCTGACCCTCGGGGCGACGGGACTGTCGTCGATCGCGCCGACGTCCACCTCGACCCCTCGGGCGACCCAGAGTGCCGAACCCGACGACACCCCCGAGGACTCCCCCGCCGTCGAGGGGGCCGAGACCGTGACGGTCAACGAACTCGAGGTCGGTGACTGCATCCCGCTCATCGAATGGGAGGAAGCGGTGTACGAGCTTCCGATCGTTCCCTGCGACGCGCTGCACACCGACGAGGTCTACTTCATCTTCGAAGCGCCAGACGGCGAGTTCCCCGGAGATGACGAGCTGCAGACTCTCGCCGCCGGCCGGTGCGATGCCGCTTTCGAGGAGTTCGTCGGCATTCCCTACGCCGATTCGGAGCTCGACAATTACTGGTTCGTGCCGACCGAGTCCTCATGGAAGCGGATGAACGACCGCGCCATCCAGTGCATCGTGATCAGCTACGACGAGATCACGGGCAAGCTGGAAGGCGCTGACCGCTGAGACGCGCGTCGCTCAGTCCTCGTCCTTGCGCTTGCGCCACCGGATGCCGGCCGAGATGAACCCGTCGAGATCACCGTCGAACACGGCAGCCGGGTTGCCCGACTCGTGTCCGGTGCGGAGGTCCTTCACAAGCTGCTGCCCGTAGAGGAAGTACGAGCGCATCTGGTCGCCCCAGCTCGCCGTGATGTTTCCCGCGAGTTCCTTCTTCTTCGCGGCTTCCTCTTCCTTCTGCAGCAGCAGAAGTCGAGTCTGGAGCACGCGCATCGCGGCGGCTCGGTTCTGGATCTGCGACTTCTCGTTCTGCATCGAGACGACGATGCCGGTCGGAAGGTGAGTCAGGCGCACGGCGGAGTCGGTGGTGTTGACGGACTGCCCGCCAGGACCGGACGAGCGGAAGACGTCGACACGGATGTCGTTCTCGGGGATGTCGACCTCGGTCGCCTCCTCCATGAGAGGAATGACCTCGACCGCGGCGAACGACGTCTGCCGCTTGTCGGCCGAGCCGAACGGGCTGATGCGCGCCAGGCGATGCGTGCCCGCCTCGACCGACACCGTTCCGAATGCGTAAGGGGCGTCGATCTCGAAGGTCGCGGACTTGATGCCGGCGCCCTCGGCGTATGAGGTGTCGAGGACCTTGACGGGATACTTGTGACGCTCGGCCCACCGCAGGTACATGCGCATGAGCATCTCTGCGAAGTCGGTGGCGTCGTCGCCGCCTGCACCCGAGCGGATCGTGATGATGGCGGAGCGCTCGTCGTACTCGCCGTCCATCAGCGTCTGCACCTCGAGCTGGTTGATGATCTCGGTGAGCGCGTTGAGCTCGGCGCGTGCTTCGACGGCGGAGTCCTCGTCGCCCATCTCATTCGCCAGGTCGACCAGAACCTCGAGATCGTCGAGGCGACGACCGATGCCCTCGACCCTGGCGAGCGCCGACTGGCGGTGGCTCAGTGCGCTGGTCACCTTCTGGGCACGGTCGGGGTCGTCCCAGAGGTCCGGCACGCCGGCTTCCTCGCTGAGGCGCGCGATGTCGGAGCGGAGGGTCTCGACATCGATGACCTCGCGGATGTCACCGTAGGTGAGTCGCAGGGCCTGGATGTCGGCGGAGAGATCGAGTTCGAGCATGTCGCGTCCAGCCTAACGTGCCACCCCTGCGGGCGGGGACGGCGTTCGAACGGGAGTAGCGTGAAACGGGTGAGCAGCGCATCCACGGTTCTGAGGCGATTCGGGCCGATGGTGTACCTCCCGACCGTGCTCTTCTCACTCGGTGAGGGCGCGGTGATCCCCCTGATTCCGGTGATCGCTGCGCGGATGGGCGCCGATATCGCGTTCGCCGCGCTCGTGGCATCCGCGCTCGTGGTCGGCCAGCTCTGCGGAAACCTCCCCGCGGGCTGGGCCGTGGGCCGCATCGGCGAACGGCTCACCATGGTGATCGCGGGGGCGATCGCCATCCTCGCCGGCGTCGGCATGGTGTTCGCCCCCTCGCTCGGCGTGCTGGCCGGCTCCGTGTTCCTCCTGGGTTTCTGCGCTGCGGCCTTCGGACTGGCGCGGCATGCCTTCATGACGACGAGGGTTCCCGTCGCCTTCCGCGCCCGCGCGCTCTCCCTGCTGGGCGGCAGCTTCCGCCTGGGGATCTTCATCGGGCCCTTCGTCGCCGCAGGGCTCCTGCAGCTGTTCGGTTCTGAGTCGGCCGCGATCTGGTTCTTCCTCGGCTGTCTCGTCGTGATGGTGCTGCTCGTGCTGCTCGGCCCCGATCCCGAGAAGACGATCGCACCGACGACCGCTGTGCGCACCGCCGCGCTCGCGGACGACTCGGGCGAGCCCGTCACGGGTTCGATTCCGACGGCTGCACGCACGGGCATCTTCCGCACCATGTGGCAGCAGCGCAGCGTGCTCGGACGACTGGGACTCGCCGCCGCGTCGTTGTCCGCAGTGCGATCAGCTCGTCAGGTCGTGCTGCCTCTGTGGGGACTTTCGCTCGGACTCGACGCATCGACCATCGCGCTCGTCGTGGGGATCTCGGGCGCGATCGACTTCGCCCTGTTCTACGCCAGCGGGCAGGTGATGGACAGGTTCGGACGCCTGTGGGCGGCGATGCCTGCGATGCTGCTGATGGGCGCGGGATTCCTCGCGCTCTCCTTCACGCACGATCTGGAGGCGGCTGTGCTGTGGTTCGGCATGTTCGCCGCGGTGCTCGGGGTCGGCAACGGGCTCTCGAGCGGCATCCTGTTGACGCTGGGCGCCGACGTCGCGCCGAAGCGCGAGCCCGCGGCGTTCCTCGGCTCCTGGCGCACACTGACGGATGCCGGAGGAGCCGTCGCTCCCCTGCTGGTGTCCGCGATCGTCGCGATCGCCTCGCTGCCGATCGCAGCCGCGGCGATGGGCGTGATCGGCCTGATCGGAGCGGGTGGGTTCATCCGCTGGATCCCGCGTTTCGTTCCGCGCAGCACGCGGGAGGAGTCATGACCGCTGCGCTCGGCGCGGACGTGCGTCGCCTGGTCGTCGCTGCTGCCTCGTCGACGGATCACGATCGCGATGCCGCGGCCGACTTCGCGACCTTCTTCGCCGATGATCATGGGCCGGTCTCCCGCGACGACGGTCCGAGTCACGCGACCGCTTCGGCACTCGTGTTCGACCGGTCGCTCACACGCACGCTGCTCGTCTTCCACGCGAAGGGACAGTTCTGGGTGCAGCCCGGCGGACACCTCGAGCCCGACGACACCTCCATAGCGGATGCCGCTCTGCGCGAGCTTCGGGAGGAGACGGGCGTCGACGTCTCCGAGGTCACTGAACCGCTCGTGCACGACCTCGATCATCACGCGCTGTCATCGGCCTTCGGTCGGTGCGCATCGCATCTCGACATCGGGATCGGCGTCGTCATCAGCGACGACGCCGACCTGATCGTGAGCGACGAGTCGGAGGACGTGCGCTGGTGGGCGATCGACGCGCTGCCCGCCCAGGTGCCTGTGGGCTTCGCCGGCCGGGTGCGACGATTGCGCGATCGTCTCGGGAGCTGACCTCGCAGCCGGCCGAGGCCGTACCCTCAGCGTAGGGCGGTGCGACTCGTCCCGGTCGCCTCGAGGCGCACCCCGTCCGTCACGAACAGCGATACGAGGGGCGGATGCCACACGGTGGAGACCGTCACGCGCGCCGAGCGCCCATCGGGGCTCGACGCGGATTCGAGAGCCACGGCTGACGGAAGCGCGGCGAGCAGTCCGTCGACCTGCACGCGGACCCCCTGATCGGTGAGATCCGCGCGCGCCATGGTTCCTTCCACTGCCAGCGTGAAGCCGTCCGCTCCGGCGAGCGCTGCGGCGTCCGCGATCGCATCCACCCGCTTCTGCGATATGTAGAGATCGGTCGCGCAGACGCTCACGAAGATGAGTGCGAGTGCGAGCAGGGCATAGCCGAGCGTCAGCAGCAGCACGCTCCCGTCGTCGCGCGATCCACTCATCCGGTGCCCCACAGGCGCGAAACCTTCTGGACCGCCGACCCTTCGACCCGGATCGCGGCTGCCGAGCCGGATCCGAAGACCGCAGGCATCAGCGGCAGAGACACCGATGCCATGACCGTGACGGTCACGATCGCGCCTGCCGACGGACACCCCGCCCCGGCGGGCGCACACGCCACAGACACCTCGGTCGATTCTTCATCGATGCCGTACTGATCAGCGACGTCGTCGAGCACGAGCTCGCTTCGCAGCGCCGCGGTGGCGGCATCCGGTGCGAGCACGATCGTCCGCGCGACATGCCGCGCGGCCGCCTCGACTCCCAGGGTCTGCTCCTGAATCGCGCCCAGTGCGATGATCAGGTACACCAACGGCACGAGGAGGATGACCCCCACCGTGATGAATTCGAGTGCCGCCGAGCCCTCGTCATCCCCCATCGAAGGACTCCTCCGGCGCATGCGCCTGCACCTCCAATGCGAAAGGCACCCCGAGCAGCCCGATCATGGGAAGTGTCGTGCGGATCCGAACCTCGATCGTCGCGCCATCCAGTGCCCCCGACCGAACGGCCGTGACATCGTCGGCGTATTCGCGCCCGACCGCGCGGGTGATCGCCACCCGGGCGCGCTCGACGCCCTCTTCCGTGGTCGTGTCCGCCAGGGCCGCGTAGTACGCCCCTTCGACCGCCGCATCGTGCACGACATTGCGCACGTACACGGCGAGCGCGAGCTGCATGATGGCGAGAGTGAGGAGGGTGAGGAGCGTGCCGACGAGCACGAACTCGACGGGGCTCGATCCGCGTTCGTCACCGAAAGGGCGCCGCGGCGGAGCGACCAGCATCAGGAGAGACCTCAGAGGCCGGACACGCGTTGGATGGCCTGCTCGAACAGTGCGCTGAGCGCCGGACCGGCGACCGCCCAGATGAGCACCACGAGACCTGCCGTCATCAGTGTGACCAGCACCCACCCGGGCACGTCCCCCGATTCGTCGCCGATGAGATCGTCCGTGAGATCAGGGATGAGCGAGGCAGCCTGATGGGCGCTCCGTGGTCGAGAGGTGTTCATGTCGTCCTTTCGTGGTCGCTCAGCCGATGCCGAGTCGCAGGATGAAGAGGCCGGGGTAGATGGCGAAGAGCACGGACAGCGGGAGGATCAGGAAGACGAGCGGGAGGAGCATCAGGATCTCCTTTCGGCCGGCCTGTTCGATGAGGACCCGCTTGGCATCCTCGCGAGCGTCCCCCGCCTGCGCTTGCAGGACGGCCGAGAGCGGTGCGCCGTGTTCGAGAGCGGCGGTCACCTGGTCGATGGCGCGGGACAGCCCCGGAAGCTGCAGTCGAGAGGCCATCTCCGTGAGCGCGTCGGCGAGCGGCGATCCCGTGCCCACAGCGAGCACCACGCCGCGGAACTCGCCGGTGAGTTCCCCGGAGCCGACTGCGGCCACCCGACGCAGGGAGTCCAGGAAGCCTTCGCCCGCCGACAGGCACAGTGCAAGGAACTCGAGCGTGGTCGGCAGCTCGTCGGTCAACCGGGCACGTCGCGACGCGACGCGAGCCGTGAGCCGCATGTCGTATCCGAACCCGGCTGCGGTGCCGAGAACCCCTGGCAGCAGGGCGACCGGCGGACTCATCCGATCCGCGATCGCGAGCGCGATCACGGCGATCGAGCCGCTGACGACCCCGGCGAGCACCCAGCCGAGCTGACGCCCGCGGAAGGCCCCCTGCTCCAGGGGAATCCCGGCCTGCTCGATCCTCCGGCGTAGAACGTCACCTCCCCCCAGGAGGCGTTCGAAGAGCGCTCGGCATCGGAGCCAGAGCGCGCTGTCACCGGCGGAGAGTACGCCGACGCGTGGGAGCGCGTCCCCAGGCAGGTCGCCATCGACGACCGCGTCTCGGACGTAGGGCGCGATGCGCAGAACCAGCGGCACTGCCGACCACCGTGGGAGCGCTGCGAAAATACAGAGCAGCCCCGCCCCGAGTGCCCCGCCGCCGAGCAGAGCGACCGCGATCGCCGACATCGGGTTCACCCGAACCACCGCCCCGGCTCGGGGAGCCGACCGATGTGGATCATCAACCGATAGGCGATCACCGACACGCCAGCCCCGACGCAGATGACCAGCATCCCTTCGCCGGTGCCGTACGCGGCCGCACCCTCGGGGCGCAGCACCAGCAGGCCGAGGATCACCCAGGGCGCGACGGCGCCGAGCACCGCTGCGCCTCGGATCCATGACTGCCTGGCCTCGACCTCGCCGCGCAGGACGGCGTCTGCGCGCACTGACGACGACAGCGCGCGGAGGACGCCGGTGAGCTCAGTGCCGCCGACCTGTCGCGCCATCCGGAGGGTCTCGATGATCCGATCGGCGATGGGATCAGCCAACGCGGACTTCAGTCGATCGAGGCTCGACTCGAAGCGGCCGGTGGCGCGCAGGTCCCTGGCGAATACGGCGAAGGCGGGCCGCATCATCATCGGCGATGACTCGGCCAGACTCGCAACGGCATCCGGCAGGGACAGTCCGACACGAATGGATGCGATCAGCAGATCGCAGACATCGGGCCAGAGCTGGCGACGAAGTCTGCGCAGCCGGAGTCGTCGGGAACGCACGAAGACGATCGGCCCGGCGGCAGCGGTCGCACCTGCCAACCCCGCGAGGACCGGGATGGCCGCGAGGAGCCAGGCGAGAGAAGCGGCTGCGAGCGCAACCGTCAACATCACCAGCACGAGTGTGCGGGGGCTGACAGCTGCCATGCCGCCTTCTTCGAGAAGCCGAGCCAGACGGCCGCCGTGCTTGATCCTTTCTCCGTCCTGATGCGAAGGCCAGAGCCACGGCGAGGCGCACAGCAGCAGACCGGCAGCGAGCATCGCACCGAGCAGAACCGTCACCGGGTGTCTCCGCGTCGCCAGGCCGTGTCTCCGGCAGCTGCCTCGGCGCCGCGGAGGTACACGGTTCGCGTGATGATCCGACCGTCGACCACCGCGCCCGTCGGTGCGATGACCTCCTGCACCCGTCGCACCCCGGCTTCGTCACGCGCGCAGTGCACCACCAGATCGACCGCACCGGCGAGGGCCGGCACGATGAACGATCGATCGATGTTGCGTCCCGCGAGCAGCGGCAGAAGCGTGAGCTTGTCGAGCGCCTCGACCGCCGAGTTCGCATGCACGGTCGCAGCGCCCGGCACTCCCGTGTTGAGTGCGAGGACGAGGTCGAGCGCCTCCCCGTCTCTGACCTCGCCGACGACGAGGCGATCGGGCCGCATCCTCAGCGCCTCCTTCACGAGCCTGCGCAGAGTGATCTCCCCTGCTCCCTCCAGGCTCGCCTGACGGCACTGCAGGGACACGACATCCGGTCCGTGAACCCCCAACTCGAAAGTCTCCTCGACGGTGATGATGCGCTGTCGGTCGGCGCACGAGTCGAGCAGCGCACCGAGGAACGTGGTCTTGCCGGCGTGGGTGGCACCGGAGACGACGACGCTTCTGCCCGCATGCATCGCGTCACGCAGCACCGCGGCAAGGTCTGGAGTCAGGGCGCCGTGGTCGACGAGCGCCTCGAGGCTGCGATACCGGGGCAGGAACTTGCGGATGTTGACGGACCACGATCCGCGGACGACATCCGCGATCGCGACATGGAGTCGGGACCCGTCGGGAAGCGAGGCATCCACGAACGGCTGACTGATGTCGACGCGGCGCCCTGTCGACTGCAGCATCCGCTCGACGAGGTCACGCAACGACGAATCGGTGAGACGCATCTCGATCCGCTCGGCGACTCCTCCCCGCGCGACATGGATGCTCTCGGGGCCGTTGAGCCAGATCTCCTCGATCTCGGGGTCGTCGAGGAGCGACTGCAACGGACCGAAGCCGCTCACCACCGCGAGCACGTCGCGCACGCAGGCCGCTTCGTCGTCGATCATCGCCGCGCCTCGCGCCAGCGCCAGATCGTTGAACTTACGCACCTCGGCGAGAGTGACCGAGCGCGCCGCCGATGAGTCGAACGTCGGATCCGTTCCCTCGGCACGGAGCCGTTGACGAACGCGCTCTGCGACGAGGACGGAGGGCTGGATCACCCGAGCATCCTCGCAAGGATCGGGCGACCCCTGCCGGAGTTATCCACAGCGGCGGGTGCGCGCCTGCGGGCGGATCCCCAGCTACGCGCGATCGCCCGATCACTAGACTGATTTCACCGCGCGGGAGTGGTGAAATTGGCAGACACGCAGGATTTAGGTTCCTGTGCCCTAGGGCGTGTGGGTTCAAGTCCCACCTTCCGCACCGATCTGTCGCACCCCCCGCGACCGACGACTTGACCGCCGCACAGCGCAATACGACGGGAAATCCATGCACCACGCCGCTCTCATCCCCTGGCTCGACCCCGCCACCATCATCGGCTCGGCCGGCCCCTGGGCGCTTCTCGTGGTGTGCTTCATCGTCTTCGCGGAGACGGGCCTTCTGGTCGGGTTCCTGCTGCCGGGCGACACGCTGCTCGTCATCTCGGGTCTGCTGTCGCACCCGCTCGCCGGCTCCGAGCACGGCGTCTTCGGCATCAACGTCTGGATCGTCGCGCTGCTCATCGGGCTCTCCGCCTTCGTCGGCGGTGAAGTCGGCTACCTCATCGGACACAAGGGCGGACCCGCAGTCTTCGAACGCAAGGAGTCGGGCCTGTTCAGCAAGAAGAACGTCGAACGGACGAACGCCTTCTTCGAGCGCTTCGGCGGCATCACCGTCATCCTCGCCCGTTTCGTGCCGATCGTGCGCACCTTCGCACCGGTGGCCGCCGGCGTCGGCCACATGCCGTGGCGTCGCTACACGCTGTACAACCTCATCGGGGCGATCCTCTGGGGCTTCGGCCTGACGATGTTCGGGTACGCCATCGGTTTCATCCCGCCGATCGCGCACTTCGTCGAGAGCTACATCGATCTGATCCTGCTCGCCGCGGTCGGCGGCACGGCGCTCATCACGCTGTGGCACTACCTGTCCGAGCGTCACAAGGCGAAGAAGGAAGCCGCGGTCGGCGAAGGCGAGACGGACGCCGCCGAAGCGGAAGAGCTCGCGCTCGACCCCGAGGTCTTCGACCGCGCTCCTGATCTCGACGGAGACGGCAAGCACTGATCTCGGTGGAGGGGAAGGCGGACTGACTCAGCCCGCCTTCTTCTTGCTCGGACTCTTCTTGGTGCTCGTCTTGCTGTCTGACGACTCGGATCGCGCGGCCTTGGTGCGAGCCACGCTGGCACGCAGCGCCTCCATCAGGTCGATGACCTCGCCGCTCTTCGCGTCCCCCTCGGCCTCCCCGAAGGTATCCGACACGTCGAAGGTGTCGCCCGCGTCGATCTTCGCGTCGATCAGAGTGCGCAACTCCTTCTGGTACTCGTCGACGAAGGACTCGGGATCGAAGTCGGCAGAATAGCTGTCGACGAGGGATGCCGAGAGCTCGAGCTCCTTCTTCGATATCCTCACATCCTCGTCGAGCACCGGGAAGGCCGCCTCACGCACCTCGTCGGCCCACAGCAGCGTCTGCAGCACGAGCACCTTGCCACGCACTCGGAGCGCGGCCAGGCGGGTCTTCTGTCGCAGCGTGAAGCGCACGATCGCCGTGCGATCGGTCTGTTCGAGCGTCTTGCGCAGCAGCACGTACGCCTTCGGCGACTTCGAGTCCGGCTCGAGGTAGTACGGCTTGTCGAGGGTCAACAGATCGACCTGGTCGGAGGGCACGAACTCGACGACGTCGATCTCGCGGCTCTTCTCTGCGGGCAGCGCCGCAAGATCATCCTTCGTGAGCACGACCGTCTGGCCCTCCTCGACGTAGGCGCGATCGATGTCGGCGTAAGCCACCGTCTCGCCGCACACCTCGCAGGTGCGCTGATACCGGATCCGGCCGCCATCCTTCTCGTGCACCTGGTGCAGCGGGACATCGTGGTCCTCAGTGGCGGAATACACCTTGACGGGCACGTTCACGAGGCCGAAGGTGAGCGCGCCTTTCCAGATCGTTCTCATGACCCCAGTGAACACCAGCCGCGCGGTTCACGGCCAGTACCTTGACTACGCTGGCGTCATGGTCGCAGAGGCGCAGAACGTGCAGATCGATGGCCGTAGGCTGCGCATCACCAACCTCGACAAGGTGGTCTACCCCGAGACCGGCACCACGAAGGGCGAGATCATCGCCTACTACACGGCGATCGCACCGCACCTCCTCCCCCTGCTCGCAGGACGCCCCGTGACCCGCAAGCGCTGGGTGGAAGGAGTGGGGACCGCGGATGCTCCCGCCGATGCGTTCTTCACGAAGCAGCTCGAGCCCGGGGCTCCGGATTGGATCCCTCGACAGCCGATCCTGCATTCGGACGGCCCGAAGGAGTATCCGCTCGTCCAGGACGTACCCACTCTGGTCTGGCTCGCGCAGGTCGCCGCGATCGAGCTGCACGTGCCGCAATGGCGTTTCGCTCCCGACGGACTGCCCGGAAAGCCGGATCGTCTCGTCCTGGACCTCGACCCGGGCCCGGGAGTCGAGCTCGCCCAATGCGCCGAGGTCGCCCGGATCGCACGCGGCCTGCTCGCCGATATCGGACTCGACCCGGTGCCCGTCACGAGCGGAAGCAAGGGGATCCATCTCTACGCCGCTCTCCCTGGCCAACAGACGAGCGCAGAGATATCCGCGGTCGTGAAGGAGATCGCGCGTCTCATCGAGTCCGAACATCCGGATCTCGCCACGAGCACGATGGCCAAGGCCGCCCGCGGCGGCAAGGTCTTCCTCGACTGGAGCCAGAACAACGGCAAGAAGACGACCATCTCGCCGTACTCGATGCGAGGCCGCGCGCACCCCTGGGTGGCGGCTCCGCGCACGTGGGACGAACTCGACGACCCCGACCTCGCGCAGCTCGACTTCGCCACGGTGCTCGAGCGTGCGGGTTCAGGGCAGGACCCCATCGCTCCGCTTCTCTCCGCCCACGAAGGACCCCCGGAGACGACCGCTGCATCCCATCCCCGCGCTGACGGGCGCGGCACGGATCCACATGCGAGCCGCCACCGTGCGCGCCCCTCCGGCTCGGCGCCGTCGACCTCCTCGTCTCCCCCATCCGTCTCTCCGATGCTCGCCGAGAACGGCACGCCGGCGATCGCCCGAACCTTGAGCTCGCCCTCGTGGGTGGAGGTGAAGTGGGACGGAATCCGGGCGATCGGCACCTGGGCCGACGGGCGGATGACGCTGCATGCCCGCAGCGGCACCGACATCACCGCCCGATACCCCGAGCTGACTGCCGACGGCGCGCCGTTCCTGCCCGTGTCCGACGCGATCATCGACGGCGAGATCGTGGCCTTCGATGCTCAGAGCAGACCGAGCTTCTCGATGCTCCAGAACCGCATGCACCTGACACGGCCCCGCGAGATCGAACGCGAGGTCGTGCGCACGCCCATCGTCTACATGGCTTTCGATCTGATCCGCCTGGACGGTCACGATCTCAGCGCGATGGCACTGTCGGAACGACGGACGCTCCTCGAGGAGGTCGTCGCCGACCTCGATGCGCCGGTGCAGGTTCCGCCGGTGTTCGACGATCTGGACGCCGCCCTCGCCGCGAGCGACGAGTTCGGACTCGAGGGCGTCGTCGTCAAGGATCCGACCTCGCGGTACCGCCCCGGGCAGCGCTCACCGGCCTGGGTGAAGATCAAGCACACCCGCATGCAGGAGGTCGTCATCGTCGGCATCCGCCCAGGCAAGGGCGACCGGGAGGGGACATTCGGTTCGCTGCTGCTCGCGGTTCCGGAGTCCGGTCGGCTGCGCTATGTCGGCCGCGTCGGCACGGGATTCACCGATCGGATGCTGCGCGACCTGCTCAGCAGGCTCGCGCCGCTGCGCATGGACTCCGCACCCCTGGAGGACGTGCCGGCGCTCGATGCCTCGGATGCGCTCTGGGTCCGACCTGAACTCGTCGGCGAGGTCGAGTTCGCGAACTGGACCCCGGACGGCGTTCTTCGTCACTCCCGTTGGCGTGGCCTCCGGCCGGACAAGACTCCCGACGACGTGGTCGTCGAATCCTGACCGTCAGGCGTGGTGCGGCTGGCAGTCGGACTGCTCTGCGGGTTCGATCTGAAAGGTCGAGTGAGCGACGTCGAAGTGGTGCGACAGACACGACTGGAGGTCGCTCAGCAGTGTCGCTGAACGCCCATCGGCGAGGAGGGTCGGGTCCACGCTGACGTGAGCGCTGAACACCGGAGCACCGCGGGTCAGCTGCCAGACGTGCACGTCGTGCACACCGACGACGCCGTCGTAGGCGAGAAGGTGCTGTCGGATCTCGCTGACCGCCGTGCCCTGGGGGGCCGACTCGGACAGCACCGAGAACACCTCGCGCAGGAGCGCGATGGCTCGCGGGATGATGAGCACGGCGATCATGATCGACGCGAGCGCGTCGGCCGGCATCCATCCGGTGGTCACGATGACGATGGCCGCGATGATCACCATCGCCGAGCCGATCAGGTCGCCCATCACCTCGAGGTACGCACCGCGGACATTCATGCTGGTGCGCTGCGCGCGGCTCAGCAGCCACATCGAGATCGCGTTCGCGACCAGTCCCACGACCGCGACGATGAGCATCAGCCCGCCGACGACCTCGGTCTCCCCCGGGTCGATCAGGCGGCCGACTGCCTCGACACCCACCCATCCGGCGAGCAGGATCAGGATCATCGCGTTGATCAGCGCCCCGAACACCTCAGCGCGCTGGTATCCGA
>JAZBLP010000063.1:0-24754 GCA_037033305.1 Actinomycetota bacterium | reverse complement strand
CACAGAGCCTTCGTCATCGACGCCGGCGTCGAGCACCTTGTCGTCGAGCGCAGCCGCAGCGGTCTCGTCGAGGAAGAGTCGGGTGCCCGAGACCTCGACGACCTGGTCGTCGGGCTCCGGGTCCGGCGTGACGAGGACGGCGAGACGTGCCCCTCCGTCCGGTCCGGGGGCGGGCGTGGAGTGTATGCGAAGCCCTGCGTCATCGGCGTCGGTCTGACGGCTGACGAGGGTGTTCACGATTGCGGTGGCGTTATCGGTGAGGGTGAGCACAAGTCTCTCCTTCCGGTTGCGGTCACGACGCGGGCGCGGCGTGACGGGCCACGATTCCGCACTCGGCGGGACGATTCAACCCGACGCGCCCGTTCAGAGGGGTCTCACACCTGATGCAGAGGTTTTCTCAGGAACACCTGCGCGGTTCCGTCGCCCTGGGGTACACGCTCGGCCTCCTCGTATCCGCACGACTTGTACAGGCGGATGTTGGCCTCGCTCAGACTGCCGGTGAAGAGTTCGGCCACGCTCGCTGTGGACGCGCGCTCGGCCGCGTCGAGCAGCGTACGCCCGATACCCTCTCCCTGCATGTCGGGTGCGATCGCGATCCTGCCGATCAGCAGTACGCCGTCGTCCTCCACGAATCGGATGACGCCGACGAGCCGCCCGTCCTTGCGGGCAGTGAGTCCGCTGCTGGACCGCAGCTCGGCCTGCACCTCGGGCAGCGTCTGGGTGAGCGGAGGCATGTCGGCGCTGCCGTAGATCTGCGCCTCCGACACGAACGCGGCGCGCTGCAGGGTGAGCACCTCACCCGCATCGGACTCCGAGGCCGGTCCGATCACCACATCCGATGCGCGGTCGTCGATCTCGCTCTGTGCTCTCTCTGTTTTCGTCACTGCGCCACGATCTGATGAGAGCGGGGGGACTGTCAACCCCCTCGATACAGGCCGCGAGCGGAGCTAACCTCGCAGTTTCCAACCCCAGGAGGACTCATGGCTGAGAAGAGCACGTCCAAGAGCGCGTCCAAGACCGGCAACGCATCCAAGCGCGGAGCGAAGACGACGAGAAGGCAGAATGCCGAGAAGGGTTTCACGGCGTCCCCCGCCCTCGCCGCGAACCTGCAGCTCGTGCTCGTCGATCTGATCGAGCTCTCGCTGCAGGGCAAGCAGGCTCACTGGAACGTCGTCGGACGCAACTTCCGGGACACGCATCGTCAGCTCGACGAGATCATCGATGCCTCCCGCACGTTCAGTGACACGGTCGCCGAGCGGATGCGGGCGCTGCACGCTGTGCCCGATGGACGCACCGACACGATCGCCGAGTCGACATCGCTGCCCGCGTTCCCGATGGGCGAAGTGTCGACGACCGACACGATCGACCTCATCACCGCGCGTCTGGAGGCGACGATCGGTACGATCCGCGATGTGCACGACGCCGTCGACGAGGAGGACCCCACGTCGGCCGACATTCTGCACGCGGTGCTGGAGAGCCTCGAACAGTTCGCGTGGATGGTGAGCGCTGAGAACCGCACGCCCGCGGGCAGCTGAGCGGACCTCTCAGTCTTGCTCGTCCTCCCGCGTACGGCCGGCCTCCCGTCGGACGAGACGGGGGAGGACGAGCCAGAGGAGGAGGACGCCGACCAGTGAGGAGACCAGCGCGATGAGTCCGGCTGCGCGATCGACCGTGAAGTCGATGATGAGCGTCGTGACCCCGATGGTCAGTGCCGAGATCGCCACGAGGTCGATCTTCACGATCCGTGCTGCCACGCGGACGAGCTCGGGTTTGCGGCGGCGACCGAAGAGCGCCCGGTGCATAGCCACGGGGGCCAGAGCCAGGATCGTGGCCAGCGCCGCAAGCGCTACCAGCACCACGTACAGATCCCTCTGCACCTCGTCCATGTCCTCGAAGCGGGGAGTGAAGGCGACGGCGAGCAGGAATCCGGTGAGGATCTGCGTGCCGGTCTGCATGACGCGCAGCTCCTGCAGGAGCTCCTCCCAGTTGCGGTCGGCGCGCTCGTTCCGGGTCTCATCACGTCCGTCGCGTCGGTCGTCGAGCTCGCTCGATGGTGCAGATCGGTGGTCGGGTTCCATGGAGTCAGTTTTGCGGCACCACTCGGAGTCTGTCCAGACTCTTGCGCGGATGCACTCGGGGAGCATCGGATGACGCTTCCACCGATCCGCGAATGGTGGTCCGAGTTGTCGCTCGAGGCGCGCGTCGAGGTGCTCGGGGACACGGCGCCACACCTCGGCGATCGGACGCGCGAGGAGATCAGGACGATCACGGGCGCCGTCGTCGGCATGGCCGAGACGCTGTCCGACGACGACCTGGAGTACGCCCGCTCCGAAGCCCGATCAGAGATCGACGAGGACGACTCAGCCTGAGACGGCGCGGTCAGCCATCGCCGTTCGAACGCTCTTCGCGCAGACGTGGGACTGTGCGGCGTTCGGGGCGGAGGCCGGCCTTGTCGGCATAGAAACCGCGGATCCGGTCCATGTCCGCGGCGACGTCGCCCGTCAACTCCATCGTGGGCCCGAGTCCCGTCGTCATCGTGGTGCGGTCGACGAACCCGAGAGTCACCGGCATCCCGGTCTCTCTTGAGATGCGATAGAAGCCGGATTTCCAGTATTCGTTCCCGCCGCGCGTACCGTCGGGCGTGATCACAAGACCGAAGACGCGACCGGAATGCACCCGCTCCACGACGTCGTTGACGACGCGCGCGGGGTCGGCACGATCGACGGGAATGCCGCCGAGACGACGCATGATCGGCCCCCGCCAGCCGCGGAACAGGCTGTTCTTTCCCAGCCAGTGCACCTCGATGCCCAGCCTCCATGCGATCGCCAACATGAGCACGAAGTCCCAGTTGGACGTGTGCGGTGCGCCGATGAGGATGGTGGGGCGCTGAGGAGTCGTCTCGGCGGTGAGGGTCCAGCGGCTGACTGCCCAGAAGAGGCGGGCGAGGAGTCGTTTGAGCACTCGTCCACCGTAGGGCAGAACGCCTGGCGATCAGGTGCCGCGCCCGCCGACGGTGCTTTTCCGCGCCACGACGTCGCCACAGGCGTACGATCGAGGGATGGCCAAGACACAGGACTCCGCCGAGCAGGACGCACCGACCGTGCTTCAGCCGCTGACCGGAACTCCGAACCTGCTTGATGATGACGCCGCCGGATACTGCAGCGGCGGCGTCTGCCACTTCCCTGCGTCGAAGACGCAGTAGCAGCCCGACGCCCCCGCAGCGGGACGATCAGTGCCCGCCGTGAGCTCCGCCGGAGACGTCGTCTGCGGGCTTGCGGACGAAGGGGCTCAGCGCCACCGCCGCCAGCGAGATGATCGCGGCGATGAGGAATGCCATGCGTGCACCCGGCGCACCGGCCACCGCCGTGGGGAGGCCCTCGGCCTCACCGGCGTGCAGGATGGCGGAGTAGGTCACCGTCAGCACAGCCACCCCCGCCGCGCCGCCCACCTGCTGGAGGGTGTTCAGCACCGCGGAGCCGTGTGAGTAGAGCGATCGCTGCAGCGACCCGAGCGAGGCGGAGAACAACGGGGTGAACGACATCGCGAGTCCGACCGACATCGCCGCCTGCACGATGATGAGGACCCACCACACGGTGTGCTCGCCGACGGTCGAGTAGTAGAACAGCGCTGCCGACACGAGGATCGTGCCGGGGATCAGCAGCGGTCGGGTGCCACGGGCGTCATACACGCGACCCATGACGGGGCCGAGCAGACCCATCAGCACCGAACCCGGAAGCAGGATGAGACCCGACTCGAGTGCGTTGAGGCCTGCGACGTTCTGCAGGTATTGAGGCAGCAGGGTAAGCGTGCCGAACATCGACAGCGCGAGGATTGTCATGATGATGACGGAGAAGGTGAAGTTCGCCGAGCGGAACACGCGCAGATCGAGCAGTGCGTCGTCGACGCGCTGCAGAACCAGCTGGCGCCACACGAACAGGGCGAGGGCGACGGCGCCCACGACGAGCGCGATGACACCGGCGGCCTCGCCGGACCCGCCTTCGCCACCGAACTGGCTGAGGCCGAACACGATGCCACCGAAGCCGAGCGCTGCGAGCGGGATGGACAGGACGTCGAGCGGGACCTTGCGGGTCTCGCCGAGGTTCGTCATCCACTTGACGCCGATGAACAGCGACACCAGCGCGATGGGAAGGATGATCGCGAACAGCGCGCGCCAGTGGAGCGTCTCGAGGACCGCGCCGGCGAGGGTCGGGCCGATGGCGGGCGCCAGCGAGATGACGAGTCCGACGCGCCCCATCATGCGCCCGCGTGACTGAGCGGGGACGACGTTCATGATGGTGGTCATGAGGAGCGGCATCATGATGCCGGTGCCGGCGGCCTGGATGACGCGACCGGTGAGGAGTACCCCGAAGCCGGGCGCCACGAGGGCGACCAGGGTTCCGAGCGAGAAGGAGATCATCGCGGCGATGAAGACCTGGCGGGTCGTGAACCGCTGCAGGATGAATCCGGTCGTCGGGATGACGACCGCCATCGTGAGCATGAACGCGCTCGTCAGCCACTGCCCGAGCTCGGGCGGGATGCCGAGGTCGGCGTTCAGATGGGGGATCGCGATCCCCATGGTGGTCTCGTTGAGGATCGCGACGAACGCGGCGACGAGCAGGAGCCAGATCACGCGCATGTCGCTGCGGGCGATCTCGCCGCTGGGCGCGGTAGGTGGCGTGGTTATCGACCCGGTGTCGACGGCAGACATACGGCCTCCTAGGCACTGAAGAAAACGGGGGAGATCGCGCAAGTGCGCGGGGACCACTCAGCGTAACCACAGGTTCGGACATTTCATTCCGGATCCCACCGAATCCGCTCTCAGCGGAGGGAGGCCCGCGCCGATCGGGTCCGGACGTCGTGGGTGCTGACTACGCTGGCGAGATGAGCATGGGTGGCGGACGCGGCGGGTTCCGTGGCATGGACGAGAGCGCGCAGCGTCGGCTCAATGCCGAGGCGCCGCGGATCAAAGGGCTCGGATCCCGGGTGATCGCGCTGTTCCGTCCCTACCGGTGGCGCATCTTCTGGACCGGCGTGCTGGTCGTGATCGGCGCAGCCATCGCGGTGATCCCGCCGCTGATCGTGCAGCGCATCTTCGACGACGCGCTCTTCCCCGTCGACGGCGGCGGCCCCCAGCTGCAGCTCCTGATCTGGCTGGTCTCGGCGATGGTCGGGCTGTTCCTCCTCTCCGCCGTCCTCGGCGTCGCGCAGACCTGGCTCACCTCGACCGTCGGCAACAGCGTCACGGGCGATCTCCGGGTCCGCCTGTTCGAGCATCTGCAGGCGATGGAGCTCGGATTCTTCACCCGCACGAAGACCGGCGTGATCCAGTCGCGCCTGCAGAACGACGTCGGCGGCGTCTCGGGCGTCCTGACCAACACCGTCACCAGCATCCTCGGCAACGTCGTCACGGTCATCGCCTCTCTCGTCGCGATGATCCTCATCGATTGGCGGCTGACGCTCATCGCGGTCGTGCTGATGCCGTTCCTCGTCATCGTGCAGCGACGCGTCGGGCAGGTGCGGGCCCGCATCGCCGGCGAGACGCAGGAGTCGCTGTCGGAGCTCACCTCGATCACGCAGGAGACGCTGAGCGTCTCGGGAATGCTCCTGTCGAAGGCGTTCAACCGTCAGCGCACCGAGTCCCAGCGGTACCAGGCCGAGAACCGCAACCAGGTTCGGCTGCAGGTGCGCCGGGCGATGAGCGGGCAGGGCTTCTTCGCGGTGGTCCAGGTGCTGATGGCGAGCGTGCCGGCGGTCATCTACCTCGTGTCGGGATACCTGATCGCCGGGGGCACCGGTGCGATCACCGCGGGAACCGTCGTCGCGTTCACCACCGTCCAGGCCCGTCTGCTCCAGCCGCTCATGGGCCTCATGCGGGTGTCGCTCGACCTGCAGACCTCGTCTGCGCTGTTCGCCCGCATCTTCGAGTACCTCGACCTGGTGCCCGAGATCCAGGACGCGCCCGACGCGATCACGGTCGCCGAAGCGCCCGGTCCGCGGGGACGGATCGAGTTCGTCGACGTCGTCTTCCGCTACCCGGATGCGGCGCCCGATGCGCGTCCCACCCTGCAGGGCGTCTCGTTCGTCGCCGAACCGGGTCAGCACGTGGCGTTCGTCGGCCCGTCCGGTGCGGGCAAGACCACCGTGCTGTATCTGGCGCCGCGGCTGTATGAGGCGCACGGTGGTGCAGTGCTGTTCGCGGGAGCGGACGTGAAGACTCTCACGCAGGAGTCGATCATCGACCAGGTCGGCATCGTCTCGCAGGAGACCTACCTGTTCCATGCGACGATCCGCGAGAACCTGCTGTATGCCCGACCGGATGCGACCGACGACGAGATGGTCGCGGCGTGCACCGCTGCGAACATCCATCACATCATCAGCGGCTTCGAGGACGGCTACGACACAGTGGTCGGAGAGCGGGGCTACCGTCTCTCCGGCGGCGAGAAGCAGCGCATCGCGATCGCCCGGGTGCTGCTGAAGGACCCGCCGGTGCTGCTGCTCGACGAGGCGACCTCCGCCCTCGACACGGTGTCGGAACGAGTCGTGCAGGAGGCGTTGGACGAAGCGGCGAAGGGGCGCACGACGCTCACGATCGCGCACCGGCTCTCGACGATCATGGGGGCCGACGTCATCCATGTCGTCGAGGCGGGCCTGATCGTGGAGTCCGGCACCCACGCCGAGCTCCTCGCGCGCGGCGGTCTGTATGCCGAGCTCGCCGCGCAGCAGGTGGCCGCATCTCGTGTTCTCGACACCGAGCGCGCGGTCGAGACGGCCGTCTCGGGAGGCGTGCGCGCCGCCCTCACCGACCGCCGGGCCGACAGGGCTCCGGAGGGTTCAGCGGGAGCGGATGCGGTCGACGCGCTCACCGCTCCGGTTCCGCTGCTCGACGTGTCGCGCGCCGACCAGCGGGTCTACCCGGCCGAGGGGTGAGGCAGGCTCAGTGCACCGAGAGGCCGCCGTCGATGAACAGCGACTGCCCGGTGACATAGCTCGAGCCGGCACTGGCGAGGAACACGGCTGCCGCCGCGAAATCCGACGGCAGCCCGTTGCGTCCGATCATGGTCCGTGCGGCGAGCGCGGCGATCTGGTCAGGGTCCTCCTGCAGCCGGGCATTGAGCGGGGTGAGCACGAACCCGGGTACCAGGGTGTTGCTCGTGACTCCGGTGCCTCCCCACGCCTCGGCCTCTGAGCGCATCAGCGACTCCACGGCTCCCTTCGAGGCCCCGTAGACGCCGCTGCCGACGAAGGCGCGATGGGCCTGCTGGGAGCTGATGTGGATCAGGCGCCCGTAGCCCCGCTCGGCCATCCCGGTGGCGTAGCGCTGCCCGAGCAGGAACGGGGCGAGCGCGTTGACGGTCATCGTCGCGTCCCAGTCGTCCTCGGTGATCTCGGCGAACGGAGGGCGGATGTTGACCCCTGCGGAGTTGACCAGGATGTCCGGCTCGCCGAACGGATCGACGGCCTCTTCAGCGAGGGCTCGGATCCCCTCCCGCGTGCCCAGGTCTCCCACGACCCCCGCCGCACGGCATCCGGCGCGGGTGAGCTCCGCGACGGTCTCGGCTATCCGTGCTTCACCACGCGCCACGATCACGGTCGAGGCGCCCGCGCTCGCGAGTGCGGTCGCTATGCCGCGTCCGATCCCCGAGCTGCCGCCCGTGACGACGGCGGTGCGACCCTCGAGCGAGAAGAGGTCGGCGAGATAGTGGTTCATCGGTCTCCAGAATGCGAGCCTCACCACGCCAGCGCGGCGGTGAGGGCAGGATCGGGGCGGGCGGCGAAGTATTCGGGCAGCGCTTCGATCTCGGCGACGAACGCGTCGATCTCGGCCGAGTAGGCGGGATCGGCGTGCGTGCGCGCGATCTCGAGCAGCGGCGGCATGTCCATGGCGAGGATCAGCTCGAGGCGAGCAGTGACGGCGGCCCGTGCTCCCGCCTCGTGCAGCACGCGGATGCCTCCGCGCAGCGCCGCGAGATAGTCACGCAGCACCGGGAGCTTCGCGCGCCCCTGTGTGATCGAGGTGCCGTCCGCCCGTAGGCGCCAGCGCACCACGGTGTCGGGGATGACGTCGAAGCTGCGCGCCCGGGTGTACATGAGCTGGGCGACCACCTGGTCCTCGTAGGCGACGCCTTCGGGGAACCTCAGGTCGGTCCAGAACTCGGTGCGGCTGACCTTCGACCAAGCCACGATGTTCGCGCTCGCTCGGGGGTGCTCGATGATCGTGGTACCGAGTCGTTCGGGCGACGTCGCCGCCGACACCCAGGGCTGCACCCGCCCCGCGACGTAGCGGTCGCCGTCGAAACGCGACCGTACGTAGGCGCCCGCGACGAAGTCGCTGCCGGTCTCGGTCAGCGTTCCGATGAGTCGTTCGAGCGCCGAGGGGGTGAGTTCGTCATCGCCGTCGAGGAAGCCGATCAGGGGAGTGTCGACGAGGTCGATGCCGACGTTGCGCGCCGCGCCCAGGCCGCGGGAAGCCTCGTGCCGCACCGCCCGGAACCGAGGATCCGCCGCGGCGGCAGCGGCGAAGATCTCCGCCGTGTCGTCTCGGGAGCCGTCGTCGATGAGGATCGCGTTCCACCGCGTCTCGGTCTGCGAGCGCAGAGACTCGAGTGCGGCCGGTGCGAAGGCGCCGATGTCGCGGCCGGGGACGATCAGGGTCACGATCGGGGCGGAGGCGGTCACGAGCCGAGTCTATGGCCGGCCGGGTCGCGCTCGCCGCTCAGCGGCGGGCGACCGTGCGCACCGATTCGGCGACCAGCTCGGCGAGCCGTTCAGGCAGATCGTTCGGGAGCGCCTCGCGGCCGAAGGTGAACCGCACCGAGGTCTGCGCGACCGCGGGGGACACCCCACATGCGAGGAGCACATGTGAGGGCTCGTCGCTTCCGGCGGCACAGGCAGAACCGCTCGACGACACGACTCCTCGACGCTCGAGCTCGAGCAGAACCGCCTCCCCGCTGACACCGGTGAAAGTGAAGCTCGCCGTGCCCGGCAGTCGTGCCATGGGGTCGCCGGTGAGCGCCGCCTGCGGCACGAGCGCGCGCACCGCGGCGATGAAGCGCCCCGTCGACTCGGCGACGCGAGCGCTCGTCTCCTGGCGCTCCGCCTCGGCGAGCTCCAGCGCCGTCGCGAGGGCGACCGCCCCGGCGACGTTCTCGGTGCCAGAGCGGCGTCCCCGTTCCTGGCCGCCACCGTGCAGCAACGGCTCGAGCGGCACGCGCCCGCGCACGGCGAGCGCACCGATCCCCTTCGGAGCCCCGAGCTTGTGCCCGGCGATCGCGATCGCGTCCGCTCCGAGGCCGCTGAGGGGCAGCCACCCGGCAGACTGCACGGCGTCGACGTGAACCGGAACGCCTGCCTCCCGGGTCGCAGCAGTGAGGGCGGCCACGTCCTGCACCGTCCCGATCTCGTTGTTCGCGTGTCCCACAGTGACCAGAGCGGTGTCAGCGCGGAGTGCCTGCGTGAGAGCCGAGACGGCGATTCTGCCCAGGCCGTCGACGGGGACCGCTGTGACTTCGACGTCGTGGAAGCGCCGCAGGTGGTCGGCGGATTCGAGGATCGATTCGTGCTCGATCGGCGAGACGACGATGTGCCGGCGACCGCGAGCGAAGGCAGCCAGCACGATGCCCTTCACTGCGAGGTTGTTCGATTCGGTCCCGCCGGAGGTGAAGATCACGTCGCCCGTTCGCATGCCGAGAACGCGGGCGACCCGTGACCGCGCGTCGTCGAGTGCGCTCGCCGCAGCCTCGCCGTATGTGTGGTGGCTCGAGGGATTCCCGAACACCCCGGTCAGGAACGGGCGCATGGCCTCGACGACCTCCGGGCGCACCGGAGCCGTCGCGGCATGATCGAGATACAGCATCCCGTCAGTCGATCCGCACGTCGAGACCGAGATCGAGAGCGCGGGCGGAGTGCGTCAGCGCCCCGACCGAGATGACATCCACCCCGGTCGCAGCGATCGCCCCGACCGTGTCGAGAGTGACTCCGCCCGAGGCCTCGACCTGCGCGCGATCGCCGATCATCGACACCCCGGCGCGCAGGTCGTCGAGCGAGAAGTTGTCGAGCAGCACCGTGTGCGCACCCCCGTCGAGCACGGCGGCGATCTGATCGAGCCGGTCGACCTCGACGACCACATGCGTCGTGTGCGGCAGGCGGGAAAGCGCGTCGCGAAGAGCCGAGGCGAGGTCGACACCCGAGCGCTTCAGCACCGCGAGATGGTTGTCCTTGGCCATCACCGCATCAGACAGCGAGAACCGGTGATTGTGCCCACCTCCCGAGAGCACCGCGTGGCGTTCGAACGCTCGCATGCCGGGGGTCGTCTTCCGGGTGTCGGCGATGCGAGCCGACGTCCCCTCGATCGCGCGCACGTAGGCGGCGGTGACTGTCGCGATGCCGCTCATCCGCTGAGAGAAGTTCAGAGCGATGCGCTCGGCGGTGAGGATGCCGCGGGCGGAGCCAGATACCGAGGCGAGCACGTCGCCCGCTTCGAAGGCGTCCCCGTCGCCCACGTGCACGTCGACGATGATCGTCGGATCGGTGAGGCGGAAGGCGGCCGTGAACACCTCGCCGCCACTGAAGGTGCCCGCCTCGCGAGCGACGAGGTCGGCGGTGGCGGTGGCATCTGCAGGAAGCAGGGTCGCGCTCGTCAGATCACCCCAGGGGGCATCTTCCTCGAGGGCCGCGCTGACCACGCGGGTGATGTGGGTGGCGGTGAGCATCAGACGGTCTCCAGGAGGCGTGAGGCGACGGGTTCGCGGAAGTGCGCGCCGACCGACTCGGTGCGAGCGAGCGCGGCGGAGGCCGTCGCCCGGGCGAGCAGAAGGAGGTTCGCGTCCTCTCGCTCGGCTACGGTGGCGGGCTCGGGAGCCACGGCGAGCCAGCGGCCGACCGTGGCTGCGGCGTGTCGCAGGCCTTCCTCGGAGCGCAGCAGGCCGACGTGGTCCCACATCAGGCGCTGCAACGCGGCGCGGCTGAAGTCGGCGCCGAGGGCGGTCTCGTCGGCGGAATGCGATTCAGGGAACGGAAGCGCGCGAGGCGGGGAGCCGCGATGCGAGGTGACGGGAGGATGCGGCCAGGGAGTGCGGAGCGCGTCCGCCGCGCGAGCTCCGAAGACCGCGCCTTCGAGCAGCGAGTTCGAGGCGAGGCGGTTCGCCCCGTGCACACCGGTGCGCGCGACCTCACCCACGGCGAAGAGCCCGGGGACGGAGGTACGGCCGTCGAGGTCGGTGACGATGCCTCCCATCAGATAGTGGGCGGCGGGTGTCACCGGAATCGGATCGGAAGCCCAATCGAGACCGCGCTCCCGCGTCACTCGATCTATCGTCGGGAACCGCTGCGCGAGCCTGGAGCTGCCGATCATGGTCGCGTCGAGACGCACGGGGAAGCCCTGCCGGGCGGACTGACGGGCGATCGCCCGCGCGACGACATCGCGGGGGGCGAGCTCGCCATCCGGATGACTGTCGAAGACGAATCGTCGACCGTCCGAGTCGATCAGCGTCGCGCCTTCGCCGCGGACGGCCTCGGAGACGAGGAACGCGGAACCCTCGGCCAGGATCGTCGGATGGAACTGCACGAACTCGAGGTCTGCCACCGCGGCCCCGATCCGCAGGGCCGCGGCGATGCCGTCGCCCGTGGTGCCGAGGGGATTCGTGGTGTGCGCATACAGGTGACCTGCGCCGCCGGTGGCGACCACGACCGCATCGGCGGAGAGCTCTGAGACCGCCCCGTCGACCACGACGCGGATGCCGCGCACGACGCCGTCTTCGACGATCAGGTCGGCCAGGAAAGCGCCCTCGACCACGGTGAGGTCCGCGTCGCGGACCGAGGCGACCAGCGCAACGGCGATCGCCGCTCCCGTGGCGTCCCCTCCGGCGTGCACGATGCGCGCGTGGCGATGCGCGGCCTCTCGTCCGAGCTGCAGTTCCCCGTCGGGTGAGCGGTCGAATGCGACCCCTCGGGTGATCAGCTCGGCGATCCTGGTCGCGCCGTCGCGCACCAGCACGTCCACAGCGGCGGCATCCGAGAGCCCGGCTCCGGCGTCCATCGTGTCGGCGGCGTGCTGCGCCGCCGAATCTCCGACGCCGTAGATCCCTGCGACCCCGCCCTGCGCGTATCCCGTGCATCCGTCGCCCAGGGCGCCCTTCGTCACGATCGTGACCGCGTGGCCGGCCTCGTGCGCGTGCAGGGCAGTCGTGAGTCCGGCGATGCCCGAGCCGACGACGACGACGTTCATCGCGTGCTCGCCACCACGGGCGGCTTCGCCGCCAGCATCCGCTCGAGAGCGACGCGCGCAGGGTCGGCCACGTCCGTCGTCACCGTGATCCGATTCGGCGTGCGGCCCGCGACGAGCTCCTCGAGCACCCACGCCAGGTATCCGGGGTGGATGCGGTACATCGTCGAGCACGGGCACACCACCGGGTCCAGGCAGAAGATCTCATGCTGGGGGAACTGCGCCGCGAGGCGTCGGACGAGGTTGATCTCGGTGCCGATCGCGAAGGTCGTCGGCGTCGTCGTCGAAGCGATCGCTCGACGGATGTAGTCGGTCGATCCCGCCTCGTCCGCCGCGTCCACGACGGCCATGGGGCACTCCGGGTGCACGATCACGCGGACGCCGGGGTGCTGCGCCCGCGCGTGGTCGATCTGGTCCACGGTGAATCGGCGGTGCACGGAGCAGAACCCGTGCCAGAGGATCACCTGCGAGTCGACGAGCTCCGCGGCGGAAGATCCGCCGAGCGCCTGGCGCGGGTTCCACATCGGCATCCGCTCGAGCGGAACGCCCATCGCCTTCGCCGTGTTGCGGCCGAGGTGCTGATCGGGGAAGAAGAGCACCCGCTGACCGCGCTCGAACGCCCACTCGAGCACGGTCTGCGCGTTCGAGGAGGTGCACACGATTCCGCCGTGACGGCCGACGAAGCCCTTGATCGCAGCCGAGGAGTTCATGTAGGTCACGGGGATCACCGGCACCCGACCATCCGTCTCCGGTGCGTCGAGATCGCCGAGCACGTCCGCGAGCTGCTCCCAGCAGTCTTCGACCTGATCGATGTCCGCCATGTCGGCCATGGAGCATCCGGCCGCGAGGTTGGGCAGGATCACCGCCTGGTCGGGCCGCGAGAGCAGATCGGCCGTCTCGGCCATGAAGTGCACTCCGCAGAACACGATCGCCTCGGCATCCGGACGCTCCTTCGCCGCCGTCGCGAGTTGGAACGAGTCGCCCACGTAGTCGGCGTGCCGAACCACCTCTTCGCGCTGGTAGAAGTGCCCGAGCACGACAGCGCGGTCGCCGAGGGTCGCCTTGGCGGCGCGGATCCGCTCGTCGAGGTCGCCCTCGCTCGCCTCTCGGTACTCCGCGGGGAGCTCGCCCTGCCGGGGCGCGCCGGTGGGGATCACGTCGCCCATCGACGACCCTGGGCCGTAACCGGGACGGGAATCGAAGTCCCACGGGCCGGCGGCCAGATCGGTCGCGCAGGTCGCGTCGGTCGAGGCTCCGGAGACGATCGACTGGATCGCGTGGTCGACGGAGGCGTCGATCGGCGGGACGACCGGTGTGGGAACGAAGGTGATGCTCATCGGGTGCTCGTCTCCTCGGGGCCGAGGGGGCCGTGGTCGGCCAGCTCGACATCGGTGTTGTAGCGGTACAGGCGGGCGGGTCGGTGGTTGCCGGTGCGGAAGCGTTCGGTGGGAAGGAGGTTGCCGGCCGATTCGACCTGGCGGCGGAAGTTGGCCGGGTCCAGGTGCTTGCCGAGGATGGCCTCGTACGCCTCGCGGAGGTCGGCCAGGGTGAATTCGGCGGGGAGGAAGCCGTGAGCGACGCGGCTGTAGCCGACCTTGTTCCGCAGTCTCCACAGCGCGTACTCGACGATGTTCCTGTGGTCGAAGGCCAGCCTCGGCAGATCGTCGAGGTCGACCCAGCGCACGTTCTCCGGAGCCATGCCGGAAGCCCGATGCGCCGCGCTCTGCGCATCGACGTCGTCCTGGCGCAGCAGCGCCCAGTACACGATCGACACCACGCGCGTGGGGGACCGGTCGACTGCTCCGAAGGCGTAGAGCTGCTCGAGGTAGCTGGGGGTGAGGCCCGTGGTCTCTGCCAGGGTGCGCGCCGCCGCATCCACCGGGGATTCGCTCGTGGTGAGCCAGCCGCCCGGCAGCGCCCACTGGCCCTCGAACGGCTCGCGCGTGCGCAGCACCAGTGGGAGCGCGAGCACAGCCGACCCGTCGTCCCTGCGTCGCAGAGTCAGGATCACCGTCGATACGGCGACATCGATGCCACGGGTTTGAGTCATGCGAACCTTAACCTCCACGAGAGATCTTAGTGTCATCAGCACCATTAGTGCGCGCAGATGACGCCGATCGAACCCCGAGGCCGAAACGTTATATACCAGCGTTCCGGAGTCTTGTTGCCCCGTTGGCTATTTGTTAGGTTACTGTCCTAACAAATCCCTTTCGCGGGGATCTGTCGCGAGTCCCGCCCGGGGCTCGGCTCCAACCGGAGATCCCTCCTGCAGTGCAGCACCGAGAGGAAATACAGAATGATCCGTAACGGAAGGCGCAAGATCGCGCTCACCGCTGTGGCGGGGGCATCCGTCCTCGCCCTGGGTTTGACCGCCTGTGGCGCAGGCGGAGGCAACGAGGGGAGCGGTGGCGATGGCGACCGTGCTCTTCGTGTCTGGGCCGGCAGCCAGACCCCCATCACCGCGAACTACAACCCGTTCGCGCCGACCGTGCTCCACGGAGCGCTCGGACCGATCTACGAGCCGCTGTTCTTCTTCAACAAGACGGCCGACTCCGAGCCTGTCGGTCTGATCGGCGACTCGTACGAGTACAACGAGGACGGCACGGTGATCACGATCACCATCAAGCCCGATCTCAAGTGGAGCGACGGCGAGCCTCTGACCGCCGCCGACGTCGCATTCTCCTTCAACTACGAGGCCAACAACCCGGAAGGCAACGGTCTCGTCTCGGCGGAGGCGACCGACGACACGACGGTCGTCCTCACGTACACGACTGCGCAGTACACGACCGAGTTCCAGCGCCTCGGCTCGACCTACATCCTCCCCGAGCACATCTGGTCGGAGGTCACCGACTTCGCGAACTTCGCCAACGAAGAGCCGGTGGGCTCCGGCGCCTACGTGGTCGACAAGACGACGAGCGAGTCGTACACGCTCGTCGCCAACGAGAACTTCCGCGACGCCGACGACCTCGGAGTCAAGAAGGTCCAGTACATCGCGGTCGACAACAACCAGACCGCACAGGATCTGCTCGCGGCCGGCAAACTCGACTGGACGGGCATGTTCATCCCGAACCCGGACGACGTCACGGGCAACGGCGCGATCGACTGGATCAACACGCCGCAGGACCCGACCGTGCTGTACACCTGCTCGAACGCAGAGCTCGGCTGCACCGGTCCGCAGACCGATGTCGCCGTGCGTCAGGCGCTCAACGTCGCGATCGACCGCGCCGCCATCAAGGACAAGGCGTTCGTCGGCCTGACCGGCGACATCTCTCCGACCTTCGCGCTGCTGCCTCGCGACGAGAAGTGGGTCGCTGACCCCGCCAACGAGGTCAGCCCCCAGGAGGCGAACGCGTCCGAGGCGGGCGAGATCCTCGAGGCCGCCGGCTACACGAAGGACGGCGACTACTACGCGAAGGACGGCGTGCCGCTCGAGCTCAGCCTGATCTCGGTCGACGGGTGGACCGACTACAACGATGCGGCCAAGCTGATCGCCGAGCAGGCAGAGGCTGCGGGCATCAAGGTCACGGCATCCACCGTGCAGTGGCAGGAGTTCTCGGATGCCCGCCAGGGCGGCGAATTCCAGCTGATCGTCGGTGGCGTCATCGGCACCTCGGTGGCCGACCCGTTCCAGATCTACCGCGACTGGTTCGGCGGCACGACCGTCGGATCGACCGCGGCCGTGGGCACCGAGGTGCCGGCGGGTCGCTGGAATTTCAGCCGCTACAGCAACCCCGTCGTCGACTCGGCCGTCCAGGCCGCGATCAGCACGAACGACGAGGCGGAGAAGAAGGAGCTGTACGGAACGATCCAGACCGAGATCGTTCGCGACCTGCCCTACATCCCGCTGGTGATCAACGCGACGCAGACCTTCTACAACACGAAGGACTTCACGGGTTGGCCGACGGAGGAGGACCTCTACGCCTTCCCGCCGTCCTGGGGCGCGATCGCGGCGGGCTACATCCTGACGCAGCTCGAGCCGGCGAAGTAACCACAGGGAGTCGGGGGAGCAGGAAGCACGGTCAGTGACATGAAGTTCTATGCACGAAGAATCGGGTTCTACGCGTTCACGCTATGGGCCGCGATCTCACTCAATTTCCTGCTTCCCCGGCTCATGCCGGGGAACCCGGCGGACATCATGATCGCCAAGATGCAGCGAGCCGGGGGCGAGGTCTCCGAGACCACGATCCGCAACATCAAGCTCCTGCTCGGCGGTGATGACTCGTCCCTCTGGGAGCAGTACATCGCGTACTGGGGGCGCATGCTCCAGGGCGACCTCGGAGTGTCCGTCACGAAGTTCCCGACACCGGTCAGCGAGCTCATCAGTCAGGCCCTTCCCTGGACGCTGATCCTCGTCGGCACGGTGACCGTCATCTCCTTCATCCTCGGTGTCGTGCTCGGCGCCTGGGCCGGATGGAAGCGCGGTACCTGGGTCGACCACCTGATCCCCGCGACGACCGTGCTGCAGTCCATCCCCTACTTCTGGATGGCGCTGCTGCTCGTCTCGATCTTCGCGGTCGGGCTCGGCTGGTTCCCGATCTTCGGGGGCTACGACGTGTTCGAATTCCCCGACGGTCCCGAACCCACCTGGGCTTTCTTCATGGATGCGCTCTCACACGCGATCCTTCCCGCCGTCACCATCGTGATCTCGTCGGTGGGCGGCTGGATGTTCGGCATGCGCAACATGATGGTGCAGACCATGTCGGAGGACTACGTGCTCACGGCCGAGGCCAAGGGGCTCCGTCCGCGTCGCATCATGACCACGTACGCCGCCCGCAATGCCGCGATCCCCTCGATCGCCGGCTTCTCCATCACCCTGGGATTCGTCGTCGCCGGTTCCATCGTCATGGAGCAGGTCTTCACCTACCCGGGCATCGGAAAGCTGATGTTCCAGGCGGTCACGAACAACGACTACGCGCTGATGCAGGGCCTCTTCCTCGTCATCACCATCACCGTGCTCGCCGCCAACTTCATCATGGACCTCGTCTATGGCTTCATCGACCCGAGGGCTCGCCAGAATGTCTGACACCGAGAACACAGTGCTGATCACCAAGGACCAGCCCATGACCCAGCCCGCGAGCACGATCTTGCTCGCGACTCAGCGGGGCCGCAAACGGCGCCGCGTGCTGCCGACCTCCTCGTCGAAGTTCATCATCGGCGCGAGCATCGTGATCGCGATCGTGCTGTTCGCGATCATCGCGCCGATGTTCTCGCAGGACCCTCGGAGCACCGACAATCCCGCTCTGCTCCCACCCTCGCCGGAGCACTGGCTGGGCACCACCAAGCTCGGCAACGACATGTTCGCCCAGCTGGCCACCGGCGCCCAGGGATCGCTCCTGGTCGG
Organism: Actinomycetota bacterium; assembly: GCA_037033305.1. Classification (GTDB taxonomy): domain Bacteria; phylum Actinomycetota; class Actinomycetes; order Actinomycetales; family Microbacteriaceae; genus Microbacterium. The sequence goes on along the minus strand of JAZBLP010000063.1, from coordinate 7,193 downwards.
CGTGGTCGCCGGCGGGATCGCCATCATCCTGTCGCTGCTCTTCGGAGTCCTCGCGGGGTACCTCGGCGGATGGCGCGAAGACACCCTGGCGCTGCTGACCAACGTGATGATCGTGATCCCCGGCCTGCCGCTGGTGATGGTGATCTCCTCCTTCGTCCCGCAGCGCAGCTGGCAGCTCGTCGCATTCGTGCTCGGAATCACATCCTGGGCCGGTGCCGCCTACGTCCTCCGGCTGCAGACCCGATCTCTGCGCACGCGTGACTACGTCTATGCGTCCAAGGTCGCCGGAGAGCGATCGTTCCGCGTCATCCTGGTCGAGATCATGCCGAACCTGCTGCCGCTGCTCACCGCGCAGTTCCTGTTCGCGATCATCTTCGCGATCCTCGGCGAGGCCGGTCTGTCTTATCTCGGCCTCGGCCCGAACTCCTCCATCACCTGGGGAACGATCCTCAACGACGCGCAGTCCGGCCAGGCACTGGGACGAGGGGCCTGGTGGTGGTTCGTCCCTCCGGGAGTCATGATCGCCATGCTCGGCGCAGGGCTCTCGCTCATCAACTTCGCGATCGACGAGGTCATCAACCCCAAGCTCCGCAATGCGCCGGACGCCGCTCGGCGCGTGCGCAAGGCCGCCAAGACGAAGGGGGTCGCCGCATGAGCGCTCCGGATGCCGTGCTGACCGCACGCGATGTGTCGATCGAGTACGAGGTGGATCCGCCTGTGAAGGCGGTCCGCAACGTCTCTCTCACCCTCAACCGAGGCGAGATCCTCGGCCTCGCGGGTGAGTCCGGCTGCGGTAAGACGACGCTCGCATATGGCATGAACCGGCTGCTCAAGGCCCCCGCGCTCATGACCAGCGGCGAGATCGTCTTCCACGATCGCGACGGGCACGACATCGACATCGTGGCGCTCGACGGCGATGGGCTGCGAGCGTTCCGCTGGGACAAGATCTCGATGGTGTTCCAGGGGGCGATGAACTCGCTCAACCCGGTCATCAGTGTGAAGGCGCAGATCTTCGACATCTTCGACACCCATCGCCCCGGCATGTCCAAGAAGGACAAGCAGGCCAGGGCTGAGGAGCTGCTCACGCTCGTCGGGGTCGATCCGTCGAGATTGACGAGCTTCCCCCATGAGCTGTCCGGAGGCATGCGTCAGCGCATGATGATCGCGATGGCGCTGGCACTCGATCCGCAAGTGATGATCATGGACGAACCCACCACGGCGCTCGACGTGGTCGTGCAGCGCGGGATCATCCGGGAGATCATGCGGCTGCGCGAGCGGCTGGGGTTCGCGGTGATCTTCATCACGCACGACCTGCCGATGCTGATCGAGATCAGCGACCGCATCGCCGTGATGTTGCAGGGACAGATCGTCGAGGAGGGCACGGCTGAGGAGATCTACCGCACCCCCCAGCACGAGTACACCAAGAAGCTGCTGTCGAGCTTCCCGAGTCTGACCGGCGAACGAGGAGACTTCGTGCGAACCGGCAACCAGCCCAGTCAGGAGGAGGTCCGATGAACGCCCCCACCCTCGAAGCCCGCAACCTGGTGAAGGACTTCACGCTGCGATCGGGCCTCAAGACGTCGATCCTGCACGCGGTCAAGGACGTCTCGTTCACGATCGAAGCGGGGAAGACTGTCGCGCTCGTAGGCGAATCCGGGTCCGGCAAGTCGACGATCGCCCGGATGCTGATGAAGCTCGAGACTCCCACCAGCGGACAGATCCTGCTCGACGGCAAGGATGCGGGGATGCGTGGCCGGGCGGTCGAGGACTACCGCTCGCAGGTGCAGATGGTCTTCCAGGATCCCTTCGCGTCACTGAACCCGTTCCACACGATCATCCATCACCTGGAGCGTCCGATCCGGCTCCACCACCCGAAGCTGACCGGCAGCGAGGTGCGGGCCCGCGCGATCGAGTTGCTCGAACGCGTGCGGCTGTCGCCCGGCGCGAGCTTCGCGGAACGTCGTCCGCATGAGCTGTCCGGGGGTCAGCGGCAGCGCGTCGCAATCGCGAGGGCTCTCGCCCCGGGGGCGCGGTTCATCGTCGCGGACGAGCCGGTCTCGATGCTCGACGTCTCGATCCGCCTGGGGGTGTTGAATCTGCTGGCGGATCTGCAGCGGGAGGAGAACCTCGGCGTGCTCTACATCACGCACGACCTCGCGACGGCACGTCACTTCAGCGACGAGATCATGGTGCTCTACAAGGGCGATGTCGTCGAGCGGGGCCCCGCCGACGAGGTGATTCTCAACCCGCAGCACGAGTACACGAGAACGCTGCTGGGCGCCGCTCCCGAGCCCGAGAACCTCGGGCGCCTGCGGGACGAGGTCAGAGCCGAGCTGGCGGGTCGCTGATTCATCCGCATGCCGCGTTCTCCCGCCGCCCCACGCTCGGGGACGTCCGGGGGAGCGCGGCTTTCTGCAGCCTGTGCCGACGACGTCGACCCGCTAGACTGAGGCCACAAGTGAAGACAGGCCGAATGACCCACGCGGGAGAGCCCCGGCGAATGCAGCCGGGCACCGAAGGAGCAAGCCTCCCCGCCAATCTCTCAGGTACGCGTACCGCGCGGTTCCGGCCACTCTGAAAAGCGATCTCGAGCGACGCCGCGTCTGCTCGGATCCGCCGACGGTGAAAGCCCAGTCTCTGGGCGAAGCTCTCAGGCCCATGACAGAGGGGGAGTTCCCAGGAGCAGCGTCGCTGTTCCGCCCGACCCAGCCCGGGAGAACTCCATGTCCGACCCCCGCTACACCCCGCTGCGTGAGCGTCACGAGGCGCTCGGTGCATCGTTCACCGACTTCGGCGGATGGCAGATGCCCGTGCGCTACACCTCGGATCTCGCCGAGCACCGCGCCGTGCGTGAAGCTGCCGGCATCTTCGACATCTCGCACATGGCGGAGTTCATGGTCAGCGGGGACTTCGCTGCGGACTTCCTCGACTACTCGCTCGCCGGGCGGCTCTCCGCCATGCCGGTGGGCAAGGCGAAGTACTCGCTGATGCTCGCCGAGGACGGCGGGATCATCGACGACGTCATCGTCTACCGGCTCGCCGACGACCGCTTCCTGGTGATCGCGAACGCAGGGAACCGGGGCTTCGTGGATGCGGCATTCGCCTCGCGCGTCCGGTCCTTCCCCTCTCGGATCGAACGCGAACGGCCTGATCTCGCCGATGCCGAGGTGCGCACCTTCGAAGGCTTCCTCGGAGACAGGGGCGTCGATGTCGAGGACGTCTCCGACGACTATGCACTTCTCGCCGTCCAGGGCCCCGCCTCGGAGGCCATCGTCTCGTCGACGGCGGGAATCACGGATCTCGGTACCCCCTGGTCGGAGCAGAAGTACTACGCCTGGGCCGACGGCTCGTTCCTCGGCGGCCCGCTGCTCCTCGCCCGCACCGGATACACCGGAGAGGACGGATTCGAGCTGCTCGTGCGGGCCGCCGATGCCGCAGCTCTCTGGGATGCGCTCGTCGATGCCGGTCGGGAGCACGGTCTCGTCCCCGCCGGTCTCGCCGCGCGCGACACGCTCCGGCTCGAGGCGGGCATGCCCCTCTACGGACACGAGCTGTCTCGTGAGACGAAGCCGTCCCAGGCAGGTCTCGGACGGGTGGTGGTGTCCGACAAGCAGAGCTTCGTCGGCAAGGGGGCCGTGGATGCCGCTGCCGACGCGCCCGTGCTCGTCGGGCTCGTCGCCGAGGGCAAGCGTGCCGGCCGCGCCGGCTACGCCGTGGTCGACGAGGACGGCGCGGTGCTCGGCGAGATCACCAGCGGCGCCTTGAGCCCGACCCTCGGCCACCCGATCGCGATGGCGTACGTCGCACCTTCTTCCGCTGCGGAGGGAACCGCAGTATTCCTTGATGTGCGGGGGACCAGGATCCCCGCGACCGTGACCGCACTGCCTTTCTACCGGAGGACCAAATGACCGACCTCAACAGCCTCAGCTACACCGACGAGCACGAGTGGATCGCCGCTGACGGCGACACCGTGACCATCGGGATCACCGACTACGCGGCCGACAAGCTCGGCGACGTCGTGTTCGTCGAGCTGCCCGCCGTGGGCACCGAGCTCACCGCCGGCTCCGTCGTGGGCGAGATCGAGTCGACCAAGTCGGTCGGCGAGCTGTACGCGCCCGTCAGCGGCACGGTCGTCGAGATCAACGACACCGTGGTCGACGACCCCTCGCTGGTCAACGCCGAGCCGTTCGCAGGCGGATGGCTCATCAAGGTCTCCGTCGCGGCGGATGCGCTCGATGGGCTGATGGACCGCGACGCGTACGTCGCTCTCACGGAGGGCTGATCGACCAGTGGTCTCTTTCGCCGATCGTCACATCGGAACCACCGCCGCCGCCCAGCGCCAGATGCTCGATGCACTGGGCGTCGAGTCGAAGCTCGAGGACTGGAGCCCCGTCGAGGCGCTGATGCGTCAGGCCGTCCCCGCCTCGATCTTCACCCCCGCCGCCACGGACTCCGTGATCCCGCGCGCGGCGAGCGAGACCGAAGCACTCGCTGAGCTGCGAGCGCTCGCGGCCCGCAACACGGTGAACCGGCCGATGATCGGTCTCGGGTACTACGGCACGATCACCCCTCAGGTGATCCAGCGCAACGTGCTCGAGAATCCGTCGTGGTACACCGCTTACACGCCGTACCAGCCCGAGATCTCGCAGGGTCGCCTCGAAGCGCTCATCAACTTCCAGACGATGGTCGCCGAGCTGACCGGCCTGACCACCGCGAATGCCTCGATGCTCGACGAATCGACCGCTGTGGTCGAGGGCATGCTGCTCGCCCGCCGCGCGTCGAAGAAGGCGTCGAACGTCTTCGTCGTCGACGTGGATGCATTCCCGCAGACGAAGGCACTGCTCGAGACCCGGGCCGAGGCCGTGGGCATAGAACTGGTGTCCGTCGACTTCGCGGCCGGTGAGGAGCTTCCCGCTGAGCTGTTCGGTGTCTTCGTGCAGTACCCGGGGGCGTCCGGACGAGTGTGGAACCCGGCAGCCGTGATCGATGCGGCGCACCTGGCGGGCGGACTCGCCGTCGTCGCCGCCGATCTCCTCGCTCTCACTCTCATCGCGTCGCCCGGCTCGCTCGGCGCCGATGTCGCGGTCGGGACGACGCAGCGATTCGGCGTACCGATCGGCTTCGGCGGCCCGCACGCGGGCTACATGGCGGTGCGCGCAGGACTCGAACGTCAGCTTCCTGGTCGTCTCGTCGGCGTCTCGGTCGACGCCGACGGCAAGCCGGCGTATCGGCTGTCGCTGCAGACCCGTGAGCAGCACATCCGCCGCGAGAAGGCGACGAGCAACATCTGCACCGCGCAGGTGCTGCTCGCGGTCATGGCGTCGATGTACGCGGTCTATCACGGCCCCGACGGGCTGAAGGCGATCGCCAGGGAGGTCGCGGCGAAGACCGCGATGCTGCGTGACTGGCTCGCCGATGCAGGGACGGAGACCGTGCACGACTCGTTCTTCGACACCCTCCAGGTGCGGGTGCCGGGTCGCGCTGCCGAGTTCGTGGAGCAGGCCCATCAGGGCATCGGAATCCTGCTGCACCTCGCGGACGCCGACACCGTCGGCATCTCGATCGATGAGACCACCACGGTCGGCGAACTCCACCAGGTCGCTCAGATCTTCGGCGGTGCCAGGGAGCGCGCGTTCGGGTTCTTCGGCTCCGGTTCGCAGGGCGGTCTTCCCGCCGATCTCATCCGTCAGGACGAGTACCTCACGCACCCCGTGTTCCACGCCCACCGCAGCGAGACCGCGATGATGCGCTACCTCAAGAGCCTCGCCGATCGTGACTACGCGCTCGACCGCGGCATGATCCCCCTCGGGTCGTGCACCATGAAGCTCAACGCGGCGACCGAGATGGCATCGATCACGTGGCCGGAGTTTGCGGGGATCCACCCGTTCGCACCGGCATCCGATGTCGAGGGATACCTCGACATGATCACGCAGCTCGAGGCATGGCTGGCCGAGGTGACGGGCTACGACGCCGTCTCGCTGCAGCCGAACGCCGGCTCGCAGGGCGAGCTGGCCGGCCTCCTCGCAATCCGCGGGTACCACCTCGCGAACGGCGACACACAGCGCACGGTGTGCCTGATCCCGTCGTCCGCGCACGGCACCAACGCGGCCTCCGCGGTGCTCGCCGGGATGAAGGTCGTCGTCGTGGCGTGCGATGAGCTCGGGAACGTCGACCTCGACGACCTGCGGGCGAAGATCGCGGCGCACGCCGATGAGCTCTCGGCGCTGATGATCACCTACCCGTCGACGCACGGCGTCTACGAGCAGGACGTGGTCGAGATCACGACCGCCGTGCACGATGCCGGAGGCCAGGTGTACGTGGACGGCGCGAACCTCAACGCGCTGCTCGGCTACGCCCGATTCGGCGATCTCGGCGGCGACGTCTCGCATCTCAACCTGCACAAGACCTTCGCGATCCCGCACGGGGGTGGCGGCCCCGGCGTCGGCCCTGTCGCGGCGAAGGCGCATCTCGCGCCGTATCTTCCGTCGCACCCGCTGGCGCAGCGGGCCGAGCATGCCGGCGGCTTCGTCTTCGAGGGGGGAGCGGTATCCGCCGCGCCCTACGGATCCGCTGGGATCCTGCCGATCTCCTGGTCGTATGTGCGGATGATGGGCGCCGACGGTCTCCGTCACGCGACCGCGGCGGCAGTGCTCTCGGCGAACTACATCGCCGCGCGCCTGGGCCAGCACTTCCCCGTGCTGTACGCGGGCGAGGACGGCCGAGTGGCGCACGAGTGCATCCTCGACCTGAGGCCCCTCCGCGAGGAGACGGGCATCACGGTCGATGACGTGGCCAAGCGACTCATCGACTACGGCTTCCACGCGCCGACCATGTCGTTCCCGGTCGCCGGGACACTCATGGTCGAGCCCACCGAGTCCGAGGACCTCGGCGAGATCGAGCGGTTCATCGAGGCGATGATCATGATCAAGGCCGAGGCGGATGCCGTCGCCGCCGGGCGCTGGCCCGCGGACGACAACCCGCTGGTGAACGCTCCGCACACGGCTGTCTCCCTGATCGCGGGGGAGTGGGAGCACGCCTACAGCCGTGAAGACGCCGCCTACCCGGTGCACGCGCTGGTGGCGGGCAAGTACTGGCCGCCCGTGCGCCGCATCGATCAGGCCTACGGTGACCGCAACCTCGTATGCGCGTGCCCCCCGATCGAGGCGTTCGCTTGAACCGAATCCTCGCCGGCG
>JAZBLP010000062.1:0-24762 GCA_037033305.1 Actinomycetota bacterium | reverse complement strand
TCGACAGCAGCATCTCTTCGCGGCGGGTGCTCGACGCGTTGACGTCGACGGCCGGGAAGATGCGCTTGTCGGCGAGCTGGCGCGACAGGCGCAGCTCGCTGTTGCCGGTGCCCTTGAACTCCTCGAAGATCACCTCGTCCATCTTGGACCCGGTCTCCACCAGCGCCGTGGCGAGGATGGTGAGGGATCCGCCGTTCTCGATGTTGCGCGCAGCACCGAAGAAGCGTTTGGGCGGGTACAGCGCCGAGGCGTCGACGCCACCCGAGAGCACGCGTCCGGATGCGGGAGCCGCGAGGTTGTACGCACGACCGAGGCGGGTGATCGAGTCGAGCAGGACGACGACATCGCGCCCCAGCTCGACGAGACGCTTGGCGCGCTCGATGGCGAGCTCGGCGACCGTGGTGTGATCTTCTGCCGGACGGTCGAAGGTCGAGGCGATGACCTCGCCCTTGACGGTGCGCTCCATGTCGGTGACCTCTTCGGGACGCTCGTCGACGAGCACGACCATGAGGTGGACCTCAGGATTGTTCTGCGCGATCGCGTTGGCGATCTGCTGCAGGGCGATCGTCTTGCCGGCCTTGGGCGGTGCGACGATCAGGCCGCGCTGTCCCTTGCCGATCGGGGCCACGAGGTCGATGATGCGCTGCGTGAGCTTCTCGGGCGCTGTCTCGAGGCGCAGACGCTCCTGCGGGTAGAGCGGCGTGAGCTTGCCGAACTCCACACGGGTCGCGGCGTCGTCGATCGACAGGCCGTTGATCGAGTCGACCTTCACCAGCGCGTTGTACTTCTGGCGACCCTGCTGCTCGCCCTCGCGGGGCTGCTTGATCGAGCCGACGATCGCGTCGCCCTTGCGGAGGTTGTACTTCTTGACCTGTCCGAGCGAGACGTAGACGTCGCTGGGGCCGGCGAGGTATCCGGTCGTACGCACGAATGCGTAGTTGTCGAGCACATCGAGGATTCCGGCGATCGGGACGAGGACGTCGTCCTCGCCGATCTCGGTGTCGAACTCGTCGGTAGGTGCACCGCCGCGGCGCTTGTTGCGCTGACGGTTGCGGCCGTTGCCGCCCTCGTCCTCGGCGGGCGCGGTCTGCTGCTGCTGGGGCTGCTGCTCGCCGCCCTGGCCGTTGCCGTTCTGGCCGCGACCGCGGTTGCGGCTGCGGTTGCGGCTGCGATTACGACCGCCCTGCTCCTCGCCGTCGCCGGAGTCGGAGGAGGAGTCGGCCGCGGATGCCGCCTCAGCCGGTGCGGCGTCAGCGGGCTTCTCGGCTGCGGGAGCCTCAGCCTCGGCGGCAGGCTTCTTCGCCGTGCGGCGTCCGCGACCGGAGGTCTTCTTCGGCTCGTCTGCGGATCCGGCCTCTGCGGAACCGGCCTCTGCGGAACCGGCGTCCGCGGAGGCGTTGGCCTCTGGGGTCTTCGCTGCGGGCGCCTCGGCGGATCCGTCGCTCGCGGTGGTGGAGGCGGCAGGAGCCTCGGCGGCCGCGGCAGGAGCCTCAGTGTTCTCCGCGTCAGCCTTCTTCGCACGACTGCGACGAGGCGCCTTCGCCTTGGGTGCCGCGTCGGCTGCGGGCGCTTCGGCCGCAGGGGCATCGGAAGCCGGAGCGGTGTCGGTGGATGCAGCGGCCTTCTCGGCCTTCGCGGCGGCGGTCGCAGTGCTCGCACGGCGCGGAGCGCGCTTGCGGGCCGGTGCGACCTCGGTCGCGGCGGTCGTCGCGGCGTCGGAGCTCGCGGCCTTCGCCGCAGCCTCGGCGGCGGGTGCCGCCTGGTCGTTCTGGGTCTCGGAGAAATTCTCCACGAGTACTCCCTCTTTGGTCTCGGGGACATGAGCGGCACGCGCACAACGGGTGCTGCGCACGATCGCACGGGCTGACGCTCGGCGTCAGCCAGCCTCTGCACTGGGTTCTCGGAAAGAACGGGGTTCTCGGTGAGAGCAGTGCGACAGGGGTTTTTGCGTGCGGGTCTTGCAGAGTTGCAATGGGGCCAGATTCACGCAGTTACGTGGAGCCCTCCGCTCGATTCCCCACTGTACCACCACGCACGTCGACCGCGAGCAGCAGCGCGTCCCACGGGGTGTCGGTCGTCGACTCCGCCAGTTCCACCGCATCCTGACGGCTTCCGGGGCCGTCTGCGAGAACGAGCACGCTCGGACCGGCGCCGGACACCACGGCGGCGAAGCCCGCGGCGCGGAGGGTCTGAACGAGTCTCTGCGTCTCGGGCATAGCCTCGGCGCGGTAGTCCTGATGCAGTCGGTCGGCCGTCGCGTCGAGCAGCAGCTCGGGACTCTGCATCAGCGCAGCGATGAGCAGCGCCGATCGCGAGACGTTGAACACCGCATCCGCCGTCGACACCTGCGGCGGCTGCAGCGATCGTGCCTTCGAGGTGGACATCGTGTAGGACGGCACGAGCACGAGCGGCGAGACGCCGCGGTGGACGAGGAGCTTCTTGTGCTGGGGGCCCCGTTCGCCCACCCAGGCGATCGTCAGTCCGCCGAACAGCGCGGGTGCCACGTTGTCGGGGTGCCCCTCGATCTCGGTGGCGAGGCGGAGCATGTCGGCATCGTCGATCTCGATGTCTCCCTCGAGCAGCCCCTTCGCCGCGAGGATCCCCGCCGCGACCGCCGCGCCGGAGGAGCCGAGTCCACGCCCGTGGGGCACCCCGTTCTCCGCGACGATGCGCAAGCCGGGGACGGTGCGATCGACGTCGGCGTACACATGAGCGACCGTGCGGACGATCAGGTTCGAGGCGTCGCGCGGGATCTCGCTCGCGCCGGAACCCGAGACCTCGATCTCGAGCTCGCCGGCGGCGAGCTCGGTCACGAGAAGGGTGTCGTAGACGCTGAGCGCCAGTCCGAGCGTGTCGAAACCGGGACCCAGGTTGGCGCTGGTCGCCGGCACGGTCACCTCGACCGTGCGCCCTACCGCCATCGTCACTCGCCTTCCACGCGGAGCACCGACACGACCCGCTCGACGACAGAGCTGGCGGCGAGGCCGTCGACAGTGGCGCTGAGCGCGGCATCCGTGGCCCGGTGCGTGCCGATGACGAGACGAGCGGTGGGCTCGTCCTCCCCTTCGACCGTCTGCACGACGGTCGCGACGGAGACCGATCCCTCACTGAGGATGCCCGCGACGGTCGCGAGCACGCCGGGAGCGTCCGAGACCTCGAGGGTGATCTGATAGCGGGTGGTGACATGACCGATCGGCACAACGGGCAGGTTGGCCCTGGTGGACTCCCCCACCCCGACGCCGCCGGCGATGTGGCGTCGCGCCGCCGACACGACGTCGCCGAGCACGGCGGATGCGGTCTGCACCCCGCCCGCGCCTGCACCGTAGAACATCAGCGATCCCGCAGCCTCAGCCTCGACGAACACGGCGTTGTTGGCCCCGTGCACCGAAGCGAGGGGGTGCGACGTCGGCACGAGCGCCGGGTAGACGCGGACCGAGATCGACTCGGTGCCGTTGGCCTCGATGCGCTCGCACACGGCGAGCAGCTTGATGACGAAGCCGGCTGCGCGCGCCTCATCGATCATCGAGGCGGTGATGGTAGTGATGCCCTCGCGATACACCGCGTCGAGCGGAACGGCCGTGTGGAAGGCGAGGCTCGCGAGGATCGCGGCCTTCTGGGCGGCGTCGTATCCCTCGACGTCGGCAGTGGGGTCGGCCTCGGCGTACCCGAGGCGCTGCGCGTCGGCGAGCACATCCGCGAAGTCGGCGCCCTCGGTGTCCATGCGGTCGAGGATGTAGTTCGTCGTGCCGTTCACGATCCCCATGATGCGGACCACGCGGTCGCCGGCGAGCGAGTCGCGCAGCGGGCGGATGATCGGGATGGCACCGGCGGCGGCCGCCTCGTAGTAGACGGATGCGCCCACGCGGTCGGCCGCCTCGAAGAGCTCGGGGCCGTGAGTGGCCAGCAGCGCCTTGTTGGCAGTCACCACATCGGCGCCGGAGCCGATCGCCTGCAGGATGCTCGTGCGGGCCGGCTCGATGCCGCCGATCAGCTCGATCACGATGTCGGAGCCGAGGATCAGCGATTCGGCGTCTGTCGTGAACAGCTCTTTCGGCAGGTCGGTCTCGCGCGGCGCATCGAGGTTTCGCACCGCGATGCCGGCCAGCTCGAGCGTCGCTCCCGCGCGGTCGGCGAGCTCATCGCCATGGCGCAGCAGCAGGGCGGCCACCTGGGAGCCGACCGCTCCGGCGCCGAGGAGCGCCACCCGAAGTCGTCGGTACTCAGTCGTCATTGCATCTCTCCTTAGGAGGGTGGATCAGTCGTGCGTCATCGGGGACCGCGTCGTTCGTCGCGCGGATCACCCGTGGCTCTGCGGGTCCCCGACACCGACGTCGCGCGAGAGCACGTCGGCGATCGTCTCACCGCGGACGATGACCGCCGACCGGCCGTCGCGCACGGCGACGATCGGGGGGCGAGGGACATGGTTGTAGTTGCTCGAGAGCGGAGCACAGTACGCACCGGTCGAGGGGACGGCCAGCAGGTCGCCGGGAGCGACGTCAGCCGGAAGGTACTCGTGGTCGACGACGATGTCGCCGGACTCGCAGTGCTTGCCGACGACCCTGCTGAGCTGCGGCGAGCCGGTTCCGATCCGCGAGGCGAGTCGGGCCGAGAACTGCGCGTCGTACAGCGCCGTCCTGGCGTTGTCGCTCATTCCCCCGTCGACGCTGATGTAGCGCCGGGTGGCGCCCGAATCGAGCGCGACGTCCTTGGTGGTCCCGACTTCGTAGATCGTCACTCCGGCGGTGCCGACGATCGCCCTGCCCGGCTCGAACGACAGCGCGGGCACGGCGATGCCTCGAGCAGCGCAGCCCTCGGCCACGGCGGCGACGATCTCGCCGGCGAGGGTCTCGATCGGCGTCGGGTCGTCGACGCTCGTGTAGGCGATGCCGAAGCCACCCCCGAGGTTGAGCTGCGGAACCGGCCCCCCGTCGAGCAGTGCGGCGTGCAGCTCGAGCACGCGCGACGCCGACTCGCGGAAGCCCGCGACGCCGAAGATCTGCGATCCGATGTGGCAGTGGAGGCCGGCGAACTCGATTCCCGGGATCTCCCTGATGCGTGCGACGGCCTGCTCGGCCTCGGGCAACGGGAAGCCGAACTTCTGGTCTTCGTGAGCCGTCGCGAGGAAGTCATGGGTCTCGGCGTGCACGCCGCTGATGACCCGCACCAGCACCCGCTGCACAGCGCCCGTCCTGGCGGTGATCGCCGCGAGACGCTCGATCTCGATCGCGCTGTCGACGATGATCGTGCCGATGCCCACCTCGACCGCGCGCTCGAGCTCGGCGACCGACTTGTTGTTCCCGTGGAACCCCAACGACGACGCAGAGACGCCGGCCGCGAGTGCGACCTCGAGCTCCCCGCCGGTGCACACGTCGATGCGAAGTCCCTCTTCGACCACCCAGCGCGCGATCGTCGTGGTCAGCAGCGCCTTGCCGGCGTAGTACACGCGCGCAGTGGTGTCGTGGTCGGCGGCGGCCGCGTCGAAGGCCGAGCGGAAGGCACGCGCACGTGATCGCACCTCGTCCTCGTCGATCACCAGCAGCGGCGTGCCGTACGACTCGGCGAGATCGGTGGCGGAGATCCCCGCGAGCAGCAGCGCTCCGTCGTCACCGCGCATTGCAGAGGCCGGCCACACGGCGGTGGGAAGATCATTCGCGTCGTCGGGCACGACGAGCCATTCCGGGGCGAGCGAGTCGGCAGGGGAAAGCAAGGAACACCAATCGTGGGACGGGTCTCGGGCGGATGCGCGCACTGCGAGGTTGCCCCCGATTCTAGGGCACCGTGCATGCCGCATCCGTCATGGTGACACTCGGCGTCAACCCCCTGCGGACACATCCCGCTGACTCCTAAGGTGGTGGAGATGAGCACCGAATCCGCAGCACCCGATGCCCGACGCCCGGGCCTGATCGCGCGCGTCAGCACATCGACGATCCGTTGGGCTCTGACACGGCGTCCGGTCCGCGCTTTCCTGCTCTACTCCGAACGTCGTGGCCCGATGCTCGCCGACAGCGTGACCTACCGTGCGCTGTTCAGCGTCTTCGCCGCTGTGCTCCTCGGTTTCTCGATCGCCGCCCTCTGGCTCGCCGGCAATCCCGACGCCTGGAACGCCATCATCTCCGCGGTGCAGTCTGTAGTGCCCGGGCTCATCGGCGAAGACGGCGTCGTCAACCCCGACGACCTCAAGGAGCCGATCTCGCTCTCGGTCGCGGGCGCGATCTCGACGGTCGCGCTGATCGGCTCGGCCCTCGGCGCCGTCGGATCGCTGCGCACCGCGGTGCGCGTCCTCGCCGGGACAGCGCACGCCGACGTGCTCTTCGTCTGGGTCATGCTCCGCAACCTTCTGCTGGCGGCCGGGGTCGCCGTGCTGTTCGTCGCCGCAGCCGGCGTCACGTTCGCCGGCCGACTCGGCATCACGTGGATCAGCGGGCTGCTCGGCATCCCCGAGGACTCACCCCTGGCGTCGTGGGGTATCCGGATCGTCTCTCTGGTCGTCGTGCTCGCACTCGACACCGTGCTCATCGCGGGCATTTTCCGTCTGCTCTCCGGCCTGCGCCCCTCGGGGCGTTCGCTGTGGGTCGGCTCGCTGATCGGCGGATTCGGGCTGCTCGTGCTGCAGGAGCTCTCCGGCCTGTTCATCGGCGGCGCGACGAGCAACCCGCTCCTCGCCTCCTTCGCCACACTGCTCGCGCTGCTCATCTGGCTCAACCTGTCGACCCAGGTCATCCTGATCGCGTGCGCCTACATCGTCACGTCGGAGGAAGAGCGCAAGGATCGTGTGCACGCACGCTTCGGCGCGACGACCTTCCCTCAGCGACGTGTGCAGCGCGCCGAAGCCGAGGTCGCGCTGGCGACATCCGAGCTGCGGGAGGCGCAGAAGGCCGAGCGCGAGGCGCGTCTCGGGAATGACGAGGACTGAGCCCGTCTCACGGGCAGGTGCCCTTCTCGAGCAGGGTCTCATCGGTCGCGATCGCACCGTCGACGTCGACGTCGATCACGGCCTCCGATCCCTCGATCTGGAGGTCCGTGAGCGTGATGCCGGCGGGAAGCTGATCCGCGATGCAGACGCGCTGCGTCCGGGTGAGCTGCTCCCCCAGGTCGCCGAGACTCGAGCCGACCTGATCGGCGTCGACCTCGAGTCCGCCGACGGTGAGGCCGACCGGCGTGAGCTCGAGATCACCCTCGGCCACTCCCGGCGTCACCGTGAGCGACACCGGGATCGCGAGGCCGAGAACGCTCACCGACCCGGCGACCGTCGCGTTCGGCGAGTCGAGGGTGACCGTGTCGATCGGCAGATCGGTGTTCGAGAGCACGTCCGTGAACTGCGACTCGTCGATGCGGATCGTGCCGGATGCGGAGGCGAGGTCGCCCCCGCGCAGTGGAACTCCGGTCGCGGTGACGTCGACGGCGCCCGTGATCCCCTCCAGCGTGACCGAGTCGGTCGACAGATGCAGGGTGTCGAGGGTTCCACCGATCAGCTGCGGGATCAGGATGCCGTCGGCCTCGACGGCGAGCTGCTGGTCGGCGGGCAGGTCGAGCTGCTCGATCACGATGCCTCGCACGATGCCGGGCAGGACGGCACGGGCGATGAGCTCCGCGGCGACCGCGAGGACCGCGAGAACGACGACGACGATCAGCAGCACCCAGGGCCAGCGCTTGCGCGCGCGCTTCGGCGGCGTGGCACCGGCATCCCCGCCGTCCTTCCCACCCGGGACCACGAGCGTCGGATGCTCGGAATCCGCGGACGGATACGGGAGGGTGTGGTTGTCGTCGCTCATGCTGCCATCCTGCCCTACGGCACGGACGAGGGCAGCGGTCACATGCGCTCGGGAGCGGACACGCCGAGCAGGTCGAGGCCGTTGCGGAAGACCTGTCCTGCGGCGTCGTTGAGCCACAGACGCGTGCGGTGCACGGTCTCGATGGGGTCGTCGCCCTGCGGGATCACGCGGCAGTTGTCGTACCAGCGGTGGTACAGGCCGGCGAGCTCCTCGAGGTAGCGCGCCACGCGGTGCGGCTCGCGCACCTCGGCCGCGAACGCGACGATGCGCGGGAACTCCTGCAGAGCGCCGAGCAGAGCGCTCTCGGTCTCGTGCGTGAGCGTCTCGGGCGCGAACTCCGAGCGATCCACCCCGGAGTCGGCGGCGTTGCGCGCGACGTTGTGCGTGCGGGCATGCGCGTACTGCACGTAGAACACCGGGTTGTCGTTCGTGCGCTTCTGCAGCAGTTCAGGATCGAGGGCGAGCGGCGAGTCGGCCGGCGAACGCTCGAGCGAGTAGCGCAGCGCATCGGTGCCGAGCCATTCGCGCAGATCGTCCATCTCGATGATGTTTCCCGCGCGCTTGCTCAGGCGCGCTCCCCCCACCGAGACCAGCTGACCGATGAGCACCTCGACGTTCTTCTCGGGGTCTTCTCCCGCCGCGCCGGCGATCGCCTTGAGACGGTGGACGTAGCCGTGGTGGTCGGCGCCGAGCAGGTACAGCTTGTACTCGAAGCCGCGGTCGCCCTTGTTGAGGTAGTACGCGGCGTCGGCGGCGAAGTACGTGTACTCACCGTTGGAGCGACGGATCACACGATCCTTGTCGTCGCCGAAGTCGGTCGTGCGCACCCAGACGGCACCCTCGTCGTCGAAGACGTGCCCCTGCTCGCGGAGGCGATCGACGGCGCGATCGACGAAGCTGACGCCGTCGGCGTCCTTCGCGTGCAGCGTGCGCTCCGAGAACCACACGTCGAAGTCGACGTTGAACTTCGAGAGCGACTGCTTCTGCTCCTCGAGCTGGAAGCCGTAAGCCAGCTCCCGTGCGACGACGACCTGCTCGTCGACGGGGAGCTCGAGGAGGTCCGGTCGCGCAGCGAGAACGCGAGCGGCCAGATCGCCGATGTAGCTTCCGGCATATCCGCCCTCGGGCGTCGGCTCGCCCTTGACCGCGGCCAGCACCGAGTTCGCGAAACGCTCCATCTGGACGCCGGCGTCGTTGATGTAATACTCCCTGGCGACCGTCGCACCCGAGGCCGCGAGCACACGGGCGATCGCATCGCCGAGCGCCGCCCAGCGAGTATGGCCGATGTGCAGCGGTCCGGTCGGGTTCGCGCTCACGAACTCGATGTTGATGCTGCGACCGGCCTGAGTGTCGTTGTGCCCGTACTCGGCGCCCGCGTCGACGATGACCTTCGCCAGCGCGCCGGCGGCAGCCGCGTCGAGGCGGATGTTGATGAAGCCGGGGCCCGCGACCTCGGCGGTCTGGACGCCGTCGACCTGCGCGAGGCCGTCGGCGATCTGCTGCGCCAGCTCGCGCGGGTTGGTGCCGAAGGGCTTCGCCAGGCGCATCGCGATGTTCGAGGCCCAGTCGCCGTGGTCGCGGTTGCGCGGGCGCTCGAACACGATGTCCGACGCGGAGAGCGAGAACGGCTCGCCAGGACGTCGTTCCTCGGCGATCGGAGCGAGGACGGCGAGGAGGGCTGTGGCGAGCGATTCAGGGTTCATAGGCCTCCCAGTTTACGGCGCGACACACGCCCGAATTTGCGAGGGCGGAATCGTGATCTACAGTCATGCCATGAAGGCCGCATCCGCCCGCTATCGCCTGCCCGTCGCGGGCCTCGCCGTCGCAGTGATCCTGGCGCTCGCGGCAGTCGTCCTCGGCGTGTGGCGGCCATGGGTTCCGATGCCTTCATCCGCACCCGTCGGGGCTGCCGCAGCAGCGGAGGAATCGGTCGCGATCGCGCCGGTGCCGCTGCTTCTTCCCAAGCATCCGACCGTTCTCGTGTTCGGCGACTCCTGGACCTACGGCTCAGCCGCGACCGAGCCGACACTCGGTTACGCCTACCAGCTCGCCGACCTGCTCGACGGGCAGACGATCGTCGACGGAGTCCGCGGCAGCGGCTACCTCAAGCCCGGACTCGACGGCCCGGCGTTCGGTGAGCGCATCGCCGCCCTGGACCCGACACTCACCCCCGACCTGATCATCGTGCAGGGGTCGATCAACGACCGTGCGCAGGGTGAGGCCGGATACCGTGAGGCCGTCACCGCGGCGTGGGATGCCATGGCGGCGAAGTATCCGCAGGCGTCGATCGTCATCCTCGGACCGGCGCCGCACGAACTTCCCGTGGGGGCCGAGACCGCGCGCATCGACGCGGACCTCGGCGATCTGGCCGCGGCTCGCGGATGGTGGTACATCTCCCCCATCGCGCAGAACTGGATCACCGACCAGAACTACCTGTCGGTCATCGACGTCGAGATCGGCCGCAAGCATCCGTCGACCGACGGCCACCGCTACCTCGCCGAGAAGCTGGCCGCAGCGCTCGGCGAACTGGGCGACGCGCCGGTGACCGAGGCCGGTGGGTCGGAGACCACTCCCGAGCAGTGATATCGTCGTTCGGTACGCCTCCGTAGCTCAGTGGATAGAGCGCCGGTTTCCGGTACCGTAGGTCGCAGGTTCGACTCCTGTCGGGGGCACACGTACGAGAAAGGCCGTCTGGTTCCAGGCGGCCTTTCTCGTTGCATCGTGCGGAGCGTCGTCGGCGGACCGAGGATTCAGGAGACGCTGCGTCAGCGTCACTCGTAGCTGTGGTGCACGTGCCAGCCGTCGGCCCCCTCGAAGACGTCGAACACCACCGACCGACCCCCGTCGTCCGTGCCCTGGAATCGCCACCCGTACGGCCCTCGGCGCGACTCCGACATCGCTGGTCGGACGGAGCCGCTGAGACGGGTGGGCGTGTCAGTGACCTTCCACCGACGCCCCGCGAAGACCATGCGAGACGGAATGTCGTCGACCATCCATAGAGTCGCGGGGAGATGAGCAGGAGCCGGTCGCATGTCTCGAGAATAGAACATAACTTCGAATCTTGCTACCCTGGGCTCATGGCCGGAGAAGGGAGCCGGCATGGGCACGAGCAAGCGTCTTTCAGCCCACTACGACATACGCTCTCAGCATCAGACCATCCTCGCCGCAGCACGCGCCGGCCCTCTCCAATCCCTGACGGACCGCGAGCTCGCGCTCCGCGAACAGCCGGTCACGATCTACCCGCAGCCGTATCGGGCTGTTCGCGCCTGGGTGCGGTTCGGGCCCGAGGCGGTCCAGGTCGATGCGAAGCTCGCCCGGTCGACGCCAGTCGCCGCGGGCATCGAGTTCCGCGCGGGTGACCAGACGTTCCGGTGCTGGGTCTGGGGCAATGCCGTGACCGTCGAGACCGCTGACGCGTGAGCTCAGCGCTGCTCCGGGGTTCAGCGCTGCTCCGGGGCCTGCGCGAGTGTGTCACGACGCGACGCATAACGGTGCGGGAGCGTGTCGGAGTCCATACGCGGCCCGCTGAGCGCTCGGAGAGCGTAGAGGATTGTCGCGAGATCGACCAGCTCCTGCACGAGCGCGCCGACGACGGCCGGGATGGCCCCCGTCATCGCGACGATCATCAAGCCCACGCTCAATGCGATGCCGATCCAGATGGCGGTCAGAGCGACGCGCAGGGTGTGACGGCCGATGGCGAGCGCATCGACGACCTTCGCCAGGGAGTCCACGAGGATGACGACGGAGGCAGCATCTCCTGCGGCGGTCGCGCCGCGTGCCCCCATGGCGACACCGACGTCAGCGGCAGCGAGGACGGGCGCATCGTTCACACCGTCGCCGACCATCATCACCGGTCTCGGAGTGAGATCTGCGGCGAGTCGCACCTTCTCCGGGGGCAGCAACTCGGCGTGAACCTCATTGATCCCGACCTGACGCGCCACCGACTCGGCCGTCGGCCGGACATCGCCCGTGAGCATCACCACGTGATCGACCCCATGAGTTCGCAACCAGTCGATCACCGCGGGGGCCTCCGGCCGCGGAGAGTCGGACAGCACGAGCACGCCGGCGAAACAGCCGTCGATCGCCACATACGCTGCCGCCTCGCTGGCCCCCAGCGGCGCCCGCACGGTGTCGTGGGCGAGCGATTCGACGAGCGCCGGCTTGCCCACGACGACCGACCTCCCGCCGATCTGAGCGCGGACCCCGTTCGTCGCCTCTTCGCGTGCGCTCTCCGCCGCATACAGGCTCAGGCCGCGACTCTCCGCCGCCCGGCGGATGCCTTCGGCGAGGACGTGCGACGAATACTGTTCGGCGGACGCAGCAAGGCACAGCACCTCGTCCGGATCGAATCCGACCGCCGCCCGGACGTCGATGAGCTCCGGGCGGCCCTGCGTGAGGGTGCCGGTCTTGTCGAACGCAGCGGATCGCACCCGCGCGACCTGCTCGATCACCGCGCCTCCCTTCATGATCACGCCCGCCTTCGCTGCACGGGAGAGCCCGCCGAGAAACGCCACCGGTGCGGCGATCAGCAGCGGACACGGCGTCGCGAGCACGAGCACCTCCGCGAATCGCGTCGGGTCGCCCGACAGCACCCATGCCGTCGCCGCGAGAGCGATGGACACGACCGTGAAGGGGATCGCGAACCGGTCGGCCAGCCGCACCACCGGGGCCCGGGACTCCTGCGACTCCTGCACGAGCGCGACGATCTGCTGATACTGACTGTCCTCACCGAGACGCACCGCGCGCATGCGCACCGCTCGCGTGCCATTGATCGCACCGGAGGGCACTTCATCGCCGGCCTCACGAACGACGGGCATGCTCTCGCCGGTCAGCGAGGACTCATCGAAGCTGCTCGCTTCCGTCAGGAGCACGCCGTCGACCGGCACGATCTCCGACGGCCGCACCAGGATGACGTCTCCGACCACCACGTCGTCGACAGGGATGTCCCGCACGTCGTCCGAACCCGGTTCATCTCCATGGACGAGGACGTGCGCGGAGCGCGGAGATCGGTCGAGCAAGGCGGAGAGATCTCGCTTCGCGCGACGACCCGCGAAATCCTCGAGCGCCTGCCCGCCGGAGAGCATGAGGACGACGATGAGCGATGCGATGTACTCCCCCACCCCCAGCGTCGCGATCATCGCCACGATCGCCAGCACGTCGAGACCGATGTGACCGCGGATGATCTCGCGGACCATCCCGGCCACCGACCACACGATGAACAGCACGACGTAGCCCGTGGCGACCCATCGACCGGCAGCCCCCGCATCGACAGCGTGCAGTATCAGCACGACGGCGAGCACGACCACAGTGAAGCCGATGATGGGGTACCGCCGCGCTGCTCGGATGAATCTCATGCGCCTCCGGTCCTCTCTGTCGACGGTTCCCGGACTCCTCGAATCGTGTCGGTCCCGCATCGGGAGCCGGTCCGGCCAAGGACGGGATGCCTCGCCCCGAGGGAGTATCGGTGCCGCGAGGCATCCCGCGTGACGCCGGTGCCCGCAGGCGCCACTCGCGCCGAACGGTCGCCCCCCGGCGACCCTTGGCTCTGCCAGCATGATCGCGTCGCCTCGCGTTGTGGAGCCGTCTCACCCCCGGAGGGTGAGGGGGTCTACTCGTCGCGGCGGTTCCGCCGCATCGCCCGGATGCGTCGAAGCTGCCACGCCAGCAGCACCGCCGACCCGGTCACCATCATCCCGATGAGGACCCACTGCGGCAGGGCGTAGGCGGTGCCCCAGGTCAGCGCCAGCAGCAGCAGCCCGACCATGTATGCCAGGAGCAGTGCGGAGAGCATCGTCATCAGCCACTCTCGGCGATACCGCCGCGTCGCACCCCTCTTCGCCATGCTGTGAAGGCTACGCGAGCCCCCTTCGGTTCACCCATTCGACCCTGGTCGCCCGCGCCACGCAGTCAGGCGACCGGCGTCGCATCCGACTGATCCTCCTCACGCCGAGACCTCCCGGTCGCCCCCAGGGAGATCGTCGACAGGAGACCGAGGGCCAGGAACCCTGCTGCCGTCCACGCGGCGAAGCGCGTGCCGTCCGAGAACGCGGCCTTCGCATCGTCGGCGATGTCTGCCGTCTCGGGCTGCGCCTCCAGCCCGCTGATCGCTCCGCCCGCGCTGTCGACGACAGCCGACACGATCTGATCGCGCTGGTCGGCCGGAAGCGCCCGAGCGTCGAGCGATGACGCGAGTATCCCGGCCGTGCTCGTGAACAGCACGGTGCCGAGCACGGCCACTCCGAGCGCTGCACCGAGCTGTCGCGACGTCGACTGCGTGCCCGAGGCCGCGCCGCTGTCGTCGACCGGCACGTCCGCGAGGACGACGCCCGTCAACTGAGCGGTGGCGAGGCCGACACCGAGTCCGTAGACGAAGAGGAACGGGATGAGGGGCACCCACGATGCATCGGGTGCGATGACGAAGCCGACACCGGCGACACCGACGATCTCGGCCATGAGGCCCGCACGCACGACCCACACCGGCGCGATCCTGCCGCTGGCCGCGCCCGCCGCACCGCTCGCGACGAACGATCCGAGGGCGAGCGCCAGCAGCAGGAGACCGGTCTGCAGCGCATCGAAACCCAGGACGAACTGCAGCCAGAGGGGCAGTGCGAGGATGATGCCGAACTCTCCCAGCGACACCACGGTCGCCGCGATGTTGCCGTTGCGGAACGAGGGAATGGAGAACAGACGCAGGGCGAGCAGCGTCGACCTGCCCTGGCGCTGCCGGTGCACACCCCATGCGATGAATGCGACGAGTGCCACGATCGCCAGGGCGAACGCGAAGGGGATCGGAGAGACATCGAGCGGCCAGGTCCAGTCGCCGATCTGCGGACGCTCGTCGACGAGCCACCAGCCGTACGTACGTCCCTCGATGAGGCCGAACACGAGGCTGGCCATGGTGATCACCGAGAGGATCGCGCCGACCACATCGACCTTCGACGTCCGGTCGCTGCGCGACTCCGCCACCGTGAGAAGCACGCCGATCACGATGATGATGCCCAGCGGGATGTTGATCCCGAATGCCCACCGCCACGAGAAGGCGGTCGTCAGCCATCCGCCGAGCAGCGGCCCCACGGCCGCCATCCCGCCGATCGTCGACCCCCACACCGCGAAGGCGATGCCTCGTTCTCGTCCGCGGAATGCGGCATTGATGATCGAGAGCGTGGTCGGCAGGATCATCGATCCGCCGACCCCCTGCGCGAGACGGGCGAGGATCAGCATCCCCCCGTCCGGGGCGAATGCCGCGAGCACCGAGGATGCCGCGAAGACCAGGACTCCGATGATCATGACCCGACGTCGACCGAATCGATCCGCGAGGCTGCCGAACACCAGGAGAAGAGCGGCGAACACCAGCGTGTAGGCCTCCTGCACCCACTGCACCTCGGTGGAGGTGATGCCGAGGTCGTCGACGATCGCCGGGATCGCGACATTCACGATCGTCGAGTCGACGATGATCAGCGACACGGCGATGCTGATGAAGACCAGGCCCACCCAGCGCAGGCGATTGTAGCGTTCCATGACTACTAGCTTAGCTAGCAACAAGCGAGGTTGGTGTTTCTTTCGGTGTCCGACAGGAGGGCCCGTCCTCGCCCGAAGCGGGTGACAGCGGTCTCCCCTACCTCCTCAGCCGGTGCGAGTATGGGCCGACGAGCGGCCCGCACGACGCACCAGTATCGAGAGAATCGAGAGCGCGATGGAAGAGTCGGCACAGCTGCGGTCCTGGCGCCCGGGCGCGACGCGCGACGCGATCGAGCGATTCGTCCTGTCAGCCGCTGAGGGCCCCGACGCGGTGCCGGTCGAGGAGCGCGTCGCAGTCTTCGACAACGACGGGACCCTCTGGTCGGAGAAGCCGATGCCGACACAGCTCCACTACGTCGTCGATCAGTGGCGCGTCGCCGCCGACCTCGACCCCGAGCTCGCGCAGAAGCAGCCGTACCGTGCCGCGGTGAGCGGTGATCTCGCCTGGCTGGGGGCAGCCATCGACAAGCACTATTCCGGCGACGACTCCGACCTGGGCGTCATCCTCCAAGCCCTCGGCGGACTGACCGATGGCGTCAGCGTGGAGAAGTACGCCTCGTCGGTGGCCGAGTTCTTCGCGACCGCGACGCACCCCGTGCTGCAGCGACGTTACGCCGACGCGGTCTATCAGCCGATGATCGAGCTGCTCCGCTATCTCGAGCGCCACGGCTTCACCTGCTACATCGTGTCCGGCGGCGAGCGCGACTTCATGCGACCCATGACGCAGAGCAATTACGGCATACCGCCTGAACGTGTCATCGGCTCGGCGTTCGGCCTCGGCTACGACGCGGAGAAGGCGGTGGTGCGCTATGCGCCGTCGCTGGCCTTCTTCGACGACGGGCCCGAGAAGCCGGTGCGGATCTGGAGCAGGATCGGACGCCGACCGCTCTTCGCGGCCGGGAATTCCGACGGCGACATGCCGATGCTCGACTTCGCTCGCCGCGGCCCGCGTCCGGGTCTGGCTCTGCTGATCCACCATGACGACGACTCCCGCGAGGACGCTCCGTACGATGCCGGGGCCGAGACGGCTCTCGCGCGTGCCGTCGACGCCGGATACGTCGTCGTCAGCGTGCGAGACGACTGGGAGACGGTCTTCCCGAGCGTCTCCGGGTCGCCCGCAGACGTGCCGTGAGCACACCTCGCGCCACCGGCACCCACGTCCTCGTGGTGCTGGCGTGCGCGACGATCACGCTGGCCGGGGCGTGGCTTCTCCGAGACGTGATCGCGCCGCTCGCGGTCGCTCTGGTGATCGTCGTGATCTGCAGCCCGGCGAGCACCGCTCTCGTGCGGCGCGGGTGGCCGGGCTGGCTCGGTGTGACGGCGATCATCATCCTCGCCTACTCGGTGCTCCTCACCATGGGCGCGCTGGTGTGGATCGCCGGAGTGCAGTTCGGCGATCTCCTCGGCGAACTCTCCCCCGCCGGCGACCTCACGCATGTCGCATCGCAGCTCGACGACTGGGTCTCGGGCATCGGAGCCTCGAACTCAGACAGCGGTGACGCCGCAGGCGTCGTCGTGCCTGCCCTCATCGCCGTCGCGCAGGGCGTCAGCAGCGCAGTCATCGGCATCGCCGCCGCACTCTTCCTGGTCTGTGCCTACGTGGTCGTGATGGCGGTCGATGCCGGGCGTTACCAGCACGCGTCGACCGTGTTCGGCGCTCGCAAAGCCGAGACGATCGCACGGATATCGCGGCTCAACACGAACATCCGCCGCTACTACGTGGTGAACGCCGCGTTCGGTGCCATCGTCGCGACGATCGACGGCCTGGCGCTGTGGTGGCTCGGAGTCCCCGCGCCCGTGCTCTGGGCGATCCTGGCCTTCGTGACGAACTTCATCCCCAACATCGGATTCGTCATCGGGCTCGTGCCCCCGGCGATCCTGGCCCTCGCGGTGGGTGGGTGGCCGCTGCTCCTCGGCGTGGTGATCGTGTACTGCGTCGTGAACGTCGTTCTGCAGGTGTTCGTGCAGCCCGCGTTCGTGAGCGATGCCGTGGGGCTCAGCGTCACACTGAGCTTCTTCGCCGTCGTGTTCTGGACCGTGATCATCGGACCGGTCGGCGCTCTGCTGGCGGTTCCGCTGACGCTCCTGACTCGCACGCTGCTTCTCGAAGGAAGCGACGACGCCCTCTGGCTGCGCTGGGTCTCGGGAGACCGCGGCGCTCGCCCGTCGCCGCAGACCCGGGCTGGGCTCGTCGTCCGTCGCATCCCCTGGGATTCACGTCGCGTCAGAAGGTGGTCGCGATGACCGACGATGCGGCCGGCACCGACCCGGACGGACCTCAGGGCGCCGACGCAGTGCTGGAGCGCTGGGGGTCGGCTGCGACGGTCCCGCTCACGGTGCTCGGAATCGGGTTCATCGTCGCCTACTCGGTGATCGTGCTCGTGCCTGACCTCCCCGACTGGGTGCGCTTCGTGCTCTTCATCGAGATCGCCATCACCTGGCTCGCGCTGGTCATCGACCTCGTCGTGCGAGTGGTGCTCACCCCCGCCGGGAGCCGCGCCGCCTTTCTGATGCATCATCCCGTCGAAGTCCTGTCCGTCCTCGTCCCCTTGTTCCGAGCGTTCCGCGTCGTCGAGCTCGCCCGCGGCCTCCCCTATTTCCATCGCCGCACCGGCGATGCGGTCCGAGCGCAGATCGTCACCATCGCTCTCACCTACGCGGTGCTCTTCGTGTACTTCATCTCCCTCGCCACTCTGCAGGTGGAGCGTGGTGCTCCGGGCGCGACCATCGTCGACTTCGGCACGGCGATCTGGTGGGCGTGCGTCACGGTCGCCACCGTCGGATACGGCGACACCTACCCCGTGACGACCCTCGGACGCTTCTACGCCGTCTGCCTGATGATCGGCGGCATCGCGATCGTCGGCACCACGTCGGCCATCATCATCTCGTACATCGGAGACCGCGTCCGGCAGATCACCCATCGGAAGGGCCCCCGGGACGAACTGTGAACCGTGCGGCATCGCCCGCGACGGGTGACTTTTCGCCGAGCGGTCGGCTCGGCGATGCCAGCATGAGCACATGAGCCACCCCGCCGCGCGGCCCGCCCCGAGAGTCGTGCTCCCGAGCATGGCGGGTTACCGTCGCGACTGGCTGCTTCCTGACATCGTCGCCGGACTCGCGGCCGGTGCCGTCGTGGTACCGCAGGCGATGGCCTACGCCACGATCGCGAACCTGCCGGTGCAGGTGGGGCTCTACACCTGCATCATCCCGATGCTCGTGTATGCGCTGCTCGGCGGATCCCGAGCGATGAGCGTGTCGACGACCTCGACGATCGCGACCCTCACAGCCACGACCCTGGTGGCGGCATCCGTCGCATCGAATGCCGAGGACCCGACCGGAAGTCTGATGACTCTGGCCATGCTCGTCGGTCTGCTGCTCATCGGAGCGCGCCTGCTGCGGTGGGGGTCGCTGGTCGAGAACATCAGCGCCGCGACGACCCTCGGGGTCAAGATCGGTGTCGGCGGCACGGTCGCCGTCGGGCAGCTCCCCAAGCTCCTCGGCGAGACGACGGAGGTCTCCGGCGAAGGCTTCTTCCGCACCATCGAGGCCGCGGTCGCGGCCGCATCGAGCATCAACCCGCCCACCGTCGCGCTCTCGGTCGCGAGCCTGCTGGTGATGCTCCTGCTGAAGCGGTTCGCTCCCCGCATTCCAGGCACTCTGGTGGTGGTCGTCGGCGGCATCATCCTGGTCGCCCTGGCAGACATCGATGAGAATGGCGTGGCACTCATCGACCCCGTCCCATCCGGCTTGCCGACGCCCGGGCTGCCCGACCTCACGGAGATCGGCGCGCTGCTTCCGGGCGCGCTCGCGATCGCAGTCATGGTGTTCCTCGAGACGGCGGCGGTCGCACGCAGCATGCGGCGCATGTCGGAGCCCGCGATCGACGCCGATCAAGAGCTGGTCGCGGTGGGCGCCGCCAACCTCGCCGGGACCTTCTTCGCCGTCCTCCCGGCCGCCGGTGGATTCTCGCAGAGCGCTGTCAATCGAGACGCCGGCGCGAGGACCCAGCTGGCCACTCTCGTGACGGTCGCGCTCGCGACCGTGGTCGCGCTGTTCCTCGGCCCGGTGATCTCGCTCCTCCCCCAGGCGACTCTCGCCGCGATGGTCTTCCTCGCGGTGGCCGGACTCGTCGACATCCCTCTGCTCGTCCGGTGGGCGCGCATCAGCCGGATCGACTTCTGGATCGCGCTCATCGTGGCCGTGCTCGGCCTCACTGTCGGCCTGCTGCCGGCCGTGGGTGCCGGGGTGGCGCTCACATTGATCCTCGTTCTCCGAGAGCTCAACACCCCGAAGCTGGAGGTGATCGGCGAGCAGGACGGACGACTCGCCGTGCACCTCGCGCGCGGCCTCTACACCGCGAACGCTCTGGCATACGAGCACGCCGTCATCGATCTCACCACAGATCGCACCGAGGCGGTGCGCATCGTGATCCTCGACGCGAAGCGGCAGGACGTCGTCACGATCACCATCCTCGAGGCTCTCGCGGATCTGGATCGCGAACTGGCCGCACTCGGGATCACGCTGCACGTCGCCGCGCTCCCGGACGCTGCGAGGACGGTGGCGGAGAAGACGCAGTGGTACCGCGACCTGGTGGCGCAGGGTCGCGCACACGCGACCGTCGAGGATGCGTTCGCCGCGACGGTGTGAGCGCCGCGGGTCGCCGGCTACTCGCGCGACAGCATCGCTGCGGCCTCGAGCTCGAGATCCAGGTACTGCTCCGCACTGATGTCCACCCCGACGCCGAGCAGCTTGCCGCCGGTGAAGGCGAACGCGGGTCCGTACTGGCTGCTCACCGGGTCGGCGCTGTCCCATCCGACGCACAGTCCGTCGCCGCACAGCGTGAACTTGCCGACCTGGGCGCGCATCGGCCCCGAGGCGACAGCTTCGTCGTCGACATACAGCGTCGCGGTGCCCGTGGACTCGCCGTGCTCCCCCGCCCCCTCACGGATGAACTCCACACCGAGCGTGTGCGGCCCGGGCGCGAGCTCATGCGAGGTGAAGGACTGCTCGGGAGGGATGCCGAGAAAGTTGTACACGTATGTGAGCCGATTGTCCTTGATGAAGAGGGAGTGGCCGCCGAACCTCGACCCGTGCGCGAACATGACCCCCTCGGCGCCCTCGTCCAGCACGACGTCGGCGATGATCTTGTACGAGCGACCGCGGATGTTCACCGCCACGCTCTCGGGCACGGCGGCGGTGTCGGGGTAGTACACATAGCGTTCACGCGGAGCCTCGGCCTGGGGCCTGTCGACCGTGAGGATCTCGCGTGCCGTGCGGTCGTCGAGGGGGAGCGCGAAATTCGACTCCGCCTCCGCGAACCATGCCGCAATGAGTTCCTCGAGCTTCTCGGGGTGCTCCGCTGCGAGATCGTGAGACTCCGAGCGGTCCTCGGCGACGTGGTACAGCTCCCAGACGTCGTCGTCGAAGTGTCCCTTGCCGCTGAGCGGCGCATGCACCGCCGCCGCCTTCCACCCGTCCTTCCAGATGCCGCGGGTGCCGAGCATCGAGTAGTACTGGATCTTCTTCTCCGTCGGCCCCTCGGAGTCGGCATCGAAGCTGTACTTCATCGAGACGCCGTCGAGGGGACGCTGCGTCACTCCGCGGAAGGTCTCGGGCATCTCGACCCCGACGACGTCGAGCACCGTGGCGACCACGTCGACGGAGTGGTGGTACTGGTGACGCAGCTCTCCCTGGGCCCGGATTCCCTTCGGCCAGTGGATCACCATCGGGTCGCACGTGCCGCCGGCGAACTGCGAGTAGCGCTTGAACATCTGGAAGGGTGTGGAGAAGGCCGTCGCCCACCCCGTCGGATAGTGGTTGTAGGTGTCGGCAGATCCGAGGCGGTCCAGCATCGCGAGGTTCTCGGCGAGGTCGTCGGGGTATCCGTTGAAGAACTTGTTCTCGTTCACGGAACCGTCGGGCGATCCCTCCCCCGACGCACCGTTGTCGGCGCAATAGAACACCAGCGTATTGTCGAGCTGGTCGCTCTCCTCGAGGTAGTCGATGATCCGTCCGACCTGGGCGTCGGTGTACTCGGAGAACCCCGCGAACACCTCCGCGAATCTCGCGAACAGACGCCTCTCCTCGTCGTTCAGCGACTCCCACGGGCGAACCGCGTCAGCCGGGTTGGCGACGTCCTCCGGCAGCGGGTTGATGGGGGTCATCGCAGTGCCCTCAGGCAGCACGCCCTTCTCGATCATCCGCGCGAGCACCCACTCGCGGTACGCGTCATACCCCTCGTCGAACGCGCCCTTGTACTTGTCGATGTACTCCTGCGGAGCATGGTGCGGCGCGTGGTTGGCCCCGGGGCAGAACCACATGTACCAGGGCTTCGAGGGATTGGAGGACTGCTGGTTGCGGATCATCCGGAGCGCCTGGTCGGCGAGATCCCTCGACAGGTGATATCCCTCTTCCGGAGTCGCCGGAGCCTCGATGAAGTGGTTGTCCTCGACGAGATCGGGGTACCAGTTGTTCGTCTCGCCGCCGAGGAACCCGTAGAAGCGATCGAACCCCATCTGCAGCGGCCACATCGACCGGTTGCCGCCGGGCGCCACATCCTCTTCCGGCACGTTGTGATTCTTGCCGACCCAGAACGTCGAGTACCCGTTCTGCTGCAGGATCTGACCGACCGTGGCGCATTCGGCCGGCAGTCGGCCAGCGAATCCCGGGAAGCCGTTCGTGCCCTCCATGATCACCCCCGCGCGGTTGACGTGGTGATTGCGGCCGGTGAGCATGGTCGACCGGGTCGGCGAGCAGAGGGAGGTGGTGTGCCACTGCGTGTAGGTGAGGCCCGACTGCGCGAGCCGTTCCATGGTCGGCATGTTGATGCGTCCGCCATAGGGGGACCACGAGGCGAGGCCGGTGTCGTCGTACAGGACCACCAGCACGTTCGGCGCACCCTCGGGTGCGACCGGCAGCTCGTACGGCGACCAGTCGGGCACCGAGTCGCGGACATCCAGCGTGATCCTGCCCGAGAAGTCCGCGTTGAATTCCGACATCATCTCTCCTTGGTCTCGTGAAGATGGAAAGCCTGCACTCAGCATCACGTTCACGGCCGGCGCGCGGCGGGGATGGTCACCCGGAGAGGGTGACACGCGTCATCGTGCGTTTCCCCGACGCCGCGCGACCTCGGCGAGCGCTGCCTCGAGGGCGTCTCCGAGCCGAGGCTGCTCGACGAACACGTTCTGCTCGCCGAGTGCCGCTCGCACTCCGGTCGAGGCGAGTTGCGCGTGCACGCGCGGTCCCACGCCCGCGATCATCAGAGTGGCGCCGACGGCTGCGAGTTCGAGCGCGTACGTGCGCAGCATCGTCAGGAATGTCACTCCGAGCTCGTCGGTGCCGCGCAGACGGATGATGACGAACGTGTCGGCAGCCGGACCGTCGGCGTCCGGGAGCTGCTGGCGGAACGACGGCGCGGACGCGAAGAAGAGACTTCCGTACGGCGTGAGCACGACGGTCGCCCCCGGTTCGAGGGTGGAGGGCGGATCCTGCTCGATCGGCCGGCCGCCGGGTGCGTCGTAGACCCACTTTCTCACTCGCACGCGATTGGACTGACGGGCGATCTGGAGGACGATCGCGAGCCCGACCCCGACGAGCACCGCGTACTGCAGCGGGATGACCAGCGTCAGTACGAAGGTGACGACGAAGACAGCGATCTGCACGGCTCCGGTCCGGAAGACCATCACGATCTGATGGGGCTTGATGGTCCGGACCCCGACGAGGATCAGGAGGCCGGCGAGCGCCGGCATCGCGATGAAGCCGATCAGCGGGCCGAGCACGAGGACGCTCACCACCATCACGATCGCGGCGATCGCGTTCGCCGCTGCGCTGCGCGCACCCGCGGCACGGGAGAGCGCCGTCGCCGACATGGATCCGCCGACGGGGATGCCGTTGAGAATTCCGGTCGCGATGTTAGCGATGCCCTGCCCCCGGAAGTCGGCGGAGGCGTCGGGATAGCGCCCGTCGGGGTTCGGAATTGACCCGGAGATCGCGGCACCCTGCACGAGACCGACCAGCGCGAGCGACAGCGCGGGGACGATGAGGACGAAGAACATCGACGGGTCGGGCACTGTGATCGGCGGAAGGCTGCGCCCCACTTCGGCGACGTCGGCGAGCGTGCCGACGTCGCCGCCGGGGAGGACCGCTGCGAGAGCAGAGCCCACGACGATCGCCACGACCATCGACAGGGCGCCGAGGACCGTGCGCTCGAGCAGCAGGATCAGCACGATCGTGAGGGCGCCGACGAGTACAGACCACCAGCTCACCTGCGCCAGGTGCAGGACGATGTCGACCACCCGCAGCAGCCGCGCATCGACGTCGCTGTCGAAGCCGGTGAAGTTCTCCAGCTGGCTGAGGATGATGTTCACGGCGACCGCGTTGACGAAACCGATCAGGACGGCGGTCGGGATGAAGCGCACCAGGCTGCCGAGCCCGGCGATGCCGAGCGCCAGCATGACCGCGCCCGCCATCACGGTCATCATCGCCATCGCGGCCACCCCGTCGTCCCCGTGCACCTGGGGGACGTCGGCGATGATCACCGCCATCGCACCCGTGGCCTGCACCGACATGAAGACGGAACCGGTGGCGAGAGCCCCCGCGAACGTCCCGACGATGTACGCGTTGAGGCCGAGCAGCGGATTGACACCGGCGAGCAGGCCGGAGGCGAGACCGTCCGGCACGCTCTCGACGCCGAGAACCAGACCGGATTTGAGATCGCTGACGATCGTACGGCGGGAGCCGAAACGGCGGCGATAGCGCAGCCAGCGCTGTCGCATCCCCTCCGCGGCCATCTGCATCGGAGCGGAATCAGATCTTGATCGGGAAGGTCAACAGGATCACGAAGCCCACGACGGCGATCGCACCGCTGAGCGTGAGGAAGGTCCTGCGACGCCAGACCGCGGCCTGGTGCTGCGACAGCGCGGCGAAGAACAGCACGAGGGCGAACAGTACGGTCAGCAGCGAGTAGTTGTCACCGCGCTGGTTGTTGGCCAGGGCCTCGCCGAACTTGGCATCGGCCCTCGCGTTGAGGTCCTCAGCCTCCTTCGTACCCGGGGGCACGTACTCGTCCATCACGAAGGGCCCCTGGGATTCGCGGTCTTCAGCGATCCACGCGTCGAAGGCGACCGCGAATTCGCGGGTGAACCGCTGCTCGATGAACTGCACCAGCTCCTGCCTGCCGTCTGCCTCCGCCAGCACCCACTCGGTGTAGATGGTGAGGTCGTATTGACGCGCAGCCTGGGCGGTCGACTGGGCCGACGCCGCCTGTACTCGGGCAGCGGACGCCTGGCTGAAGGCGATCGACATCTCGCCGCCCCACTTCGACGCCTCGAAACCGCACCATGCCGTGACGACCGCGGTGACCGAGAGCACGACGACCGTGACGACGTCGAGGAGCCGCGTGGATCTCGTGCGGTAGGGTCTCGAATCGTCCGTCATGCGCCCATCTTCTGCGGTGATCCGACTCGCATCAGGC
>JAZBLP010000061.1:0-24914 GCA_037033305.1 Actinomycetota bacterium | reverse complement strand
GGTGTTCGGCCCGGAGGGGTCGCGGCGCTAGCCGCACCTCTCGTTCGAATCGCTCACTTGGCAATTTCCGTGATGCGATTTCTGCAAAGTGCGCGATTCGAAACCGGGGGTGGCCGGCCGGCGTCAGGGTGCTGTGACGGCAGCCGGTGGCGCGCTGCCGCGCCGGCGGCCGACCCAGACGACGAGCGCCGCGACGCCGATGATCGCGACGGCGATGCCGATGATGTACATCGCGACGCCGAAATACTCGCCGGGCACGCGGTGCGGGTTGAGGAACGGGTACGGGTACCACCAGGCCTCGCCGGTGGCCGGAGCGATGATGAGGTTCGCTCGGATCATCGTGTAGACCGCCCAGAGGATGGGGAAGACGGCGGCGAGGAAGATGGTGTTCCACGGCAGTGCGCGTCGACGGGGTGCGAACAGCACATCCGCGAGGAGGAACAGCGGGAACACCACGTGCAGCACCTCGTTGGACCACGGCACCGTCGATCCCTGCGGGAGCGCGAAGCCCCGCAGCAGGGTGTTGTACACGATGCCGGTGACGATCATGTAGGTGCTGGCACACACGAGCAGGATCGCGAACCAGTGCGGCTCGAGTTCGGTGTCGCCGCGATGGCGCAGTGCCCAGATCGCCCCGATGGCGAGCACGACGGCGGCGAGCACATTCGAGTCGATCGTGAAGAAGCTGAAGAAGTTCCACCATACGGTGAGCAGGTGGCTGCCCCACGGCGTGGGATCTGCCGATGCGATCTGAAGCGTGAGCGCCAGCTGCGCGATCACGGCCGCGAGGCTGAGCGCTGCCGCCGCGAGTCGTGCGTAGGGCCACCAGGTCGTCATATTCGCCTCCGCGCACACTGTATCGGTCGTCGTCCGCGATCGTGCGGCGCGTGCGCAGGGGGCGCGACGGAGGTCAGGCTCGGCGTCCCCACGTCATCCGCGTGATGAGCACGCCGAGCAGGCACAGCGCGCCGCCGACGAACATCAGCGGGGTCGGCGCCTCGCCCAGGATCGCCCACGACAGGAGGATCGCGATCGCGGGCACGACGTAGGTGGTCGCGGAGGTCTGCCCGGCGGTGCTGCGCTGCAGCACGTACGCCCAGGTGGTGAAGGCGATCGCTGTCGGGAAGATGCCGAGATAGACGACCCACAGCGTCGAGCCGATCGGTGCCGTCTGCAGCGCGCCGATCAGGCTGCCCACCCAGGGGAGCAGCGCGATGGTGCCGGCGGCGGCACCGAGGAATGTCAGTGTCGTGGCGTCTGCGCCAAGCGCTGAGCAGCCGTTTCTGCAGCAGAGTGCATCCCGCGTACATCACGGCGGCGAGAAGCGCGAGCAACAGACCGGTGATGTCAGGGCCCTCGCTGGTGGAGGAGTTCATGCCGATCAGCACCACGCCGAGGAACGCGATCGGCGCTCCGATGATGAGCGGCTTGGGGAACCCCTCTCGCAGGAAGAGCCCGCTGAAGACCACGACCATGAGCGGGGCGAGGTTCACGACCATGGCCGCCGTGCCGGCGTCGAGCGTGCGCTCGGCGGCGTTGAGCGCCAGGTTGTAGACGCAGAACCACCCGACTCCCCAGACCGCCACGAGCCACCAGTGGCGACGCTCGGGAACACGGATGCCGTGGCGCACGGCGATGATCGCGAGCACGGCGCTGCCCACCGCCATGCGCAGCAGCGCGAGCGCCCCGGGATCGAAGTGCGGGCCCGCACCCCGGATGCCGATGAACGCCGACGCCCACAGCACCACGGTCACGATGGCCGCGATGAGGACCAGCGGACCCTGTGTGCGGGGCTTCGCGGGATTCAGGTTGTCGTCGAGCTGCGCGCGACCGGTCTTCGGCATCCTTCGATCCTGGCACCGGCCACCGACATCGGCGATGCGCCGGAGCGACAGCATCCGCTCGTTTTCCGCCAGTGCGTCGCCGTCCACCCACGAAAAGGCCCCGTCACACCCCTTCGGTAGGATGGAGTCGCCCGACAAGGGCCAGCTCATCAGCCGGTGCAAACCCGGCGAAAGCAAGGGGGATACCCATGCCAGGAATCGTTATCGTCGGCGTCCAGTGGGGCGATGAGGGCAAGGGCAAGGCCACCGACCTGCTCGGCGAGCGCACCGACTGGGTCGTCAAGTTCAACGGCGGCAACAACGCGGGCCACACCGTCGTGGTCGGCAACGAGAAGTACGCGCTGCACCTGCTGCCGTCCGGCATCCTGTCGCCCGGGGTCACCCCGGTGATCGGCAACGGCGTCGTGATCGACCTCGAGGTGCTCTTCAGCGAGCTCGAGGCGCTCGGGGGCCGCGGCATCGACGTCTCGCGTCTCAAGGTGAGCGCCAACGCGCACATCATCACCCAGTACCACCGCACGCTCGACAAGGTCACCGAGCGCTTCCTCGGCAAGCGCATGATCGGCACGACCGGCCGAGGCATCGGTCCGGCCTACGCCGACAAGATCAACCGCGTCGGCATCCGCGTGCAGGACCTCTTCGACGAGAACATCCTGCGCCAGAAGGTCGAAGGCGCCCTCGACCAGAAGAACCACCTGCTGGTGAAGATCTTCAACCGTCGCGCGATCACCGCCGACGAGGTCGTCGAGGACCTGCTGTCGTACGCCGAGCGCCTGCGGCCCATGGTCGCCGACACCGGCCACCTGCTCGACGAGGCCCTGCGCCGCGACGAGGTCGTCGTGTTCGAGGGCGGCCAGGCCACCATGCTCGACGTCGACCACGGCACCTACCCGTTCGTCACCTCATCGTCGGCCACGGCGGGCGGCGCGTCCACCGGATCGGGCGTCGGCCCCGGAGCGCTCGACCGCATCGTGGGCATCGTCAAGGCCTACACGACCCGCGTCGGCTCGGGCCCGTTCCCCACCGAGCTGTTCGACGAGCAGGGCGAGTGGCTGCGCTCGCGCGGCTTCGAGTTCGGCACCACGACGGGGCGCCCGCGCCGCGTGGGCTGGTACGACGCCCCGATCACCCGCTACGCGACGCGTGTGAACGGCATCACGGACCTGGTGCTCACCAAGCTCGACATCCTCACGGGACTCGAGCAGATCCCGGTCTGCGTGGCATACGACGTCGACGGTCGGCGCTTCGACGAGGTGCCGGTCAACCAGACCGACTTCCACCACGCGACGCCGATCCTCGAGTACTTCCCCGGCTGGAGTGAAGACATCTCGACCGCACGCACGTTCGACGACCTGCCCAAGAACGCGCAGGACTACGTCATCGCGCTCGAGGGCATGAGCAACACGCGCATCTCGGTCATCGGGGTCGGCCCCGAGCGCGATCAGGTCATCGTGCGTCACGACCTGCTCGACTGAGGCCGGCATGACCCGGTTCTGGCTCGGCGGGTACGGCCCGGCGATGGACGGCTCGGCCGACGGCATCGGCCTGCTCTCGGGCGACGAGAGCGCGCCCACCGCACTCGAATACCGCGGAGCGGTCACCCACACCCCCTCCCCGTCGTGGCTGGCGCAGCATCCCTCGCTCGACGTCGTCTATGCGGCGCTGGAAGCGGATGCCGGAGTGCAGGCGTTCGCCCGCACCGGCGACTCGACTCTGCGGCCGCTCGGAGAGCCGGTCGCCGCGGGCGACGGCGTCTGCCATGTGGCGGTCTCGGCGAGCGGATCGTTCCTCGTCGCGAGCTGCTACGGCGACGGTCGGGTCGTTCGCATCGGCATCGACGCGCAGGGGCGCCTGGTGCCGGATGCCGTGAACAAGGCCGCCGAGCTGCGTGCGGCTCTCCTCGGCGAGCCGTTCGAGGCAGCACCTCCGGCGGGCGTCGCCGCCGCGGCATCCGATCCGTACCCCGGTGAGCTCACCGCGACGGGCGAGGAGCGAGCCTCGCATGCGCACTCGGCCGCCTTCCTGGCCGACGGGCGCATCGCGACCACCGATCTCGGCTTCGATCTGGTGCGCATCTGGCGTCCGACGGGAGGAGGCCTGGTCCTCGATCACGAGGTCGTGCTGCCCGTCGGCACCGGCCCGCGGCATATGGTCGCGCACCCCAGCGGCCACCTGCACGTGGTGACCGAGTACTCATGCGAGGTGTTCACTCTCGCGGCTGGGCGCGACGGCACGTGGGCTGTCGTGTCATCGGTGGTCGCGAGCCCGATCGCCGAGATCGGCGTGGACTTCCCCGCCGAACTCGCCCGCAGCCGTGACGCGCAGTTCCTCTACACGGCCCTGCGCGGCAGCAACACGATCGCGGCGCTCCGTGTGCGCGGGGGAGGCGAAGCCCTCGAGCCCATCGCCCTCGCCGACTCGGGGGTCGACTGGCCACGTCATCACCTCGTGCATGAGGGCAAGCTGCTGGTCGCGGGGCAGCGCTCCGACACCGTCGCGCTGATCGACCTCGACGAGCGCACCGGCGCACCGCTCGGCATCCGTCACACCGCGCAGGCCCCCGCGCCGACGCACATCCTGCCGGTTCGCTGACGCGCTCGCCCGGTACTCAGGGGCGGTGCGGCGAGGCGGGGCGGAGGTGCCTCGCCGGCCAGCTCCGACAGGGCGCGGACCGACGTATGTGATGTATCGGTCGTCCCGGCCACTTAACACGTCGCAGGCGGACAGGGGGGCTCCGCCGTCGCGGATAGCCTCCCCTGGGGCGACGGACAGCGTTGCGGCGAGACCGGAGGGAACGACGTGGGGTCTGCAGCTGCTCATCGACCGATCGGGGACAGCTGCGGTCCGCCGCCGACGATCGAGGCGGGTGAGCAGTGACTGGTGCAGTCGGTCGAGAACAGCGGATCTCGACGGTCGTCACTTACCTCGCGCACGGTCTCGACGTGGATCTCGTCGGTCGGCTCGGCAGCGGCCGCACCGTCTTCCTCACTCAGCTGGCCGACGCGCTGACGGAAGCAGGGTGGCAGTGTCTGGTGCTGAAGCCACCGGACACCGCGGAAGCGCAGCACGTCCACGCGCTGTCGGAGGCGTTGCGGTCCGCACGCAGGGCCGGAGAAGGCCAGGTACGACCCGGGTCGGAGATGCTGGCTCTGGAGAGCATGGCCGCAGCTCGGCAGACCGTCGTCCTCATCGACGACTGGTATCGGTTGGACGCGGAGAGCTGGGCGTCTCTCAGCAGCGTCAGCGCTCGCTTTCGCATCCCGCTCGTCGCGGTGCACGACCTCCTCCACCGCGGCATCAGGCCGAATGCCCGGCTGCCGCTGTCGCCGGGGAAGGCGCCGGTGACCGTCCGCATTCCGCACTTCAGCATCGAAGAGACGCGGGAACTGGCCCGCGAACTCCTGGGAGCCGAGATGGAGCCGCGCACGGTGACGCGGTTCTATGCGAAATCCGGAGGGATGCCCGGAATCCTGACCACGATGATGATCGTCGCCCGCGTGGAGAGGCTGATCACCTTGCGTGACGGTGCATGGGTCGCGATCGCGGACCTGTGGACTCCGTCGTTCGAGGGGATCGTACGCCGGCAGCTCGCGAGTCTGACGACGGAGGAGAACGATGCCCTGGCGCTCGTCTCCACCTCCCGCACGGTTCACCGGCAGGGCGCGCTGGAACTCGTTCCCGCGCAGGTGCTGGACGCCCTGGAATCCCGTGAGTTCGTTCGTGTGGAGGCACGGTCCGCGCGCGAATGGTTGACCGTGCACCCCCCGCTGATCGCGGAGTACTTCCGGCACGTCGATCCGCGCGGCCGACGAGACCCCATCGCGCACGAGACAGAGCGGAAGGCGCAAGACCGGTCGGCGGTGATGCTGCAGCTCGAACCCGTGGATCCGGTGTTCCTCAGGCTGGTAGGCGAACGCGTGCAAGAGCGCATTCAGAGCGCGCGGTCTGCCTGGGACGAGTCTCCGAGCGCGGAGACGGCACTGCGGTACCTCGAAGCGATGAGGGTCGACACCGGTGCGCACACCGCTGTGGACTCCGTCTTGAGTGATGCGCGCGCCCACTGCGGATCCGCACAGGCGGTCGCTGAGGTCCGTTCCTGGCAGGCGTGGTGGATGGCGAGCGTGCACGGGGACGTGCGGGCCGCACTGGCTCTCCTCGACAGCGGTGCGCAGGGGCACGGCGCGCAGGAGCGACTCGCAGACGCGACCAGGGCGCTGCTGCTGGTCGACCTCGGGCGTATCGATGATGTCGACATGAGCACCCTGGGTGATCATGACCTGCTGCCGGCGCGGGTGCGCGCACGGCTGGCGGTGGCACGGGGTGCCGTGCTCGCCGCCATCGGGCTGTTCCCGGCCGCGCAGACCGAACTCGGGTTCGCGCGTGCCGTCGACGTGGCTCCTCAGATCGCCGACTTCGCCGCGCTGACCGCCGCTGTGGGCGAGCGGGTACGTGGTCGGAGTTCTTCTGCATGTGCGCGGATATCTGAGCCCGCTGCAGCACCTTGCGGACACAGTCCAAGGAATCGGTCACACCCCCGCTTTTCCGCGCTCGCCGCGGTGCGGCCTCATGTCGGCGCTGGCTCCTCTGCCGACGATAACGGGATGGTCTCCGGCGGGCAGGAACGACGACGAGATCCGAGACGGGTCCTACCCGTTGATGTCCACCGAGTGGGCGCGCGCGGAGATCGCCGCGCGCGAAGATCCGGAGGCAGCGGCACAGATCCTCTGGGAGATCGCGGACACCGCACGCGATCGAGGGGCGACGTACCTGGCCTGCGTCGCGGGGCAGCGGTCCGTGCAGCTCCTCCCGGATGCCGCTCGAGCCGAACAACTACGCCGGTGGCTCGCAGACACCGATTCATCGTCGCTGCGGGCAGGGCAGGATCTCATCGATGCTCTCGCATCGAAGGATGCGGCAGCTCTCACTGACGCGGCTGAGGCCGTCGTCGCCACAGGTCGTGTCACGCAAGCGCTGCACGCGCTGACCATCGCCGCGCAACTCCTCGAGGGACGGGCCGATGGGCGGGAGCGCGAGCGCATCGGAGCGCTGCGGGCGTGGTGGGAGACCCGCTTCGACGTGGGATCGTTCGATGATCAGGAGAGCGCCGGCCTGTTCCGCAGACTCACCGGACGGGAACGCGAGATCTCCGCGAACGTGGCGGAGGGGCTCACGAATCAGCAGATCGCGGAGCGCCTGCATCTGAGCGTGCGCACCGTCGAGAACCACATCCACCGCTCGATGCGCAAGGTGGGCGTCACGAACAGGCAGCAGCTCGCTCGTCTGTTCGATTGAGCGTCGCTCACTCAGCGCCGCTCACGTCACCACTCAACTTCCGATCACGCGCCACTCATGATCGCTCGCGCGCGCTGTGCCTCTGCCGTTCGGAGATGCGATGGATGCGTCAGCCATTCCTGGACATCGCCGCGCCACCGCGCAGTAGGGGACTTTGAAAATGCGAACTCGTACAACCGGCAGCGGGCGCCGCCACAGGGCCACCGCTGCAGGCGTGACGCTCGCCATCGTGGCGGGACTGCTCACGCCGATCGCGATCGCCGGCGCGGCTCAGGCGGCGACCGAGTTATGGGTGAACTCGGTGGGCCTCGAGCGCGCTGCCGGCTCCCTCACCGACGGCAGGTGCGAGTCCACGGTGGGGACGTGCACACTGCGCGCGGCCATCGAAGAATCCAACGCCCTGAACGCTCCCGCCGGTCAGGTGATGATCGGGGTCGACCCCGGTTTCGCAGGCGGCAACATCGCGATCGCGGACACCGCCGCTGCGCGGATGCGCAGCACCTCGCTTGCGGCAGCGAACGGCGCGGTGGCCGGAAACATCGGTGCTGACACCGGTGCGAACTACGAGGTGACCGCACCGGTGACCATCGATCTGGAGCACAAGGTCACCATCCATCCCGCCGGCGCTGGCGATATCGGTGTGGTCCCGTTCCATCTCAACGGGCCCGACATCACCATCCGTGCTGTCGACGATGTGTGGGCGGGAGAGACGTCGTTCCACATCGGGCCGATGGCCAAGCACGTCACCCTCGACGACCTCGATATCAGGACTGTCACCTACTACCCCGAGCGCTTCTTCGTCGTGCGCGGGGGAGCTGAAGCGATCACGGTCTCGAACTCCACGATCAGCGGCTTCGCCTCGAACGACAGGGACTGGAACTGGGGCGTCGTCGACGGGAGCAACGCCTCCTTCCCCGTGAAGGGGCTCACCGTCACCGGCAACACCTATCTCGCCAGTGACACGTCCGGCGCGTGCAACGGAAGCACAGCTGCAGGATGCACCTCGACCCCGGTCGACGCGTATGAGCAGCACATCACCGAGCTCGAGTTCACCGACAACGTCGCGTCGAACATCAACCGCTCATCCGCCTCGGACGCGCGCGGCCTCGATCTCAGGTACGCCACCGTGGGGAAGCTGACGGTCAGCCGCAACACGTTCTCCGCCCCGTATTACCGCGCTCGCCAAGCGGTGGTGGATCTGGCCTACGCCAACCTCGGCTCGGTCGAGATCATCGGCAACGACTTCACGCAGATGTCGGGCAACGGCGATGTGGAGGACTCCGCAGCGGCGATCGTGCTCCCCACGGACAAGCGCATCGGCACCGGCGGACGGATCGCAGACAACGAGTTCGTCGCCACGGGAACCATGAACACCCAGGCCGTGTACTGGGACGGTCTCGAGTCGACCGACTCCGCCACGAACCTCGCCGACTCGCGCGTCTCGATCGTGGACAACCACTTCGACGGGTTCTCGACCAGCGCCTCGCGTTCCGGCATCCGGATGCTGCAGACCGGCGTGGTCGAGATCGCTCGCAACACGTTCGGCCCGCGCTCCGGAAGCCAGACCAACACGGTCCTCGAGGAGTTCTCCGGCAACGGCTCTGTCGTGTCGACCCTCGTCAGCAACGTGAACGCGTCGGCGAACGCGAAGCTCAACACGTGGTGGCCGACCGCGCGCAGCAGTGCGAACGTCCAGACCACTGCGATCACAGCAGCTGAATGCGTCGTCCCCCTGGATGTGGCTGCACCCGCCGACGCGGCGAATACGACCGACTACACCGCAGGGCGCTATCCCGCAGTGCCCCTCGCCCTCGACGTCTACTGGACCCAGGGCAACGACGCGGAGGTCTACATCGGCCGCCACGACGTCGCAGCGGACGTCCGCCAGACGCTCCGGGTCGCCCTGCCGATGCCCGGCGACGAGCGCCTCGACACCAACGACGGCGTCGGCCCGGTCGACCCCGTCTCCGGCGCGGTGAAGGGAGCACTGCGTGTGCAGACCATCGAACCGCGCGCCGGCACGGCATCCGCGTCGTCGCAGTACTCGCGAGTGGCGGTCATCGACGGGAGCTGCCGTCCGGTACTCACCATCGCCCAGGCGACGACTCAGAACGAGGAGACGTACGCCCGCGACCTGCACTTCGCACTCACCTCGTCGATGCAGCTCGATGCATCGACGGTGACCATCGGCGATTTCGTCGTCGAGGCCAAGCGCGCGACGTCTGAGGGACGTGACGGCGTCGTCGCAGGCATCAGCACCATCGATGCCGCCGGGCTCGACCCCCGTATCGTCTCGGTCTCGGAGATCGCCGGGAGCTCGGGCAGGCGGTTCGATGTGGTCGTGCGCGTCGACGACACCGCTCACGTGACCGTGACCATCGGCGCTGACACCGTCGCTATCCCCACGGGACTCACGAACATCGGCGCAGCGACAACGGGGAACCAGCGCGCCACCGACAATGTCGTGACCTTCGTGAACCCCGTCACCGCTCAGCCGAGCAGGTTCACGGTGGTGACCGGCGACGAGCGAGGAAAGTCGTTCACCTACATGCTGGCGGCCGGTGCACCCGCTCCGACCGAGCAGCTGAAGTTCACGACGAGCATCAGTCAACCCGAGGGGACGCCCACGCTGTCGTTGAGCACACCGTCGCCGGTGATCGACGGGGGAGCGTCGCAGACGACCGCGATCGTCGCGACCGCCGCCCCGGGGTACGCGGAGGCGGGCACGAAGACGACGATCGCGGCGAGCATCGCGACCGGCGACGCCAACTACGACGGTCTGCTCGTGCCGGACGTGACGCCGTACCTCTACGCCACCGACCCGGTCATCGACATCGCGAAGCGCGCGTACATCGACGTCGGCGATTCCTCCTCCGTTGCGCGGATCGAGGCGACGGGTACGCTCGCTCCGCGCGACAGCCGGCTCACAGACGGCCAGCCCGTGTGCTTCGTGTACACCGTGAGCAACACCTCCGCAGACGACTGGGCCACGGTGCTCCGTGACATCGAGGTCAGCGACTCGGACGAGCGCCTCGGCAAGGCTGGCGTCATCGGCATGGTGCCGACACTGGACAGCGGCGACTCCGTGAAGCTGTTCTCGTGCGTCGCCCTCATTCCCGAGGACACCACGGCAGACGGGCCGATCGCAGAGTCGGGTGAGACCCCGTGACGGCGCGCGAACGACGCAGGTGGAGTCCTCGGCGGCCCGGCCACGCGGTCGCAGCCCCTCTGCTGGCAGGGGTGCTCATCGCCGGCGCGTCGGCAGGAGGAACGTATGCCCTCTGGTCGGCCGGTACGTCGGCCAGCCTGGGCGACATCACCGGCGGCAACCTCAGGCTCGTCTCGCGGGAGACCACCTGGAGTCAGATCACGCCGGGAACCGGCAACGCCGAGGAGCACCCGCTCACCGGAACGCCCGCGGACTTCCGAGTCATGCCCGGAGACGTCGTGACGATCACCCAGAACGTCGAGTCGTACCTCCAGGGAGAGAACCTCGACGCGGGACTCGCGGTGGACTACGCGCAGGGGAGTGACGCGGCTCACGCAGTCGAAGACGGTCTCATCGCTCTGTCGTTCCACATCGAGAACGCAGAGGGCGTTCAGGTCGCACCCGAGAACGGGACCTCCCCCTTCGGAACGACTCTCGCGGTGAGCGGCCTGACCGGCACGGATGCGGGGGCGGCCGAGCACTGGAAGGTCGTCGTCACCGCGGAGGTCCTCGGCGATTACGACTGGGTCGATGGCGCATCCGCCATCGACGCACCCGTCCAGTGGGCAGCCGGGAACATCGTCATCTCGCTCGAGCAGCTTCGTGAAGGTTCCGGCTCTGTCGAGGGAGGCAGTCCATGAGCCGCAGAAGCGACCGCGTGGACAGAAGGCTGCGTGTCCGCGACCGCGGTCGCGCATACCTCAAGGCCCTGATCGGCGGACTCGTTCTGGGGGCTCTCGCCGCCTCCACCGTTCCGGCGGCATATGCCCTGTGGGCGATGGACGACTCCGTCAGCATCCCTGCGTTCGACCTCGGTCGGGTCGCCTTCGCTGCGGCGCCGACGCACGGGGCCGCGGGTCTCGTCTACAGCACCGACGGTGCCCCCGTCGAGCTCACCCTCCCTGGCTCGAAGGTCGCTGAGGTTCTCCACCAGACGGGGCCTGACGCGGCGCCGATCATCTGGACGTTCGATGCCACCGGATGGGCGGATGGCATCACGGGCATCGTCTACGACGTATCCGTCACCTCGCAGGTGGCACGCGACGGCTCGATACATGACTTGAGCACCGGCGTCGGGGAAGAGAACACCCTTCTTCGGTACTCGACGCTCAAGGTGTATCCCGCTGACGCCGGAGGTGGCTGCGCAGATGTGCCGGCGGATTCCGAGACGGCCGACGGGGAGACGCGGAAGAACGTCATGGTCTTCGACGCTCAGAGGCATGAGCTCCAGGCGCCGGGAGCCCGGAGCGCCGATGGGTCGAGTCAGACGTGGTGCGCGGCGATGGCCTTCATCAACGCGCCGGACGCCCGCTATGTCAACGATGCCTACGCGCAGGGGGTCGCCGAAGACGGCAAGACCTACGGGGCTCTGGACACGTGGAACACGGCTGTCAGCTTCCCGCCGTCGTTGCCCCTGCTGGGCACCTACATCAGTGCGGCCGAAGCCACAGGTGTCGCGGAGGACCGGACGCGCCCGCGGGACGTGGACGTCTGGAGTGCGGGGATCTACCCGGACCCGATTGACGAGCCGGACATCATCATCGTCCTCGACCCTGCGGTGACCAATCGCAACGCGGTGGCGATGCAGCCCAGCGACCGCTTCGCACCCGCAGCTTCGGACGACTAGCGACGTTCGGCATACTCCCCACGGCCACTCGGACGTCGGTGGAACCCAGTCCCGCTCAGAGGGGCTACGAGCAGAAAGAGAAACATGGACAACCACGCATCAACCATCGTCGTCACGGAGGAGCGCACGCGTCGCCGCGGACTGGTGTGGATCGGGCTGGGTG
The DNA here is from genome assembly GCA_037033305.1 of Actinomycetota bacterium. GTDB lineage: Bacteria > Actinomycetota > Actinomycetes > Actinomycetales > Microbacteriaceae > Microbacterium. The sequence continues at coordinate 12,780 of JAZBLP010000061.1, read as the reverse complement.
CGGCCGCGCTCCTTGCGGGGGGCTCGACGTTCGCACTCTGGAGCGCTGACGACACTTTCGCCGGCGGCGACATCACGGCGGGTGACCTCGACCTCGTCCAGACGGCCGACACCTCGTTCTACGACGTGTCCGCCGACCGTGCGGACGCGACCGAGACGCTCGTCGGCACCGACGGCACTCAGCTCGGGCACCTGATCGACGACGCGTCCTGGCGCGCCGTCCCCGGTGACAAGGTCGCCGCCGCATTCTCGGCCGACGTCACGCTCGAAGGAGACAACCTCGTCGGCAGGCTCTCCGTCTCGGGGCTGGACGCGATGATCGATGGCAACGCGTCGATGACCTGGTCGTACGAGGTGTACGACCAGGGCGTGCTGCTCGTCTCCGAGACCGCGGTGCCCGAAGACAGCAGCCTGTTCTACCTGTCCGCACCGGCCACGGGCCAGGCTGACGGCGTGGACGACGGCGTTCCCATGGTCGCGACCGCAGGTGGCGCAGCGGGTTCGACCGTCTTCCAGATGACGGACACGTCGGAGGACGTCACCGTGGTGCTCTACGGCACGTTCGACAGCACCGCCGGTGACGCCGGCAAGGCCACGCTCGCCGCGGACGGCAGCTACGCGGATCAGACCGAGGCAGCCACGGGTACCCGCCAGGATGCCCTGACCGTCGACACCCTCGCGGAGCTGAAGCTGCAGCTCGACCAGGTTCGCGACACGGGCTCGCAGTTCGAGTAATCAGCCCGAACAGTGGGGCACCCGCGACAGCGGGTGCCCCCAGCTCCAGGAGAAGAACGTGCCTCGCAACCGAAGAGATCCGCCCCGGACCCGAACCCTGCCCGGTGCCGGACTGCGTCTTGCGCGGGTTCCGGGCTCGCTCTGGCTGTCGCTCGGTGCCGTACTGGGCGCCATCGCAACCGGCGTCATCATCGTGGTCATCGCGAGTCTGTTCCTCATTCCCCGCATCCTCGGGGGCGACAGCCTCACTGTGCTGACCGGTTCGATGGAACCCGGCCTCCGCCCCGGCGACGTGGTCGTCCTGCGGGGGATCGCACAGCAGGACGTCTGCGAGGACGTCGCGATCGGCGACATCGTGACCTACTACCCCTCCCCGGATGACCCTGAGCTCATCACCCATCGCGTCACCGCCAAGACCGTCGGCAGCTACGACGACGGCACCTCCTGTCGCCTCATCCTGCAGGGCGACGCCAACTCGGCCGCCGACGAGCCCGTCTCGCCGGAGCAGGTGCGTGGTGTCTTCCTTTACGGCATCCCCGCCGTGGGGTGGGCGCGGAGCTGGGTCGCCGAGAACAGCATCCTCGTCTTCTCGGTCTTCGCTCTCGCCGCAGTGGGGCTCTACGTGCTCGATCGGGCACGTCCGCGAACCCGCATCCGCAGTGTCGCACACGCCCCCACCGCACCCGACACGGCTCCGTCTTCGCCCGACGGGAAGCGGGCGGCCGACGTCGACACGTCGCTGCGAGCTCGCGAACTGGATCTGCGTGAACGGGAGCTCGCACTTCGCGAGCGCGAGGTCGCGCTCCTCGAACAGAACCTTCGCTCCACCGCACCCGTTTCACCGTCTCCGTGAGAGGAACACCCATGAGCGCCCACATCGACGCCTCCGGCGACAGCTGCTCCCTGAAGCACCCATCGCGTCTGGCACGCGGAGCACGATCACTCGGCGCCATCGCCGTGGTGCTGGCTGTACTCACCGGGCTGGGACTCTCCCTGGCCCCCGCGAGCGCCACCCTCTTCGGTACCCGCGCGCCGACCGAGGACGCTCGGGGCGGGGCTGCGGGGGCCGAGACCTACATCGAGAGAGCCGCGGGCGTCGCCTCGAGAGAAGCGACGCGGGCGGACCTGCTCTCGGGTCGCTGGGACGCCCGCACGGTTCACCTGGATTGGCGAGGCTCCGACTACGCCACGGCACAGGCGAGCTTCGTGGGCGAACGCGTGATCTCGCCGGGCGACCACGTCTTCCGCACCCTCGGCGTCCGAAACGACGGCCCGTCCGACGGGGTCATGAGCGTCGGTCTCGTGCTTGCCGAGACCGTCCCCGTCCTGGCCGCCAATCCGGAGCTCGGCGACGAGGTCACGCTGTTCTGGGACATCGACGGCGTGCGGGGGTCTGCGCCCTTCTCCGATCTGCTCGCTCTCGATGAGGGTCGTCCCGAGCTCGTGCAGGTCCAGGTGGCGCGCGGTGCCGATGTTCCCGTGACGGTCGGCTTCGGCGTGCCGATGGCTCTGGCCACCGAGATGAACGGTCGCGCGGAATCGAGCGACCTGCGTTTCGACGTGCGCGTGCAGATCGAGGGCGACGCGAGCACGATCCCCTCGATCCTGGCGGCGACGGGCGGCTCTGCGACTCTCGCGCTCATGCTCGCCGCCCTCGCACTCGGCATCCTCGCCGCAGGGCTGCTCCTGCTCGCAGCCCGCCGTCGCCGTTGCGACGGGTGTGGCGACGCGCCCGGAGGGCTCTTGCACAGCACGGAGTGGAACACCACCCCGTGACTCGACGTTGGTCTTGAGCAAGACTGGGCGACGGAGAGGTGCACCCCATGACTGCTGACAAGACCGACGACTACGACCTGATCGTGCTGGGCGGCGGGCCGGTGGGCGAGAACGTCGCCGACCGCGCCGTGCAGAACGGACTGACCGCGATCATCGTCGAGAGCGAGCTGGTCGGCGGTGAGTGCTCGTACTGGGCATGCATGCCGTCGAAGGCGCTGCTGCGCCCTGCTCAGGCGCTGCGCGCGGCGCAGAAGGTCAAGGGGGCGGCCGAGGCGGTGACGGGCGCGCTCGACGTGCGCGCCGTGTTCGATCGCCGCGACTCGTTCACGAGCAACTGGTCGGATGACGGGCAGGTGAAATGGCTCGACTCGGCCGGCATCGACCTCGCCCGGGGGCACGGTCGTCTGACGGGTGAGCGGGAGGTGACGGTGACGGATGCCGACGGCGGCACCCGCGTGCTCCGCGCCCGCCATGCCGTCGCGATCAGCACCGGGTCGGATGCCGTGATCCCGCCGATCGAGGGCCTGCGCGACTCGTCCCCCTGGACCAGCCGCGAGGCGACCAGCGCCGAGGAGCTGCCCGAGTCGCTGGCCGTGATCGGCGGCGGGGTGGTGGCGGTCGAGATGGCCACGGCATACGCGGCCCTCGGCTCGACGGTGACGATCATCGCCCGCAGCGGCCTGCTGGGTTCGATGGAGCCGTTCGCCGGTGAGCGGGTCGCGGCCGGGCTGACGGAGCTCGGCGTCGACGTCCGCACCGACACCGGCACGACCAGCGTGACACGGGGCGATGACGGAGTGGAGATCGTGCTCGACGACGGCTCGACGGTCACCGCGTCTGAGGTTCTCGTGGCGACGGGGCGCTCGCCGCGCAGCGGCGACATCGGCCTCGACATCGCGGGACTCGAACCCGGTCGCTGGATCACGGTCGACGACACGATGCGCGTTCCCGGATCCGACTGGCTCTACGCGGTCGGCGACGTCAACGGTCGGGTGCTGCTCACGCACCAGGGCAAGTATCAGGCGCGGGCGGCGGGCGACGTGATCGCGGCGCGCGCCAAGGGCGAGGATGTCGACGACGCGGCCTGGGGCCGTCACGTCGCCACCGCGGACGGCGCCGGCGCTCCTCAGGTGACCTTCTCGTTCCCCGAGGTCGCCTCGGTCGGCCACACCGAGGCCGAGGCCCGGAAGGCCGGCACCGACGTGGCCGTCGTCGACTACGACCTGGGGTCGGTCGCCGGTGCGAGCCTCTATGAGGACGGCTTCGAGGGGCAGGCCCGCCTCGTGATCGACAGGGAGCGCGACGTGATCATCGGAGCGACCTTCGTCGGTCCCGAGGTCGCCGAGCTCGTGCAGACGGCCACGGTCGCGATCGTCGGCGAGGTGCCGATCGCCCGTCTGTGGCACGCGGTTCCGGCCTACCCGACGATCAGCGAGATCTGGCTGCGGCTGCTCGAGTCCTACGGGCGGGACTCGGCATGACGGCCCGCAGCGGGGGCGTCGAGCGGAGGCCGCTCGTCGCCATCCGTTGCGACGACCGCTCCGAACAGCCGGAGAGAGGCCTGGTGCGACAGGCGCGCCCGGAGCAGGATTGTTTCTCACATTGACGATGGCGGCCACAACCCCCGGCCGAATGTCGCACACCTCTTATACGCTCGAACCCACATCCGAGGAGGCAGGACCATGAAGGCTGTACTCGCAGGAACCGTCATCGCCGAAGCCGACGAGAGCGATCTCGCGCGCATCGAGGGAAACTGGTATTTCCCGCCGGCATCCATCACGGAGGGCGTGCTCGTCGAGAGCCCCACTCCGTACACGTGCCCGTGGAAGGGCGCTGCCCAGTACTTCTCGGTCGAGGCGGGCGGCGAGCTGCACACCGACTACGCCTGGTCCTATCCGACGCCGTATCCGAGCGCCTTCGACCGCGTGGGCAAGGACTTCTCGGGCTTCGTCGCCTTCGACCCGCGGGTCGAGGTCTCTGCATGACTTCTGTATGCCGCAGTCGGGGCGCGGACGCCCGACTCGTCGATCGACCGACCGGAGAGTAGTAGATCGTGATCGAGTTCCGAAACGTCACCAAGCAGTTCCCCGATGGCACGACCGCCGTGAAGGATTTCAGCCTGGTGCTGCCGTCGCGCAAGACGACGGTGTTCGTCGGATCCTCGGGATGCGGCAAGACCACACTGCTGCGCATGATCAACCGCATGGTCGAGCCGACCTCGGGTGAGGTCGAGATCGACGGTGAGAGCGTGCTCGGCGGCGACCCCGTCGCACTGCGCCGCCGCATCGGCTACGTCATGCAGAACTCGGGTCTGATGCCGCACTTCACGGTGATCGACAACGTCGCGACCGTGCTGCGTCTCACGGGTGTGAAGAAGGGTCCCGCGCACGAGCGAGCCAGGGAACTGCTCAAGACGGTCGGACTCGACCAGTCGCTCGCCGAGCGGTATCCCAGTCAGCTCTCGGGCGGTCAGCAGCAGCGCGTCGGCGTGGCGCGCGGGCTCGCGGCAGACCCCAACATCCTCCTGATGGACGAGCCTTTCGGCGCGGTCGACCCGATCGTGCGGGCCGACCTGCAGCAGGAGACCCTGCGGCTGCAGCACGAGCTCGACAAGACGGTCGTGTTCGTCACGCACGACATCGACGAGGCCTTCCTGCTCGGCGATCAGGTCGTGATCCTCGACAAGGGTGCCCGCATCGTGCAGGTGGGCAGCCCGAGCGAGATCATCGAGAACCCGGCAGACGACTTCGTCGCCTCGTTCATCGGAGCCGATCGCGGACGCCGTGCACTGCACCTCAAAGAGACGCCGCACGGCACCGTCGTGGTCGACTCCGAGGGGCGCACGCAGGGCGCGATCGTATCTGCGTCGGAGAAGTCGGACGGCCCGCTCGGAGGGCCGGATGCCGCCGCCCTCGGCGCCGTCCACGGCGGTCTCACGTGAACTGGGTCGCGAACAACCTCGGGTTGATCCTCGATCTGACTCTGGTGCATCTGCGGCAGAGCATCATCCCGATCGTGCTCGGTTTCGTGCTGTCGCTTCCGCTCGGCTGGGTCGCCTGGCGGTTCCGTCTGGTGCGCGGCCCCATCATCGTGCTCACCGGGCTGCTCTACACGATCCCGTCGCTGGCTCTCCTCATCCTCCTGCCCTCCGTGGTGGGCTACTCGGCGCGCACCGAGCCCAATCTCATCATCGCCTTGACCATCTACGCGATCGCGATCCTCGTGCGCGGCGTCTCGGACGGACTGGACTCGGTCGACGACGACATCCGCCAAGCCGCAACCGCGACCGGCTTCGGAGCCTTTCGTCGTTTCTGGGCGGTGGAGTTCCCCCTCGCGGGCCCGGTGATCCTCGCCAGCCTCCGAGTGACCGCTGTGAGCACGATCTCGCTCGCGACCGTCGGGATCCTGATCGGCATCACGAACCTCGGATACCTCTTCACCAACGGCCTCGACCGTCGCATCATCGCCGAGGTGTTCGCCGGCATCATCGCCGTCGTCGTGATCGCCCTGGTCATCGACCTGCTGCTGCTCCTCCTCGGGCGGGCGCTCATGCCCTGGACCCGGGCCACCACCCAGGCGAGCGCCGCTCGTCCCGTGGCTGTGGGGGCTCCCGCGTGAATCTCTTCGCCGAGGCCTTCGCCTGGATCATCGCCCCCGCACAGTGGACGGGCAACTACGCGCTGCCCAAGCTGCTCGGCGAGCATCTGACGCTGACAGCGATCTCGGTGCTCATCGCGACGGTGATCGCCGTGCCGATCGGATGGCTCATCGGCCACACCGGCAAGGGCCGTGAGATCGCCGTCGCGGTGTCGGGCGCCGCGCGTGCGATCCCCGCCTTCGGCCTCATGATCCTCCTCGTGCTCCTGCTCGGCGTGCTGCGGATTCCCGAAGCGGCGATCACGACGTTCGTCCTGCTGGCGATCCCCTCGCTCCTCGCCGGTGCGTACACCGGACTCGAGGCCATCGACCGCCGCGTGATCGATGCGGCGAAGGCCATGGGGATGACCGGCTGGCAGGTGTTCTGGAAGGTCGAGGTGCCCCTCGGTCTGCCGCTGCTGGTCGGCGGCATCCGCGCGGCGCTGCTGCAGGTCATCGCCACCGTCACGATCGCGGCCTACGTCGGGCTCGGCGGTCTCGGGTACCCGATCATCCAGGGCATCCCGCTGCAGCGGTTCGATCAGGTTCTGGCGGGCGCGATCCTCGTGGCCCTGCTCGCGCTGATCGTCGATCTGCTGCTCGCCACCGCCCAGCACCTGGCGGTCCCGGCAGGACTCCGCACGGGCGGCGGCGCCTCCCGTCGGCGGTCACGTGCACTGGCACCTGCCGCCGAGCCGTCGACATCCGATGCGGCGGCCGCCCCGGCCTCCGCATCGCAGGCGGCCACCGTCTGACCCTCGTACACAGCATCCGTATCGCAGTCCCCCAGAGAAGAGGAAAGTCCATGTTCACAGCACGAGGAAAGCGCTCCGCAGCCGTCATCGGCCTCGTCGCAGCCGCCGCGCTCACCCTGTCCGCCTGCGGCTCGAGCGACTCGCTCGGCGAGTCGGGCGACTCGGGCGAGAGCTCGGGCGGCGGCGACACGATCGTCGTCGGCTCGCAGGCCTACTACTCCAACGAGATCATCGCCGAGATCTACGCCCAGGCGCTGGAAGGCGCCGGGCTCGAGGTCGATCGCCAGTTCAGCATCGGGCAGCGTGACGCCTACATGCCCGATGTCGAGTCCGGCGACATCGATGTCTTCCCCGAGTACACGGGCAGCCTGCTCGAGTACATCTCGGACGACGAGGTCACCGTGACCAGCCCCGATGACGTCTTCGCAGCCCTGCAGGACGCCCTGCCTGACAGCCTCACGGCTCTCGACTTCGCCGAGGCGTCCGACCAGGACTCCTACACGGTGCTGAAGAGCTTCGCCGAGGAGAACGGCCTCACCACGATCGGCGATCTGTCGAAGGTCACGTCGCCGGTCACGATCGGCGCGGCACCTGAGTTCGAGCAGCGTCCGTACAGCCCGTCTGCGGCCAAGGAGGTCTACGGCGTCGACCTGGCGTTCTCGGCCACCGGCCCGACCACCCTCGAGTCGCTGCTCGCGGGCGAGATCCAGGTCGCTGACATCTACACCGCCGACCCGGCCTTCGAGACCGAGGAGATCGTCGCTCTCGAAGACCCCGAGAACCTCATCATCTCGTCGAACGTCGTGCCGATCGTGTCGAGCGACATCGCGGATGACGTGTCCGACGTCCTCAACGCCATCAGCGCCAAGCTGACCGGTGAAGAGCTCGTCGCGCTCAACGTGCTGAGCACGGTCGACCAGCAGTCGTCTGCCGACATCGCGAAGAAGTGGCTCGAGGACAACGACCTCAGCTGATCCGACTCGTTGCACGAAGATGCCCGGCCCCCAGGGGGCCGGGCATCTTTCGTTTGACGTCGGGGATGCTAGATCCGAGCGTCCTGCCTCGGCACCAGCACCTGTTTGATGATGATGAGGATGGATGCCGCGACGGGCACAGCCACGAGAGCACCGAGCAGGCCGAGGAGCGTGCCGCCGGCCAGGGCGCCGATCACGACGAGTGCGCCGGGCACGGCGACAGCCTTGTTCATGACGCGCGGGGTGATGACGTAGGCCTCGATCTGCATGTAGATGAGGTAGACGATCGCGAAGACCAGCGCCGCGATCGGGTTGGTGAACAGCGCGAGGCTCGTGCCGATGATCCAGAAGATCACCGATCCGACGAGCGGGATCAGCGTGATGCAGAACGCGACGGTCGCCATGAGCGGCGGGAACGGCAAGCCGAGGAACAGATACAGCAGGAAGGCGAGCATGGCGTTGCAGAACGCGAGCACGACCATCCCCATGACGTAGGCCCCGACCGAGTCGGTGATCTGATCGGTGATGTCGCTCGCGCGCTCACGGTCACGGGCGGGAGCGAGACGCAGCATCCCCGCCTTGATCGACGGCAGGGTCGCGACGAAGTAGAGCGTGAGCACGAGAACCACGATGATGCCCGAGATGGCGTTGGCGATCGAGGCGCCGACCTGAAGCGCGCCGCCGCCGATCGCGGCGATGTTGCCCGGATCGGTGAGAAACTTCTGCACGTCGGCGACGAGATCCTGGAACTGGTCGCCGAACTGGTCGTCGAGGGTCGCGTAGATGTCGCTGCGGGTGAAATCCTGGATCATCCCGGGCACCGACCGCACGAAGCTCGCGATCTGGTCGATCACGACGGGCAGCACCATCCACACCACGAGCCCCGCCACGACGATGAGCCCGAGGATCGCGACGACCACCGAGACGGCTCGCGACAACCCTCGTCGTTCGAGGAAGCGCACCGTGGGGTCGAGTCCGAGGGCGGCGAAGAGAGCGAGTGCGATGTAGATGAGCACGGTCGAGAGGTTCGCGATGGCCAGGCCGAGGACGATCGCCGCGAGCCCGCCGAGCGTCACGAGGAAGCCGAACACGAACGGGCGATCGATGCGGGTCCAGAACGAGCGACTCGTGGGCACGGGGTCGACGATCGTGGGGCGGTGTGCGGGTGCCGCGTCGTGATGGGGCTGAGCCTCGGCCGGGGACGGGGCTGCATCCGGCCTCGAAGACTCCGTCGGCTGGGCGGCGGTGTCGCCGGAGATGCTCGACGACGGTTCCTGCTCTTCTCGACTCATGTGCTCACGATAGCGGCCGACCGCGGGTCCATCCGGGAGGCATCCACTCATTCGGGGTGAGGTCGTTCTGCCCCGTGTTTCCGTAGAGTAGGGGGCATGACCGCCGCCGAAGACCCCCGAGCTGAACTCCTCCGACTGCGCTCCAGCATCGACAACATCGACGCTGCCCTCATCTTCATGCTCGCCGAGCGCTTCCGCGCCACGCAGCAGGTCGGTCAGCTCAAAGCCGAGCACGAGATGCCGGCATCCGATCCGGGGCGTGAGGAGCAGCAGGTCGCGCGTCTCAAGGCACTCGCCGAGCAGGCGCATCTCGATCCGGAGTTCGCCGAGAAGTGGTTCAACTTCGTCGTGGCCGAAGTGATCCGCCATCACACCGAAGCCGCAGAAGGACGATGATCCGGCCTTCCGAGCGAGTGACAGTGTGTGCAGCACTCACTCGCCCGGGGACCGAACTAAGTTTATTGAATAAACTATGACCGAGGTTACGCAGAACCACCAGGTCTGTCAACAGATTCCTGCACCGGGACCGGCACCATGCTGAACGGCGATGACGCACTCGACACCCAGGCGTCGGTCCGTCGCGCGAACCTGCGCCGGGCCCTGCAGCTGGTGTTTCGCAACCCGGGATCGGAGACCCGGGCCGGGATCGCCCGAGCCACCGGGCTGACGGCGGCGACGGCCTCGTCGCTCGTCGCCGAACTCATCGAGCTGCAGCTCGTCGTGGACGGCGAGCAGGCTGCCAGCACCGGCGGCAAACGCGCGACCACGCTGAGCATCGAGGCCGACCACCACGTCATCCTGGTGCTCGTGGTCCGACCGACCGATGCGCGCATCGCTCTGGTCGCGCTCGACGGCACCGAGGTCGAGACGCGGCGGGTGGCCTTCTCCGACGAGTCACGTGATCGGATGCTCGACGAGGCCCTGGCTGATGTCGCGGCCGGGTACTCCGGCCGACTGCTCATCGCCGGCGTGCAGCTGCCGGGCACGACGGACGGACGCCGGGTGTTCGAGAGCGTGCAGCTGGGATGGACGGATGTGCCGCTCGCCGAGCGCTTCGAGGCGGCGCTCGGGATCCCCGTGCTTCTCGTGAACGACGTCGACGCCGAGGCGATCGCCGAAGCGTCGCGAGAGGACGAGTCGTCGGGATACCGGCTCTTCATCCACATCGGCACCGGGATCGGTGCCGCGGTTACTCTCGACGGGGAACTCGCGCCGGGCCCACGAGACCGAGCGGGCGAGATCGGCCACGTCCAGGTGCAGTTCGGCGAGGACGCGCGCGTGTGTCGATGCGGGCGCCACGGGTGCCTCGAGTCGGCGTCGTCGATGACGGCGATGCTGGGCGACGGCTTCGACGATGCTCTCGATGACGATGCCATCACCATGCTCGCCGCGTCTGCCGATGAAGAGAAGCTGGCAGAGGGCGCCCGCGCGCTCGCGCGCACGATCAAGCTCATCGCCGCAGTGCTCGACGCGGCCGAGGTCGTGATCGGGGGGCCGGCGCGGGCGCTCGGCGACCCGTTCCTCAGCCTCGTGCAGGCCGAGATCGACTACACGGCGACGGGCACCGTGAAAGTTCCGGTGCGGTTCGCGGATGCCGACGCCTCGATCTCGACCGGGGTCGCACAGGTGGCGCTGTCGAGCGCGCTCGGGGTCCGCTGGAGTCCGGCGCAGCTGCGCGCAGCATCCGCCCCTCCGCTCTCCTGACCCCACACGCTTTCGAATCGCTCACTTTGCAGAAAAGCGGGTGCCGAAACTGCAAAGTAAGCGATTCGAAGCGGGTTACTTGACGCTACCGGCGGTCAGGCCGCCGACGAGGCGCTTCTCGATGAGCATGAACAGGATGACGACGGGCAGGATCGCCACGATCGAGACGCCGAACACGTACTGCCAGCTCGTCTCGTACTGACCGACGAACTTGGTCAGCGCGACCGAGAGCGGCTGGTTCTTGTCGGTGGAGAGGATGACGAGCGATGCGGCGAACTCGTTCCAGCAGGCGACGAACGTGAAGACGATCGCCGTCACGATGCCCGGCCACACCAGCGGCAGGTTGATCTTGAACAGCACCGTGAAGCGCCCGGCTCCGTCGATCTGTGCGGCCTCGTCGATCTCCTTCGGGATGCCGGCGAAGAACGAGTGCATGATCCACACCGCGAACGACAGGTTGAATGCGGCGTTGATGAAGATCATCGCGGCCCACGTGTCGCCCAGCCCGAGCGTCGTGAACTGGCGGAACAGACCCGAGGTGAGCACAGCGGGCTGCAGCATCTGCGTCACGATCACCAGGAACAGGAACACCATGCGGCCGGGGAACTTGAAGCGGGCCGTGTAGTAGGCCGCGGGCAGCGAGACCAGCAGCACGAGCAGCGTCGCGAACACGGCGATGATGATCGTCGAGATCAGGTTGTACGGCAGCGGCGTCTCGGGGGTCGACCACATCGAGATGTAGTTCTCCCAGTGCCACTCGACCGGCAGGTAGGTCGGGTCGACCGAGCGGATCTGCGACTTCGTCTTCACAGAGCCGAAGAACATGATCAGGTACGGCAGCACGAAGATCGCGAGCACCAGGATGCCGGCGGCCATGCGCAGGATGACGCGGGGCAGCGTGACCTGGTCTTCGGTGTAGCGACGCTTGCGTCCCGGGATGCGGGGGGCCGGGTCGTCTCCGGCGGTCGTGACGAGGGCGGTCTCGGTCAGGGTCATGATCAGACCTCCTTCATGGGCTTGACGGCCTTGACGTAGATCGCGACGATCACGATCACGATGAGGAAGGCGACGACCGAGAGCGCACTCGCGACGTCGACCTTCTTCTGCAGCTCGATGTACTTGAAGATCATCGTCATGATCGTGTCGGCGCCGTAGCCCGGGATCGATCCCGTCATCACCTTGAGGATCGGGAGCGAGTTGAACACGTTGATGATGTTGATGAGCACCGCGACGGCCAGGGCGCTGCGCAGCTGCGGCAGGACGATCGTCCAGTAGGTGCGAGTCGCTCCGGCGCCGTCCATCTTCGCGGCCTCGAGAGTGTCGGACGGCACGGTCTGCAGCCCGGCGAGGATCGTGTACGTCGTGAAGGGCAGCGACACGAAGATCGCGATCACGATCGACCAGGCGAAGGCGGTGGCCGGGTTCTTGGTCCAGCCGTAGCCGACGGCGTCATCCGAGAGCCCGATGTCGTAGAGGAACTTGTTGAACACCCCGAAGTACGGCTCGAGGCTGTAGTAGAAGACCATCGTGGTCATCACGACGGATGCGGCCCACGGCACGATGACCGCCATGCGGACGATCTGGCGGCCGGGGAAGGCCTTGTTGAGGATCTGCGCGAGCCCGAGTGAGATCAGCACGGTGAACGCGACCACCACCACGACCCAGACGATCGTGCGGAATATGATCGGCCAGAACTCGGCGAACGTGAACACCGTCACGAAGTTGTCGAAGCCGACCGAGCCCTTGTCGAGACCCGAGAGCGAGATGTCGCGGGTGGAGTTGAAGAACATCACCCCGGCGGGGAACAGCACCACGCCGATGATGAGGAGCAGCGCGGGGGCGATCCAGGGAAGCGCCTGGAGCAGGTCCTTGGCGCCCGGCTTGCCGCGGGCAGCGCCCGCTCGGCGCC
>JAZBLP010000060.1:0-25548 GCA_037033305.1 Actinomycetota bacterium | reverse complement strand
AAACTGGCAACCGAACTCATCGAAGGAGCCACCATGGCACTTACCCCGGATGACGTCGTCACCAAGCAGTTCCAGCACGTCCGCTTCAAGGACGGCTTCGACCCGGACGAGGTCGACGACTTCCTCGACGAGATCGTCATCGAGTGGCGCAAGGCGCTCGAGGAGAACGCCGAACTCAAGGCCAAGCTCGCCGCATACGAGTCCGGCGACGCGCCGGCGGCTCCCGCAGCCGCTGCAGAGGCGCCCGCCGCAGCCGTCGAAGAGGCTCCTGCAGCCGCTGCGGCTCCTGCGGAGCCCGCTCCTTCGGGTTCTGCGACCGCGACCGCCGGCATCATCGAGCTCGCACAGCGTCTGCACGACGAGCACGTCGCCGAGGGTGAGGCCAAGCGCGCCCAGCTCATCGCCGAGGCCGAGGGCGAGGTCAACCGCATCCGCACGGAGGCCGAGGCCAAGCAGCGCGAAGAGTCGGCTCGTCTCGAGCGCGAGCGCAACGCCCTCGAGGCCCGGATCACCGAGCTCCGCAACTTCGAGCGCGACTACCGCTCGCAGCTGCGCGGCTACATCGAGGGTCAGCTCCGCGATCTCGACGAGAAGTCGGCGTCGACGGACTCGACTCCGGTCTCCGCGATCGGACTGTAGGTCGTCCTTTTGCCAGGACGCCTTCCCCTTCGTCGGTCGGCGGCCGGCGCGATAGTTGCGGTTCTCGCAGCGATCGTGCTGGCCGCCGATCAGTTTGTGAAGTACCTCACGACCGAGAACCTGCCGCTCCAGGAGCCGGTGCCGGTGCTCGGTGAGTTCCTTCAGCTGTACTACGTGCGCAACCCCGGCGCAGCGTTCTCACTCGGATCCGATGTCACATGGATCTTCACCATCGCACTGGCGGTGGTGGCCGGCGTGATCATCTGGAAGGCCCTGGGTCTTCAGTCACGCCTCTGGGCCGTCGTCCTCGGCTGTCTGCTCGGGGGAGTGCTCGGCAACCTCACCGATCGACTCTTCCGCGACCCGGGCTTCCCCATGGGGCATGTGGTCGACATGATCTCGATGCCGTGGATGATGCCCGCGATCTTCAACGTCGCCGACATCTTCATCGTCACCGGGATGATCTCGGTCGCGCTGCTCGTCGTGCTGGGGCTCCGTTTCGACGGAACGCGGGAACGAGACCACGCGCCCGTGGAGACCGACGACGAAGCCGAGGCTGCGGCCCTGGCCGAGGATGCAGGAGCCGATTCGGCTCCTGCTGACAGCTCCCGCCCGAATGCTGCGTCGCCGGATGCCGCCGCCGCGGACGGACGCTGACCATGGAATTCCGCACCCTCCCCGTTCCTGACGGGTTGGATGGGACGCGCGTCGACGCGGCCCTCGCGAAGATGCTCGGCTTCTCACGCACCTTCGCCGCCGAGGTGGCCTCGGCCGGCGGCGTGCGCGTCGACGGAGTGACGCTCGACAAGTCCGATCGCCTCCGCGGTGGCGGCTGGCTCGAGGTGGAATGGCAGCCGAAGGAGGAGCCGCGGATCATCCCGATCGCGGTTCCGGAACTCGGAATCGTCTATGACGACGACGACATCGTCGTGGTCGACAAACCCACGGGAGTGGCTGCCCACCCCTCGCTCGGATGGGAGGGACCGACCGTCGTCGGGGCTCTCGCAGCGGCGGGGTTCCGGGTCGCCACCAGCGGTGCTCCTGAGCGTCAGGGGATCGTGCATCGGCTGGATGTCGGCACGAGCGGGCTCATGGTCGTCGCCAAGAGCGAGACGGCGTACACATCGCTGAAGCATGCCTTCAAAGAGCGCACGGTGGAGAAGATCTATCACGCCGTCGTCCAGGGACACCCCGATCCGCTGACGGGGACGATCGACGCGCCGATCGGCCGGCATCCGAATCACTCGTGGAAATTCGCTGTCGTTCCCGAGGGGAAGCCGTCAGTGACCCACTACGAGACCCTCGAGGCCTTCCCCGGGGCCTCGTTGCTCGAGATCCATCTCGAGACCGGACGCACCCACCAGATCCGTGTGCACATGGCGGCGCTGCGCCACCCGTGCGCGGGGGACCCGCTCTACGGTGCCGATCCCACGCTGTCGGCGAAGCTCGGTCTCACCCGACAGTGGCTGCACGCGCACAAGCTCGCTTTCACCCACCCGGCGACGGGGGAGTGGGTGCAGTTCGAGTCGCCGTACCCCGCAGACTTCGAACGTGCCCTGGAGATCCTGCGCGGCGACTGATCGACGCCGCGAATGTCGGCGGAGTGGGTCAGTATGAGCCCATGAGCATCGAGGTGCGGCCCGCGACCGAGTTCGACGACGTGGCCGCTCTCGTCGGCCCCAAGAAGCCGACGTCCAACGTCTGCTTCTGCCTGAGCTACCGTATCGGCAGCAGCGAGAACACTGCGCTGCGAGGCGAGAAGCGAGCGGAGCGCGTGCGCGAGCTGTGCCACCAGGACCCACCTCCGGGCGTTATCGCGTATCTCGACGACGAACCCGTGGGCTGGGCGGCGGTGCATCCGCGCAGCGCGACGAGTTTCGCTCGCAACAGGCTGATCCCGCATGTCGACGATCTCGACGTCTGGTCGCTCTGGTGCATCCGCGTCCGCCCCGGTCATCGGAAGCAGGGCATCTCCCACGCCCTGATCGACGGAGCGGTGGCGCACGCGAAGACGAGCGGCGCGCCCGCGATCGAGGGGTATCCGGTCGACAATCGTGGTGAGAGGGTGAATCTCACGATGGCGTACGTCGGCACGAGACGGCTCTTCGAGAGCGCCGGATTCGTGAAGGCGGCCGACACCGGCTCGACACTCGACGGGTTCCCGCGCGTGCTGATGCGCCTCGATCTGAGGTGACCGCGACAAGGTCTGAGAGAGCGTGCTGCGACGCTCGATGTCGGATGCCGAAAGTAGACTCGAAGGCATGGCATCCGACTCCTTCGTCCACCTGCACGTGCACAGCGAGTACTCGATGCTCGACGGGGCGGCGAAGATCGCGGCGATGACGCAGGCGGCGGCGGATTACGACATGCCGGCGATCGCTGTGACCGATCACGGCAACACGTTCGCGGCGTTCGAGTTCTACAAGGCGGCGAACGCTGCGGGCGTCAAGCCGATCATCGGGCTCGAGGCCTATGTGACTCCCGGCACGCATCGCAGCGACAAGACGCGCGTGCAATGGGGCTCTCCGGATCAGAAGAGCGACGATGTCTCCGGCTCCGGCGCCTACACGCACATGACGATGTGGAGCGAGAGCACGCAGGGGATGCACAACCTGTTCCGCCTCAGCTCGCTGTCGAGCATGGAGGGCTACTACTTCAAGCCGCGCATGGACCGCGAGCTCCTGCAGACCTACGGCAAGGGCCTGATCGCCACCACGGGATGCCCCTCGGGAGAGATCCAGACGCGACTGCGCCTCGGCCAGTACGACGCCGCACGTGCAGCGGCCGCGGAGTTCCAGGACCTCTTCGGCAAGGAGAACTATTTCGCCGAGATCATGGATCACGGTCTCTCCATCGAGCGCAGGGTGATGACCGACCTGATCCGGCTCGCCAAAGACCTGAACATCCCCCTCGTCGGCACGAACGACTCCCACTACACGCATCAGCACGAGGCCGACGCCCACGAGGCGCTGCTGTGCGTGCAGTCGGGCTCGACGCTCGACGACCCCAACCGGTTCAAGTTCGATGGCGACGGGTACTACATCAAGACCGCCGCAGAGATGCGGCAGCTGTTCCGCGACCACCCGGAGGCCTGCGACAACACGCTGCTCATCGCCGAGCGGTGCGAGGTCGAGTTCAACACGGCGGCGAACTACATGCCGCGATTCCCCGTGCCGGACGGCGAGACGGAGGACAGCTGGCTCATCAAGGAGGTCGAGGCCGGCCTCCACTACCGTTACCCGAGCGGCATCCCCGACAAGGTGCGCAAGCAGGCCGAGTACGAGACCGGCATCATCCTGCAGATGGGGTTCCCCGGCTACTTCCTCGTCGTCGCCGACTTCATCAACTGGGCGAAGGACAACGGGATCCGCGTGGGGCCGGGCCGTGGTTCGGGCGCCGGCTCGATGGTCGCTTACGCCATGAAGATCACCGACCTCGACCCCCTCGAGCACGGCCTCATCTTCGAGCGGTTCCTCAACCCCGACCGCGTCTCGATGCCCGACTTCGACGTCGACTTCGATGACCGTCGCCGTGGCGAGGTCATCGACTACGTGACCAGGAAGTACGGCTCAGAGCGCGTCGCACAGATCGTCACCTACGGCACGATCAAGTCCAAGCAGGCGCTGAAGGATGCAGGGCGTGTGCTGGGCTTCCCGTTCAGCATGGGCGAGCGGCTGACCAAGGCGATGCCGCCGCCCGTCATGGGCAAGGACATGCCTCTGGACGGCATGTTCGACTCCGCACACCCCCGCTACAAGGAGGCGAGCGAGTTCCGCGCGCTCATCGAGACCGATCCCGAGGCGAAGACGGTCTTCGACCGCGCTCTCGGTCTCGAGGGCCTGAAGCGCCAGTGGGGTGTCCACGCGGCCGGCGTGATCATGTCGTCCGAGCCGCTGCTCGACATCATCCCGATCATGCGCCGCGAGCAGGACGGTCAGATCGTCACGCAGTTCGACTACCCGTCCTGCGAGTCGCTCGGGCTGATCAAGATGGACTTCCTGGGGCTCCGCAACCTCACGATCATCTCCGACGCTCTCGACAACATCCGCACCAACCGCGGGGAGGAGCTCGACCTCGAGCACCTCGCCCTCGATGATCGCGGTGCTTACGAGCTGCTCGGGCGCGGCGAATCGCTCGGCGTCTTCCAGCTCGACGGCGGGCCCATGCGATCACTGATGCGGCTGATGCGTCCGGACAACTTCGGTGACATCTCGGCATTGATCGCGCTGTACCGCCCGGGCCCGATGGGTGCGAACTCGCACACGAACTATGCGCTCCGCAAGAACGGTCAGCAGCCGATCACACCGATCCACCCGGAGTTCACCGAATCGCTCGCCGACATCCTCGACGAGTCCTACGGCCTGATCATCTACCAGGAGCAGGTGATGGCGATCGCCCAGCGCGTGGCCGGGTTCTCGCTCGGACAGGCCGACATCCTCCGCCGAGCGATGGGCAAGAAGAAGAAGTCCGAGCTCGACAAGCAGTTCGCGGGCTTCCAGGCGGGGATGCACGCGAACGGCTATTCCGACGGCGCCGTCAACGCGATCTGGGAGATCCTCCTCCCGTTCTCGGACTACGCCTTCAACAAAGCCCACTCGGCGGCGTACGGGGTGGTCTCGTATTGGACCGCCTACCTCAAGGCGCACTATCCGGCCGAGTACATGGCTGCGCTGCTCACCAGCGTCGGTGACTCGAAAGACAAGATGGCGCTCTACCTCAACGAGTGCCGTCGAATGGGCATCAAGGTGCTCCCGCCGGACGTCTCCGAGTCGATCAAGTACTTCGCCGCCGTCGGCGACGACATCCGATTCGGGCTCGGCGCCGTCCGCAACGTGGGCAGCAACGTCGTCGAGGGGATCATTGCGGCCCGCAAGGACGAGCGGTTCTCCTCGTTCCATCACTTCCTCGAGAAGGTGCCGCTGCACGTCTCGAACAAGCGCACGGTCGAGTCCCTGATCAAGGCCGGCGCGTTCGACTCGATGGGCGACTCGCGTCGCGCGCTGCTCGAAGTCCATGAGGACGCCGTCGAGGCGGCTGTGGATCGCAAGCGGAACGAGGCGCAGGGCGCCATCGGCTTCGACTTCGACAGTCTGTATGACGGAATGGAAGAGGCGCCGCCTGCGAAGGTGCCCGCGCGTCCGGAGTGGATCAAGAAGGACAAGCTCGCTTTCGAACGCGAGATGCTCGGGCTCTACGTCTCAGACCACCCGCTCGCCGGGCTCGAGGTGCCTCTCGCGAAGCACGCGTCGATCTCGATCCACAACCTCATCAACTCGGAGGACATGCAGGACGGCGAGCAGGTCACCGTCGCCGGTCTCGTCACGAGCGTGCAGCACCGCGTCGCGAAGGCGAGTGGGAACCCGTACGGAATGATCACCGTCGAGGATTTCAACGGTGAAGTGACGGTCATGTTCATGGGCAAGACCTACACCGAATTCCAGCACATCCTGCAGCAGGACTCGATTCTCGCCGTGCGCGGACGGGTGTCGAAGCGTGATGACGGACTCAACCTCCACGCGCAGTCCGCGTTCGCGCCGGACGTCGGTTCCTTCGACGCCGCGGGGCCGCTTTCACTCGTGCTCGCCGAGCAGAGGGCGACGGAGCGAGTGATGCACGAGCTCGCCGACGTACTGCGCCGTCACAACGGAGACACCGAGGTCGTGCTGCGGGTGCACCGCGGCGGCACGGCGAAGGTCTTCGATGTGCCGATGCCGGTCAAGGTCTCCGCCGATCTGTTCGGGGATCTCAAATCACTGCTCGGGCCGACCTGCCTGGGCTGAACACCGACGCACGCTGCCGCTCGACGGGTCCTCACGGACGCACCGGGTAGTATCGGGACGCGTTCAGGTGCACGACGACAAAGGCGCTGCACCGCGGCGAAAGGACCCTCCCCATGAGCACGGAATCACCCTTCCTGAACAGAGACGACTCAGGTGCAGACCCGTCGTCGGTGTCACACGAGTCACCCGTCGACGGGGACTTCTCCGATGACGACGGCGTCCTCTACGACGATGAGGTGACGCCGGAGTACGGCATCCTCGGATTCACCCTGCGGGAACTGCTCATCGTCGGCGTGTGGCTGATCGCCTTCATCGCCTCGTTCTTCCCGTACGTCGGCGACTCGTCCATCTGGGGCGCCGGAATCCAATGGGTCCTCCCGATCGGCGCTCCGACGATCGCGGTGTTCCTGCTGGTCCTCCGCCGTTTCTCACCCGACGGCATCCGTCGCGTCGGCTCGCTCGGGATCGATCAGTTCGCTTCCGTGGCCTTCTCCGTCTCGGCCGTCTTCTGGCTCGGCGCCCTCTGGAACGCCGTCGCGTTCGCGATCGAGTTCGGCGTCTTCGGGTTGCCCTGGAACGGTGTCGTCCAGCTGCTCGCAGCGCTCGCGCTCGTCGTGCTCACTGTCTTCGCTCCACTGGTGCCCGGCCTCAAGGACGACTTCCAGGGCCGACTCGTCACGCTCGCGCACCGCAACGCCAATCCGGTGCGGCCGGTCATCTCGCGGCCCCGCCCGGAGCCTGCCGCGGACGGGACAGCCGCTCCCGTCGCCGAGGCCGAGGCATCGGGCGACACGCACGAGCGACCAGCGGCGTACGCATCGCCGGCCCCGTCGAGCGATGTCGCTTCCGACGCGCATGGCGCCCCGATCGCCGACGCATCGGATGCGCCATCGCCCTCCTACGCGGCGGACCCCGCGCCGACGGCCTACGCGGCAGAGCCCGCGCCGACGGCCTACGAGGCGGACCCTGCACCGGTCGCGTATACGACCGCCCCGGTCCCGTCGGACGGGATCGACGTAGAACTGTCGCACGCGCAGGCTACCGATGAGGTCGCCCGTCTCGATCTCGCCGAGCAGGTGCCGCTCTCCTCACACGCCTCTGGTGGTGGAACCGGCACCGAGCAGACGACCTCCGACGAGGAGTACAGCCCGGCGTACTCGCGTCGCTCGCGCGGTCAGGAACCCGAGATCGTGTCCGATACCGGGAGTATCGAGTCGCTGCTCGGTGCAACCGCGCGCGATGTCTCGTCG
Source organism: Actinomycetota bacterium (assembly GCA_037033305.1). GTDB lineage: Bacteria > Actinomycetota > Actinomycetes > Actinomycetales > Microbacteriaceae > Microbacterium. The sequence continues at coordinate 17,879 of JAZBLP010000060.1, read as the reverse complement.
GCCGAGACGACAGCATTCCCCGCCATCGACGACGACTCGGACTTCGCCGTGACGACCCCTGAGGATGCCTACTCCGCCCCGCAGCCTTTCTGGGTGCTCGCTCCGACAGAGCGCGACGTGCATGACGAGCGCGGCGACGTCATCTTCCGGGTCGGCCCGAATGCGTGGGCGCTCGTCATCGAAGACCGCGGTGGCGCCTACGTCATCCGGCACGACGACGGTCGCATCGGATACCTGCACGACATCTCAGACATCACGAAGGGCTGATCTTGCGCACGATCGATCTGCGGGGGCGCACGCTCTCTCCGGCTGACATGCTCGCGGCCGTGCCGCGGGCCACCCAGGCGCGGGCAGAGGCTCTCGACACCGCGGCGCGCATCGTGGACGACGTGCGCGAGCGCGGCGAAGAGGCACTGCGCGAACAGGCCGAACGCTTCGATCGTGTCTCGGGTCATGAGATCCGCGTGCCTGCGCAGCACATCGCCGAGGCTCTCGACACTCTCGCGCCCGACGTTCGCGGTGCCCTCGACGAGGCGATCCGTCGGGTCCGCATCGCTTCCGCAGCCCAGGTTCCCGAACGCCGGATCACCCGGATCGGAACCGGCGCGACGATCACCCAGCGCTGGCAGCCTGTTCATCGAGCGGGCGTGTACATCCCCGGCGGCAAGGCGGTCTATCCCTCCAGCGTCATCATGAACGTCGTCCCCGCCCAGGTCGCGGGCGTCGAGCAGATCGCGCTCGCCTCGCCGCCGCAATCGGATCAGGGAGGGCGCGTCCACCCGACGATCCTCGCCGCGGCCGGCCTGCTCGGCATCACAGAGGTGTACGCGATCGGCGGCGCCGGCGCCATAGGGTCCTTCGCTCACGGCGTCGCAGGCATCGGACTCGATCCGGTCGACGTCCTGTCGGGACCCGGCAACAACTACGTCGCCTCCGCCAAGCGGGCCGTGGCTGGTGTCGTCGGCACGGACTCCGAGGCGGGGGCCACCGAGATCCTGGTCGTCGCCGATGCCGCCGCCGACCCGCGACTCATCGCCGCCGACCTCGTCAGTCAGGCCGAACACGATGAGCAGGCCTCTGCCGTGCTCGTGACGGACTCGCCAGAGCTCGCCGATCGTGTAGCGGAGGAAGTCGCGCGACAGGCCGGCGCCACCCGCCACTCGACCCGCGTGGCCGCGGCTCTGGACGGACCGCAGTCCGCGATCGTGCTCGTCGACGACCGCGCCATGGCCAGCGCGTTCAGCAATGCCTATGCTCCCGAGCACCTCGAACTGCACCTCGAGGATGCGGAGACCGCGGCAGACAGCTTCACGAGCGCGGGCGCCGTGTTCGTCGGCGATCACACTCCGGTGAGTCTGGGCGACTACATGGCTGGCAGCAACCACGTGCTGCCGACCGGGGGACAGGCGCGCTACGCGCCGGGACTCGGCGCCTACACGTTCCTCCGTCCGCAGCAGGTCATCTCCTACGATCGTGCTGCCCTCGCCGAGGTCCGTGACGGGGTCGTCGCTCTCGCCGAGACCGAAGTGCTCCCGGCGCACGGCGAGGCGATCGAGGCGCGTTTCACCGCGTAGGATCGGTCAGATGCACTGCCCCTTCTGCCGTCACTCGGACTCTCGCGTCATCGATTCCCGCACCAGCGACGACGGTCTCTCGATCAGGCGCCGTCGTCAGTGCCCTGAGTGCGGGGGCCGTTTCACCACCACCGAGACGGCCAGCCTCAACGTCATCAAGCGCTCGGGCGTCATGGAGCCGTTCAGTCGCGAGAAGGTGATCTCCGGTGTGCGCAAGGCGTGTCAGGGTCGCCCCGTGACCGAGGCCGATCTGGCGGTCCTCGCTCAGCGCGTGGAGGAAGCCGTGCGGCAGACGGGTGTCTCGCAGCTCGACACGAACGAGATCGGCTTGGCGATCCTCGGACCCCTCCGTGATCTCGACGAGGTCGCATACCTGCGATTCGCGAGTGTCTACCAGGCCTTCGACTCGCTCGAGGACTTCGAGAGCGCCATCACGGATCTGCGCGCCGACCACGTCAAGCCGGAGCCTGCCGACCGGTAATCTGGCAGGGATGTATCCGCTGCTCTTTCGCGCTGTCCTGTCGCGCTTCGATCCCGAGTTCGCCCACCACGCCGGGATGGCGGTGATTCGTGCGCTCGGAATCCCTCCGCTGTCCTGGGCGACGCGGGCGCTGACGAAGCCTGATCCATCGCTGCAGGTGGACGCACTCGGGCTGAGCTTCTCCTCGCCCTTCGGCATCGCCGCCGGGTTCGACAAGAACGCGATCGGTGTCCGAGGTCTCGCAGCGCTCGGCTTCGGCCACGTCGAGGTCGGCACCGTCACGGCGATCCCGCAGGAGGGCAACCCGAAGCCTCGACTGTTCCGGCTGATCGCCGATCGGGCGGTCATCAACCGCATGGGCTTCAACAATGAGGGGGCGGATGCCGCCGCCCGGCGCCTTGCGCGACTGCGACGCGGGGCCCCCGACACGGTCATCGGCGTCAACATCGGTAAGAGCCGTGTCGTCGATGTCGAGGATGCCACTGACGACTACGTCGCTTCGGCGACGAGGCTGGCCCCGCTGGCCGACTACCTGGCCGTCAACGTCTCTTCCCCGAACACTCCGGGTCTGCGGGGCCTGCAAGCAGTGGAGACGCTGGCTCCGCTGCTGAGGGCGGTGCGGGCGGCAAGCGGAAAGACTCCGCTGCTCGTCAAGATCGCGCCCGATCTGGCCGATGAAGAGATCGCCGCGATCGCGAAGCTCGCGGTGGACGAGGGCCTCGCCGGCATCATCGCGAACAACACCACGATCAGCAGGGACGGACTCACGACGGACCCGGCGACGGTAGAGAGCATCGGGGCGGGCGGACTCTCCGGCGCGCCCCTCAAGGAGCGCTCGCTCCAGGTGCTGCGTCTGGTTCGCTCGACCGTGCCCGCAGACTTCTGCGTCATCGCAGTCGGCGGCGTGGAGACGCCGGCGGACGTGCAGGAGCGACTCGAAGCCGGCGCGACGCTCGTGCAGGGCTACACGGCCTTCCTGTATCGCGGTCCGTTCTGGGGACGGGAGATCAACCGCGGCCTCGTGACGCGCTGAGACGCAGCTCGACGAACGAGAGAGGCGCCTCGTGCTCACAGAGCAGGAGGCGCCTCTCTCGACGTTTCAGGGGATCAGGCGGGGTAGTCGCCACGCTTGACCTGCGGCTTCGGCAGACGCATGAAACGCATCTGCAGCGATCGCATCGCGGCGTACCAGCCGAGACCGCGCTCCATGCGATCCTTGCCGAACTTCGCGGCGACCTTGCGCTTGACGCGCATCCCCAGCAGGACCATGCCGCCGATCGCGAGGATCAGGTACGCCATCATGACCAGGTACGCCCAGCCGGCGATCGCGAAGCCGCCGATGGCGAGGTTGGCGGGAAGGAGCGAGATCAGGATGACGAGAACCATCACGCCCATCACGAATTCGGCAGGGTGCCATCCGGCATCCACGTAATCGCGGACCCAGCGGCGTTGCGGGCCCTTGTCGCGAGCCGGGAGGTACTTCTCCTCGCCGGCAGCCAGCCCGGCCTGCGCGCGGTTGCGTCGCTCGCTGAGCTCGGCGCGTGCTGCGGCCTTGGCCTCCTTGGTGTTCGCGACGAGAGGACGGCGGCGGGCCGCTTCCTGCTCGGCCCGGGTCGGCGTCGCGCGACCCTTGCCCGACGCGGTCGTCTCGGCGGCGTCGTCGTTCGTCGAAGGGGGGACAGGGGTAGTGGCCACGAGGTTCCTCGGTTCAGTGAAGGCGGATCACCTTAAGATTACTCGCATGACATCTCCTGCCCAGCCCGGTGACCAGAATCCGTCCAGCGAGCGCGAGCCGGCCATCCTCGAGGCCGCTGCCACAGGGTTCCCAGCCGCGCTGAGCGACCTGGGCGCACTCGTCCGCATCCCGGGCATGGCCTGGCCTGCATTCGACCAGACGCAGCTCGAACGCAGCTCCGAGGCGGTCGCCGCTCTGGCGACGGCGACGGGGGTCTTCGACGATGTGCGGGTGCTGCGAGCCGCGATCCCGGGTACCGACGAGCACGGGCAGCCCGCAGTGCTCGCGACGCGTGCTGCGCGCAACGGCAAGCCGACGATCCTGCTCTACGCTCACCACGACGTGCAGCCTCCGGGCGATGATGCGCTGTGGGAGACGCCGCCGTTCGAGCCCACGGTGCGCGATGGGCGTCTGTACGGGCGCGGCGCCGCCGATGACAAGGCGGGGATCATGGCGCACGTCGCCGCGATCCGCGCCGTCGCCGAGGTCATCGGCGACGACCTCGAGCTGGGCATCGCGATGTTCATCGAGGGTGAGGAGGAGTACGGATCGCGCTCCTTCGCCCAGTTCCTCTCGGACAACAAAGAGGCGCTGAGGGCGGATGCGATCGTGGTCGCCGACTCGGGCAACTGGGATTCGGTCACCCCGGGGCTGACGGTCTCGCTTCGCGGCAACGCGCGCTTCACCGTGCGCGTGCGCACCCTGGAGCACGCGTCGCACTCGGGCATGTTCGGCGGAGCGGTTCCCGACGCCATGATGGCGACGGTCAGGATGCTCGCCACGCTCTGGAACGACGACGGCTCCGTCGCTGTCGAGGGGATGACCGAGCGCGATGCGCCGACGCCGGAGTACACCGAGGAGACGCTCCGTGATGAAGCAGGTCTCCTGCCAGGAACGTCCCCGATCGGCGGAGGCAGCATCCTCAGCCGGATCTGGAACAAGCCGGCGGTCACCGTCATCGGCATCGATGCGACCAGCGTCGCCGCGGCGTCCAACACCCTTCTTCCCGAGGTGACGGTCGTCGTGAGCGCGCGCGTCGCGCCAGGCCAGACGGGGGAGGAGGCCTATGCCGCCCTCGAGGCTCATCTGCGGGCGAACGCGCCGTTCGGTGCGGAGCTGACGTTCTCGGACGTCGACCTGGGAAACGGCTTCCTCGTCGACACCAGCGGCTGGGCGGTCGCGCTCACCCGCGATGCCATGCGTGACGGCTACGCTGTGCCTCCCGTCGACCTCGGTGTCGGTGGTTCGATCCCGTTCATCGCTGACCTGGTGCGGGAGTTCCCCGACGCGCAGATCCTGGTGACCGGCGTCGAGGACCCGCACTCGCGTGCCCACAGCCCGAACGAATCACTGCATATCGACACGTTCCGCCACGCGGTCGCGACTGAGGCGCTGCTGCTGTCGCGCATGAACGACATCATCATCTGAGCCGCATCCGCGCGCCTGAGGGTAAAATCGACATACCAGCCGTGCGAGCGCGGCCCGTCACAAGGAGCGACATGAGCGACACCACACTGACTTCTGCAGAGACCACCCAGGCGCACGGCGTGAAGCTGACCGATGCCGCGGCCACGAAGGTCAAGAACCTCCTCGAGCAGGAGGGCCGCGACGACCTGCGTCTGCGCGTCGCCGTCCAGCCCGGCGGATGCTCCGGCCTGATCTATCAGCTGTACTTCGATGAGCGATTCCTCGAGGGCGACGAGACCGTCGACTTCGACGGTGTCGAGGTCATCATCGACAACATGAGCGTCCCGTACCTCGACGGCGCCTCGATCGACTTCAAGGACACGATCTCGGAGCAGGGCTTCACGATCGACAACCCCAACGCCGCGGGCAGCTGCGCCTGCGGAGACAGCTTCCACTGATCCGAACCCCTCGGCCAACCTGCGTGGTTGGCATGAATCAGGTGTGAGGTTGCCCTAGACTTGGGTGTGCCCTGTCCGCAATCTGAAAGGTGCATCGTGCCCTCGAAACGCCGCCTTCGTTGGGCCGCTCTTCCTCTGGGAGTAGCGGCAGCCGTGGCCCTGGCGGGATGTACTGCCACCGAGCTGAACGGTTACCTCCCGGGCTTCGTGGAGGGTGAGCCTGCGGCCACCAACCAGACCGAGCGCGTGTCGTCGCTCTGGGTCAACTCGTGGATCGTCCTTCTCGCCGTCGGCGTGATCACCTGGGGCCTGATGGCCTGGGCCGCGATCGCATACCGTCGCCGCAAGGGACAGACCGGGCTGCCCGTGCAGATGCGGTACAACATGCCGATCGAGATCTTCTACACGGTCGTGCCGTTGATCCTCGTGCTGGGCATGTTCTTCTTCACGGCGCGTGACCAGTCGGCGATCGAGACCAAGTGGGACGAACCCGACGTCGAGATCACGGCCATCGCCAAGCAGTGGGCGTGGGACTTCCAGTACGACGGCGAAGAAGAGGACAACTCCGACGCCGTCTGGACCATGGGAATCCAGGCCCAGCCCGATGCGGACGGCACCATCGATCAGGCGCAGCTCCCGACGCTCGTGCTGCCGGTCGACCAGAAGGTCACCATCAACCTGCAGTCCCGTGATGTCATCCACTCGTTCTGGATCATCGACTTCCTGTACAAGAAGGACATGTACATCGGGAAGGACAACTCCTGGTCCTTCATCCCGACCCGAGTCGGCGAGTACGCCGGCAAGTGCGCCGAGCTCTGCGGCGAGTACCACTCGATGATGCTCTTCAACGTCAAGGTCGTCGAGCAGGACGAGTACGACGCCTACCTCCAGACTCTCGAGGAGGAAGGCAACACGGGAGACATCACAGACGCGTACGACCGTCTGTCGAATTACCCGGGGACCACCGCCCCGACCTCCGAGGAAGGAGAGGAGTAAGCCATGTCGACCACTGAAGCCCCCCGCACCGACGAGGCCCCTCGCTCTCGACCCACCACTCTGCCCGCACGTCAGGCTGCTCTCATGAGCTCGTCGCGCGTCGAGCAGAAGGGGAACATCGTCGTCAAGTGGATCACCTCCACCGACCACAAGACGATCGGGTACATGTACCTCATCGCGTCGGTGCTGTTCTTCCTTCTCGGCGGCGTGATGGCACTCGTCATCCGTGCAGAGCTGTTCGCTCCGGGAATGCAGATCATCCCGACGAAGGAGCAGTACAACCAGCTCTTCACGATGCACGGCACGATCATGCTGCTGATGTTCGCGACGCCGCTGTTCGCCGGGTTCGCCAACGCGATCCTTCCGCTGCAGCTCGGCGCTCCGGATGTCGCCTTCCCGCGTCTGAACGCTTTCGCCTTCTGGCTCTTCCTCTTCGGCTCGACGATCGCGGTCGCCGGCTTCCTCACCCCGCAGGGTGCGGCATCGTTCGGATGGTTCGCCTACCAGCCGCTCGCCAGCGCGTCATTCTCGCCCGGTGCGGGTGGAAACCTCTGGATGGTCGGTCTCGGCATCTCGGGCTTCGGCACCATCCTCGGCGCAGTGAACTTCATCACCACCGTGATCACGATGCGCGCTCCCGGTATGACGATGTGGCGCATGCCGATCTTCTCGTGGAACACGCTCATCACGAGTCTTCTGATCCTGATGGCGTTCCCCGTGCTCGCCGCGGCGATCTTCGCTGCAGCAGCCGACCGTATTCTCGGCGCTCACATCTACGACCCGCAGAACGGCGGTGTCCTGCTCTGGCAGCACCTGTTCTGGTTCTTCGGTCACCCCGAGGTGTACATCATCGCTCTGCCGTTCTTCGGCATCGTGTCGGAGATCTTCCCGGTCTTCAGCCGCAAGCCGATCTTCGGTTACAAGACCCTGGTGTACGCGACGATCGCGATCGCGGCTCTGTCTGTCGCCGTGTGGGCTCACCACATGTACGTGACCGGTTCCGTGCTGCTGCCGTTCTTCGCCCTCATGACGATGCTCATCGCGGTGCCGACAGGGGTGAAGATCTTCAACTGGATCGGCACGCTCTGGCGAGGGTCCGTGACCTTCGAGACACCCATGGTGTTCGCGCTCGGCTTCCTGGTGTCGTTCGTCTTCGGTGGTCTCACCGGTGTCATCCTCGCGGCCCCGCCGCTCGACTTCCACCTGTCCGACTCGTACTTCGTCGTCGCGCACTTCCACTATGTGGTGTTCGGCACCGTGGTCTTCGCGATGTTCGCAGGCTTCTACTTCTGGTGGCCGAAGTGGACGGGTCGCATGCTCAACGAGCGCCTCGGATACGTGCACTTCTGGATGCTGTTCATCGGCTTCCACATGACGTTCCTCATCCAGCACTGGCTGGGCGTCGACGGCATGGTGCGTCGCTACGCGGACTATTCTCCGGAGGACGGCTGGACCTGGGGCAACCAGGTCTCCACGATCGGCGCGATCATCCTCGGCGCGTCCATGCTCCCGTTCTTCCTGAACGTCTGGATCACGGCGCGCAAGGCACCGAAGGTGACCGTGAACGACCCGTGGGGCTACGGCGCATCGCTCGAATGGGCGACCTCGTGCCCGCCGCCGCGTCACAACTTCACGTCGATCCCGCGCATCCGCAGCGAGCGCCCGGCATTCGACCTGAACCACCCCGAGGCGGCAGAGTTCACACCGGCCGCCCCCGGCGAGCGAGAGGGCCACTGAGCCATGCGCGACAACGTCATCCTCTGGTGGGTCCTGACCGCCTTCTTCGCGCTCGTCGGAGTGGTCTACACCGGCTGGCACATCCTCGCCACGCCGTCGGACAACTTCGCGATGCGGATCGAATGGGTCGGAACCGTGGCTCTGTTCTTCGCGGCGTTCATGGGAGCGATGATCGCGTTCTACCTCGATCGCACGCATAAGGCTCAGAACGGCGAGCTGCCCGAAGACATCCTCACGAGCGACATCGACGACGGGGATCCTGAACTCGGCGAGTTCAGCCCGTGGTCGTGGTGGCCGATCGTCCTTGCGGGCTCGGCCGGCGTCTTCGTCGTCGGGCTGGCCGTGGGCCACTTCCTGCTGCCGATCGGACTGTCGATCTTCGTCGTCGCGATCGTCGGCTGGGTCTACGAGTACTACCGCGGGAACTTCGCCCGCTGACCTGCACGCAGAAAGCCCCTGGGACCTCCATCCCAGGGGCTTTCTGCATGTCTGTGCCTACGCGCGGGTGCGGACACGGGCGATGCCCGTCAGCGCGTCGACAGGCCGGCGGTGGACGCCGTCAGCGTCCTCCACGGGATAGCCCTCCCTGACCCAGTACTCGAAACCGCCGATCATCTCGCGAACGGCGTAGCCGAGCTTGGCGAACTCGAGAGCCCCCTTCGCGCCGGCGTTGCATCCCGGGCTCCAGCAGTAGACGACGACGGAGGCGTCGAGGGGGATCTCGGCCTGAGCGCGACTCGCGATCTGTGCGTAGTGCATGTGCGTGGCTCCAGCGACGCGCCCCTGCGCCCACGCCTCCTCGGAGCGGACATCGACGATGACGATGTCTTCCTGGGCCTGGAGGGCGGCGTACACGTCGCTCGCGTCCGTCTCGTAGGTGAGCTTTGCCGTGTAGTAGTCAGCGCGATCGATCATGCACTCAGCCTAGGTATCATCGCGCGATCCCGCCGTCGTCTTCCGGACGCCGACGGAATGCATTCCGCCAATGTGGGAAAGGGGCTCAGAGTTCCACGGTCATCTGGACGCGTCTTCCGTACCGGTCCAGACCGAGCGAGCTCTCGGTCTCGACGAGGCCCCGTTGGAACGGCGTCTCGGGAATGCTCTCGAGAAACCCGCACGACGCGTAGAACGGAGCGTTCCAAGGGATCTCCGCGTAGGTCCGCAATGTCATGCGCGTGTACCCGCGGTCCCGCGCCTCATCGAGTGCCGTGCTCACCAGCTGCCGTCCGAACCCCTGACGTCCCGAGGCGGGAAGGACTGACAGCTGTTCGAGGTGCGCGTGGCCGTCGGCGTCCAGGACGTGGATGAAACCCACGGGGGAGGAGCCCTCGGACTCTTCGAGAACGAGAACGAACCCTGGCTCGGCGAGACGTGCGGATCCGGCGGCTGCCTGAGGCCATTCCGGCGCCCCCAGGCTGTCGATCAAGAGCGCATCAGCGTGGGTCTCGATGGCATTCAGGATCTCCGCATCCTCAGGGGTGGCCGGCCTGATCGCGGCACTCATCGGGTCATCTCCGCAATCGCGGTGGTCGCTCTGACCCGGATGAGTTGGACTGCTGAGCTCATGCCACAATCCTTCCACGTCCAGTTGAGAGCATCCCGGACACGAAGAAGACCCTGTCCGAACGGACAGGGTCTTCTTCGTAGGGCGAGCGGCGATGTTACTCGTCGTCCTCGGACTTCTTCTTGCCGGGCCTCTTCGCCGGCTCGGTCGCGATGACCGTGCTGGGGGTGTTCGCTGTCTCTTCGACGTGCGTCTCGCTCACGGTGAGCGGAGCGTCCGGGACGCCTGCACGCTCGTGAGCGCCCTGGATCTCCGCTGCCTCGGTCTCCTCGTTCTGCGCGGTCACGTGGTGCTGGTGAGCATCCGCCGCCTCGATCTCGGCCTGCGTCAGGGGAGCCAGGCGATCCTCGAAGAACCAACGAGAGATGGAAGAACGGAGGTTCTCCGTCCACGAGATGCGCCCCTTCGCGTTCGGACGCACGACCAGAGGCTCGTAGTTGTCCACGTCGATGAGCTTCCAGCGGTCGTAGGTGTCGACGGGCTGGTGCACCTCGATGAACTCGCCACCGGGGAGACGGACGATGCGGCCCGACTCGAATCCGTGCAGAACGATCTCACGGTCCTTCTTCTGCAGCGCGAGAGCGATCCGCTTCGCGATGAAGTAGCCGAGGACCGGGCCGATGAACAGCAGGGCCTGGAGCGCGTGGATCACGCCCTCCATAGTGAGCATGAAGTGCGTCGCGATGAGGTCGGACGAGGCCGCAGCCCAGAGCACCGCGTAGAAGATCACGCCGGCGACGCCGATCGCGGTGCGAGTCGCGGCGTTGCGCGGACGCTGAGCGATGTGGTGCTCGCGCTTATCTCCCGTGATCCACGCCTCGATGAAGGGGTAGATCGCGACGAGCACGATGAAGAGGCCGAGGACGACCAGCGGCAGCAGGATTCCGAACGACCAGGTGCGATCGAGGAAGACCACGTCGAGATTGGACGGAGCGAGGCGCAGAGCGCCGTCCGCGAATCCGATGTACCAGTCCGGCTGCGTTCCGGCGGAAACGGGGGAGGGGTCGTACGGGCCGTAGTTCCAGATCGGGTTGATCTGGAAGAACGTCGCGATCAGCACGATCGTGCCGAAGACGATGAACAGGTAGCCGCCCATCTTCGACATGTACACCGGCATCATCGGGTAGCCCACGACGTTGTCGTTCGTGCGGCCGGGGCCGGCGAACTGCGTGTGCTTGTTGACGATCATGAGCATCAGGTGCACGGCGATGAGGCCGATCACCAGCAGCGGCAGCAGCAGGATGTGCAGTGTGTACAGACGGCCGACGATGGCGGTGCCCGGGAACTCGCCGCCGAACAGCAGGAACGACGTCCAGGTTCCGATGAGCGGGATGCCCTTGATCATGCCGTCGATGATCCGGAGACCGTTGCCCGAAAGCAGGTCATCGGGAAGCGAGTAGCCGGTGAAGCCCTCTGCCATCGCGAGGACGAACAGCACGAAGCCGATCACCCAGTTGAGCTCGCGGGGCTTGCGGAAGGCACCGGTGAAGAAGACGCGCAGCATGTGCACGCCGATACCCGCGACGAACACGAGAGCGGCCCAGTGGTGGATCTGGCGCACCAGGAGACCGCCACGGAGGTCGAACGAGATGTTCAGCGACGACTCGAGCGCTGCCGACATCGCGATGCCGCGCATGGGTGCGTACGCGCCGGTGTAGTGCGTCTCGACCATGGAGGCCTCGAAGAAGAACGTCAGGAAGGTTCCGGAGAGGAACACGACCACGAAGCTCCACAGCGCGATCTCGCCGAGCATGAATGACCAGTGGTCGGGGAAGATCTTGCGACCGAGCTCCTTGACGAAGCCGGAGATGCTGGTGCGCTCATCGATGTAGTTCGACGCGGCGCCGACGAATCGGCCGCCGAGAGGCGCCTTGTTGTCCTTGTCCTCTTTGGACAGCGTTGCGGTGCTCAATGGCGCTCCCAGAAGCTCGGGCCGACGGGCTCGGTGAAGTCACTGCGTGCGACGAGGTAGCCCTCGTCGTCGACGGTGATGGGCAGCTGAGGCAGCGGACGCGCGGCCGGTCCGAAGATGACCTTGGCGTGATCCGTGACATCGAACTGCGACTGGTGGCAGGGGCAGAGGAGGTGGTGCGTCTGCTGCTCGTACAGAGCCACGGGGCATCCGACGTGCGTGCAGACCTTCGAGTACGCGACGATGCCGTCGTACGACCAGTCCTTGCGGTCTTCGGCCTCGATGAGCTGCTCGGGACGCAGGCGCATCATCAGCACGATGGCCTTTGCCTTCTCCTCGAGGTAGCCGTCGTGGTGGCTGAGTTCCGCGAGGTCCTCGGGGATCACGTGGAATGCGGAGCCGAGCGTCACATCCGCGGCGCGGATCGGGGTGCCGTCGGGGTCGCGGACGAGGCGCTGACCCTTCTCCCACATGGTGTGCTTCAGCAGCGTCACCGGGTCGCCCGCGGTGGGGTCATCGGGAGTGCTGTGCGGAGCGAGACCTCGGAAGAGCGTGACACCGGGGATGATCGAGGCGACGATCGCCGCGAACAGCGAGTTGCGGATCATCGTGCGTCGTCCGAAACCGGACTCCTCGTTCGCCGTGGCGAACGCCTCGACGACGGCCTCTCGCGTCGAGTCCTTGCCCCGGGTGGGGTGACGGTGCTCGATGTGCTCCTTGTCGCTCATCAGCGCCTTGGACCAATGGATCGCGCCGATGCCGATCGAGAGGAGGGCGAGTGCGATGCCCAGACCGATGAAGAGGTTGTTCTGACGGATGTCGATGAGCGCGCCGCTCTCGATGGGGAAGAGCATGTAGGCGGCGACCGCCCAGATGCTTCCTGCCAGCGAGAGATAGAACAGGGTGTAGACCGTGCGCTCTGCAGCCTTCTCAGCGCGCGGGTCCTTGTCGGTCATCCGCGCGCGGTGCGGCGGCAGCCCCGGGTTCTGCACGGGATCGCTGACTGCGACACCCAGCCCCGGAGAGGGCTGGTAGGCCCTGTCAAGAGCCTGCGAGTCGTCGTCGTGTGCCATGGTGCTCCTCGTACGTTCCTCTTCGATGAATAAGCGTCAGTTGGACTTCGCCGTGATCCACACGGTGATGGCGACGAGCGCGCCGATGCCGAAGATCCAGACGAACAGGCCCTCGGAGACGGGACCGAGCGAACCGAGCGAGAAACCGCCGATCTGCACGGACTGCTGCTGGTAGAGCAGAGCCGAGATGATGTCGCGCTTGTCTTCGTCCGACAGGTTCATGTCGCCGAAGACGGGCATGTTCTGGGGGCCCGTGACCATGGCCGCGTACATGTGCAGCGCGCTGGTCTCGGTCAGTGCGGGGGCGTACTTGCCCTCGGTGAGAGCTCCTCCGGCTGCTGCCACGTTGTGGCACATCGCGCAGTTGACGCGGAACAGCTCGGCGCCGTTGGCGACGTCGCCCTCTCCGTCGAGGATGTGGTCCTCGGGGAAGGTGGGGCCGGGAGCAGACTTCTGCACGAAGGAGGAGATCGCGAGGATCTGCTCCTCGGTGAACTGCGGCTCCTTCTGCGGCGCCTGGGGTCCCTGCATCTGCAGGGGCATGCGACCTGTCGACATCTGGAACTCGACAGCGAGCTCGCCGACGCCGTAGAGGCTCGGTCCGTTCGGCGTTCCCTGGAGATCGAGGCCGTGGCAGGTGGCGCAGTTGGCCGTGAACAGCTTCTCGCCGTCCTCGACCGTGAGCGTGCTCGCCGCGGTGGTCTGGGTATCGGTCGCAGCGAAGGCCGCGGACGTTCCGGCGTACACGGCGCCGGTGATCATGAGGCCTGCTCCGATGAGGGCTGCCGCAGCCAGTGGGCTGCGACGGCCATTCGAACGGCGCTTCTTCTCTCGTGCCATCTCGGGGATCAGCTCCGCTCTTATTTCAGGAAGTAAATGACGACGAACAGCACGATCCAGACGACGTCGACGAAGTGCCAGTAGTAGGACACCACGATCGAGGAGGTCGCCTCCTTGTGCCGGAAATTCTTGACGGCGTACGCACGGCCGATGACGAGGAGGAAGGCGATGAGACCGCCCGTGACGTGCAGGGCGTGGAAGCCGGTCGTCAGGTAGAACGCCGACGCGTAGGAGTCAGCGCCGATCGGCATGCCTTCTGCGACGAGCTGTGCGTACTCCCACACCTGTCCGGAGACGAAGATCGCGCCGAGCGCGAAGGTGAGGAAGAACCACTCGACCATGCCCCAGCCGAACAGGCGACGGCGTCCGGCGCCGTTCTTCTGTCCCTTGGCGATGCGGTACGGCTGCAGGTCCTCGGCCGCGAACACACCCATCTGGCACGTGAACGAGGAGAGCACAAGGACCGCCGTGTTCACGAACGCGAACGGGACGTTCAGCAGATCGGTGCGGTCGGCCCAGAGCTCGGGGGAGGTGCTGCGGAGCGTGAAGTAGATCGCGAAGAGTCCCGCGAAGAACATCACCTCGCTGCCGAGCCACACAATGGTGCCGACAGCTACCGGGTTGGGGCGCTTGATCGTTCTTGCCGCCGGGGCATACGTCGCTGAGGTCGTCACCATTCCATTATGGCCGATCCGCGGGCGCGATTCTCGCACCGCGGGCCCTCGTTTCGCCCGCGAGCGACTTAGGGGACCCTAAGAAAACGCTGCGAATCCTCGGTGAATACGCGGGAAACGAGGGATGGTCCGCGCTCAGCACCCGTTCCGGAAGAGTCTGCACGTTTTCTGTGCGCCGATAGGATCGCACACATGGCTGATTCCCTGACCTGGTCCGACGTGCTCACCACTCTTCTGGAGCGTCGTGACCTCAGCGTCTGGGAATCGACGTGGGCGATGCGCCAGATCATGCGCGGCGACGTCACCCAGGCGCAGCTCGCGGGTTTCCTCGTGGCCCTCCGCGCCAAGGGGGAGACGATCGACGAGATCGTCGGATTCCGTGATGCGATCCTCGAGGCGGCGGTCCCGTTGCCGGTCTCGCCGGATGTGCTCGACATCGTCGGCACCGGCGGCGACCGTGTCGGCACGGTCAATGTGTCGACCACGGCGGCGGTCATCATCGGGGCGACCGGCATCCCGGTGGTCAAACACGGCAATCGGGCAGCCAGCTCCGCCTCGGGCTCATCCGATGTGCTGAGCGCGCTCGGACTGGAACTCACTCTCGATCCTGCGGCGGTGTCGTCGATCCTCGATCGCACCGGCATCACGTTCGCCTGGGCGGGCGCCTTCCACCCCGGGTTCAAGCACGCGGGAGCCGTCCGAGCCGAACTCGGCGTCCCCACCGTCTTCAACATGCTCGGTCCGCTCTGCAACCCGGCGCGGGCTGAGGCGAACGCCGTCGGGGTCGCTCAGCTCGAGCGTGTGCCCCTCATCACGGGAGTGTTCCGAACGCGAGGCGCCACGGCCCTGGTGTTCCGGGGAGACGACGGCCTCGACGAGCTGACCACCACGGGCCACAGTCGCATCTGGGAGGTCACGCGGGGCGACATCCACGAGCACGATCTCGATCCTCGCGATCTCGGGATCCCCATCGCAGACCTCTCGGATCTGATCGGTGGAACGCCCGATCACAATGCGGCGGTGCTGCGCAGGACGCTCGAGGGCGAGACAGGGGCCGTGCGAGACATCGTGCTCCTCAACGCGGCGGCCGGAATCGTCGCGTTCGAGCTGTCCCAGGATGCGACTCAGGTGCAGCGTCCGATTCTCGAGCGGCTCCGCGAGGGCTACGAGCGAGCAGCCGCCGCTGTGGACGACGGACGCGCCATAGCGAAGCTCGACGAATGGATCGGCGTGAGCCGCGAGCTGGCATCCGCATAGGAGATGTGATGGACCCGGTCGCCGCCCTGCTCGAGATCGCCTCGCTCTTGGAACGCGAGCGCGCTTCTCGTTATCGGGCGAAGGCCTTCCGTCAGGCGGCTGCGACTCTGCAGCAGCTGCCGGAGGACGTGCGTTCGGATCCGACGAGGCTGCGCGCTGCGAAGGGAATCGGCGAGTCGACCTTCGGGGTCATCCGCCAGGCGCAGAGTGGAGAGGTCCCCGACTACCTCGTCGAGCTCCGCGGTGACGTGGAGCCGGAGCGCGTGTCGGAGCTGAGGGCGAAGCTCCGAGGGGACCTGCACGCGCACACGGACTGGTCGGACGGAACGACGCCGATCGGCGTGATGGCGGCAGCGGCGCGCGCTCTCGGTCACGAGTATCAGGCGATCACGGATCATTCACCACGTCTGCGGGTCGCCCGCGGGCTCTCGGCGGAGCGGTTGCGCGAGCAGATGCCCCTCGTGAGGGCGGAATCCGCCGGCGGTTTCACGCTGCTGGCCGGCATCGAGGTCGACATCCTCGAGGACGGCGCGCTCGATCAGGAGGATGCGCTCCTCGGAGAGCTCGACATCGTGGTCGCTTCGGTCCACTCGAAGCTGCGGATGGACGCTCGGCCGATGACCGCGAGGATGATCGCTGCCGTGAGCCACCCGCGCGTGAACGTGCTGGGGCACTGCACCGGCCGGCTGGTGCAGGGGGACCGAGGGACTCGTCCGGAATCACAGTTCGACGCCCGTGCCGTCTTCTCTGCGTGCGCTGAGAACGGTGTCGCGGTCGAGATCAACTCCCGGCCGGAGCGTCAGGACCCGCCCGACGATCTGATCGCGATCGCCCTCGAGGTCGGCTGCCTCTTCTCGATCGACTCGGACGCACACGCACCGGGGCAGCTCTCGCTCCTCGACCACGGTGCCGAGCGCGCAGAACATGCGGGGGTGCCTGCCTCCCGCATCATCACGACCTGGGGCCTCGACCGACTGCTGGCCTGGGCGAGCTGACTCAGGCGTCTATCGCCGCGATGGCGGCGACCGCCCGGGTCATGGATCCACCGAGGTTCCATCTCTCGGCGAGCGTGGTCGCGGCATCCACCTCGGACGGATCGAGCGGACGCAGCGCGGCGCTCGGCGAGGTGATCGGGAGGTCGGTCGCGACCGCGACGACTGTGGGGGCGACCTCGAGGTACGGCGCGGCCGCGAGCACCTTCGCCCGGACCCCGGCGCTCATGCCCTCGCCGGCCTCGGCCGCGGCGCGGATGGCGGCGAGATCGCCATGAGTCTGGAGGAGCGTGGCTGCGGTCTTCTCGCCGACGCCGGCCACGCCGGGCAGCCCGTCCGAGGCGTCCCCGCGCATCGTCGCGAAGTCGGCGTACTGGCTCGGCAGGACTCCGTACTTGGCGACGACCACAGCATCCGTGACGATCTCGAGGTTGCTCATGCCTCGTGCGGTGTAGATGACGCGCACGTTCCTCGCGTCGTCGACGAGCTGGAAAAGGTCCCGATCGCCCGTGACGATGTCGACCGGCATGGTCGCGTGAGTCGCAAGAGTGCCGATCACGTCGTCTGCCTCGTGCTCTGTCACGCCGATGATCGGGATGCCCAGAACGGTGAGGGTCTCTCGGATGAGCGGGATCTGCGCCTCCAAGGGGTCGGGGACCTCTTCGACATCTGGGCCGGCGGGGACGACCTCGACGACGCGGTGCGCCTTGTAACTGGGGATCAGGTCGACTCTCCACTGGGGGCGCCAGTCGTCGTCCCAACAGGCGACCACATGGGTCGGCTCGTACAGTGTGACCAGCTTCGCGATGATGTCGAGGAGGCCCCGCGCGGCGTTGATGGGGGAGCCGTCCGGCGCCGTCACCTTGTCGGGAACGCCGTAGAACGCGCGGAAGTAAAGACTGGCGGTGTCGAGCAGGAGGAGCTTGTCGTCGCGGGGCATGCAGACAGTCTGTCAGCGTGCCCGACGGGGATGGTATCGAGTCCGACATATCGCGGCGGGATCTGATAACCTTGACTGTCACTCGTGGCGTGCCTATGCATGCCCGGGGACGCAAACCAACCAATCGCTGCAGAGCTCACGATCGGCCGTGCGCGGCCGGAGTCCTCAGCCCGAGTCTCCATTCACAAGGACAACCCACTACATGACTACCGCAACGACCGCCCCGGCCACCAAGCAGG
>JAZBLP010000059.1:0-25654 GCA_037033305.1 Actinomycetota bacterium | reverse complement strand
GCTCGCACCAGACCATGCTCGACGTCACGGGCAACAACATCGCCAACGTCAACACGGCCGGGTTCAAGGGCTCGTCCGTGCTGTTCCAGGACTCGCTGTCTCAGCTCGTCGGCAACCCCGGCATCCCCGACGACGAGGTCGGCGGTCGCAACCCCGCCCAGGTCGGTCTGGGCGTGCAGGTCGCAGGTGTCCGCACGAACTTCGCTCAGGGATCGGCCCAGGCGACCGGTCGCGGAGGCGACCTGATGATCTCGGGTGACGGCTTCTTCGCCGTCCGCGCGGGCGGAGAGACCCTCTACACCCGGGCGGGCGGCTTCTCGTTCGACCCCACCGGCAAGATGGTGACCGCCGACGGCTCGATCGTGCAGGGGTGGTCGGCCCAGGACGGTGTGGTCAACACCGGGCAGGCCACGGGCAACATCGTGCTGCCGCTCGAGGCGGTCTCACCGGCGAAGGCGACGACTTCGGCGACGGTCACCGGCAACCTGCCCTCGACCGCAGCGGTCGGCGATGAGCTGGTGCGTGACGTGACGGTCTACGACGCGCAGGGCACGCCGTCGACTCTCAGCCTGACCTTCACGAAGACGGCTGCCGGATGGGATGTCGCCGAGCCGAACAGCGGCGCCACCGGTTCGCTCACCTTCACCGACGGCAAGCAGGCGGGAGCGGGGCTCACGCTCACGGCCGGCGCGGTGAGCGTGGACCTGGGCGCGGTCACGGGTTACGCGAACATGTCGACGGTCGCCGTGTCCGAGCAGGACGGATCGGCTGCCGGCACGTTGAAGTCCTACAGCATCACCGGCGACGGATCCATCGTCGGCACGTTCAGCAACGGCGCGACGCAGACGCTCGGCAAGATCGCCATGGCGACGTTCGCGAACCCCGAGGGACTGGAGAAGGCGGGCGGCACGGCCTACCGCGAATCCGTGAACTCCGGGGCCGTGCGCATCGGAGAGCCCGGCCAGGCCGGGTTCGGCAACCTCGTCTCCGGTGCGCTGGAGATGAGCAATGTCGACCTCTCGCAGGAGTTCACCAACCTCATCGTCGCCCAGCGCGGATTCCAGGCCAACGCGCGCATCATCACGACGAGCGACGAGGTCCTGCAGGAACTCACCCAGCTGAAGCGCTGATCGCCCGCTCCGACTCGATCGGACGCGCGCGACGAGGCCCGACCCTGGTTACCGGGGGCGGGCCTCGTCGCGATAGTCGGAGCAGACTTCCCCCTCTCATCCGAAGCCCGGAGACCCCCCGATGATCATCGTCACCCGCCTCGACCGCACCCGGTTCGCGGTGAACCCCGACCTGATCGAACGCATCCACGCCTCGCCGGACACCACACTGCACATGGTCGACGGTCATGTGTACGTGGTCGAGGAGGATCTGGATGCCCTGATCGACCTGATCGTCGCCTACCGGGCACGCGTCCTCGGCGCAGCCCAGGCACTGACCTCCCAGACGGGGGCGTGATCGTGGATCCCGCGTTCATCATCGGAGTGATCCTGGCGTTCGGCGCGCTGGTCGCGATGATCACCATGGAGGGGGCGAGCTTCGAGGCTCTGCTCATTCCGGCGCCGATGATCCTCGTACTCGGCTCGACGATCGGTGTCGGCATCGCCAGCCACACCCTTCGCGACACGATCCTCGCTGTGAAGAGCCTGGGGCGCATGGTCAGGGGGCCGAAGATGACGCCGGAGGCCGTCATCCCGTTCCTCGTGGGGTATGCCGAGAAGGCCAGGGGCGAGGGTCTCCTGGCACTGGAGCAGGAGCTCGACTCGGCACCCGATGCCTTCACCCGACAGGCGCTGCAGGCTCTCGCCGACGGAACGGATGCCGAGGATCTGCGAACGGTCATGGATGACGAGATCGCTGCGACGTCATCGCGCAACCGTGTGGCGTCGAAGTTCTTCGGCTCGCTGGGCGGATACGCCCCGACGATCGGGATCGTCGGCACGGTCGTCTCGCTGACGCACGTGCTCGAGAAGCTCGACGAACCCGACCACCTCGGACCGATGATCGCCGCGGCCTTCGTCGCCACGCTCTGGGGTCTGCTGTCGGCCAACTTCATCTGGAACCCGATCGCCGGCCGCCTCGGGCGGATCGGTGCCGTCGAGCTCGAGCGGATGACCCTGGTCTCGGAGGGCATGCTCGCCATCCAGGCCGGAAGCGCACCCCACCTGCTCCAGGAGCGCCTGGAGGCGCTGTCGACGGTGAAGCCCAAGGCCGCCAAGCAGAAGCGCGAGCCCGAGCGGGCAGAGGACGTTCGATGAGCACAGCCCGTCGAGCTCGCGGTCGCGGGCATGAGGACGACTCGCACGACGAGCCGGACGAGCGCTGGGCCGTCTCGTACGCAGACATGGTCACGGTTCTGATGTGCCTGTTCATCGTGCTCTTCGCCGTGTCGAACGTCGACAAGACGAAATTCGAACTGCTCGCGAACAGCCTGGCCACAGGTTTCGGGCAGGAGAGCACCGAGGGCGGTGCCGACACGGCGGAGGGGGTGGTCGTGCCGCCCGAACTGCAGGACGACGACGGCGTGGTCGATCTCGCAGCTCGTGCAGAGATCGAGTTCGAGTCGCTCGAGGGTCTGCGCGATCGCATGAGCACCTTGCTCGCGGCCCAGGGCCTGCAGGACACGGTGCAGTTCGTCATCGACGATCGCGGCCTCCAGGTGGGGCTGGTCGGCGCAGAGACGTTCTTCGCAGACAACAGCACGGACCTCTCGACGAAGGCGGATGCCGTGCTCGACACGATCGGAGACGTGCTCGTCTCGGTCGACAATCAGGTGAGCGTCGAGGGGCACGCCGACCACCGTGTCTCCGCCGCACCCTTCCCGACCAACTGGGAGCTCTCCGGCGGACGCGCGACCCAGGTGGCGCGGTTCCTCGTCGAGCACGAAGGCGTCGGTGGCCCTCGTGTGAAGGCGACGGCGTTCTCCGACACCCGGCCCACCGTGCCTGGCGACAGCCCCCAGGCGCTGGCCAGCAACAGACGCGTCGACATCATCGTCGAGTCGAACGAAGAAGAGCAGGTGAGAGCGCTGATTCCCGCTCTCGCGGCTGCTGCGAACAGCTGAGCTCACATGAACACCCCCGTCGAGGAGACCGTCATGACCGCATCCGCCGTGCTCGATGACCCCGCCCTGCGCCATGCGGCGTACGACTTCGGGCGGCCCGCCCAGCTCGGGCGGGAGAGCACCCGCCATCTCGAAGCGGCCTTCGAGTCGTTCGCCCGACTGTGGTCGTCCCAGCTCACCGCGAAGATCCGCGTGCGCGCCCACCTCGCACTGGAGACCGTCGAGCTCGTGTCGTACGAGGAGTACGCCGACACGCTTCCGGGAACGACCGCGATGGTCGCCGGTTCGTTCGCCGACCGTGACGAGCCGTGCGTCGTGCAGTTCGGTCTGGACAGCGCCCTGCTGTGGGTGGTGCAGATGATGGGCGGCAGGAGCACGTCGCTCCCCGAAGCCCGCACCTTCACGCCCATCGAGCTCGCTCTGGTGCGCAACCTGATGGAGGGGACTCTCGAGCACCTCCACGCGAGCCTCGGCGCCCTGCTCCCGGGAGCGCCGCGCTTCAGCGCGGTGCACTACAACCCCCAGTACATGCAGGTCATCTCCGCCACGGCGGCCGTGATCGTCGCCCGGTACACCATGCGTCTCGGGGATTCCGAGTCGACCGCGACGGTGATGCTGCCGGCATCCGCGGTCGTCGACCGCCTCGCGGCCACCGGGTCGGACGCGACGTCGGCTCACTCGACGGACCAGACCCTGGAGCAGGTGCGCAGCACGCCGTTGGAGCTGACGCTGCGCCTCGCGCCCATCACGATCGGCACCGGAGAGATCCTCGATCTCGCCCCGGGCGACCTGCTGCGTCTGCCTCATCCCGAGACCCGGCCCTACGAGCTCATGGCCGGGCAGACCCGAATAGCTCTCGCGACACCGGGAAGCCGAGGCTCGCGCCTCACCTGCAAGATCACGACCACCCATGAGGAGACCCACTGATGAGCACCTTCCACGAGACCGCCATCGCCGCGGCGATCGCCGGCAAGCTGCCGTTCGGCTATCCCGTGATCCCGGCCCCGTCCACCGACCCCGGCGCGTCGGGCGACGCGGTCGTCGTCAGCTTCACGGGCAGCCCGGGGGCGCGCATCGCCATCCAGGTCGTCGACCCGTCGCAGCTCGAGGACGGCTCGAAGAACGCTCAGCTGGTCGACCGGCTGCACCCGATCTTCGAGGCGGCCACCGCGGTCCTCGGCAGCGGCTCGCTCGGCGAAGGAACCCTGGTCGACGCCGCCGACGTCTTCACCGACTCGGGGACCCAGGTGTTCGACATGGTCGACGCCGACGGGAGCGTCGTGGCGCGCGCGTCCGTCCGCATCGATGGAGCGAGGACGGCCTCGACGTCGGCTCCGCAGCGACTCAACCGCATCGCGGGCGTCGAGATGGAGCTCGTGGTCGAGATCGGACGCACGCGGATGCCGGTGCGCGACGTGCTCTCCCTCGAGCCGGGCCGTGTGGTCGAGCTCGACCGCGCTGCCGGCTCTCCCGCCGACATCAAGCTCAACGGCCGGCTGATCGGGCACGGCACGGTCGTGGTCGCCGAGGGTGACTTCGCGATCCGCGTCGAGCGCATCCTCGACAGCGCCCAGACGGTCTGAGCGTGGACGACATCCTGGTCGCGCTCCGTGCGATCGTCGCGCTGGGAGCTGTGCTCGGGCTGCTGCTCTTCCTGAGCCGCCGCCTGCAGAAGTCGCAGGCCAAGGGAGCGAGCCCGCTGGCAGGGCTGATGCCGAAGAAGCTCGCCAAGCTGACCGAGCTCATGCCGTCACGGACCGTCGCCGCACCGCGCGCACGCCCCGAGAAGATCACGGTCGTGGCGAGGTCGGGTATCGGCGGCAAGGCGCAGCTGGTCGTGGCGGAGTTCGGCGGCATCCGTTACGTGCTCGGCGTGACGGAGCACGGGATCAACGTCGTCGACACCCAGGAGGCACCTCCCCTCGAGGAGGAGATCGATTCTGCGGAGGCGGGATCGACCTCCGCGGAGATGCCGGACGACATCGTCGACCGCGCGCTGCGCTCGGTCGCCTGACACGCGCTCAGCCCATCCGTCGACGCGGTTACGTGCGGCTCGTGATGTCGCGATAGTCGACTGCGAGCACGGATCGCTCGACCCCCTGGCTACGGATCGGCCACGCCACCCATCTTCGGAGTGCCGCCGTGCCCGCATCCGCCGCCGTCGCAGCGCCGCCGTCTGCGCGCGCACCGCGTCTGCCTCGCCGCGTGTGGGTGCTGCTGGCCGCGGTGCTCGCCGTCGTGACGGTGCTCGTGCTGCTGCAGGCGACAGGGGCGCACGCGGCGGTGACGCAGGTCCCGATCCAGGTCGGTGACGGCGAAGGCGACGGCGTGACGATCAACGGCATCAACGGGGCGCCGTCCGACAGCATCATGACGCTGCTGGGCATCACGGTGCTCAGCGTCGCTCCGGCCCTGCTGCTGATGATGTCGAGCTTCACGAAGATCTTCGTGGTGCTGGCTCTCACCCGGAACGCGCTCTCGCTGCCGTCGATCCCCCCGAACCAGGTGCTCGCCGGCCTCAGCCTGTTCCTGACGCTGTTCATCATGTGGCCGGTGCTCACCGACATCAACACCGTCGCCGTCGCGCCGTTCACCGACGGTCAGATCGACTTCGGCAGGGCGTTCGAGCTCGCCCAGGAGCCACTGCGGCAGTGGATGCTCTCGTACACGCGTGAAGAGGACATCGCACTGATGCATCGCGCCGCGCAGATGGAGAACCCGACGGATGCCGCGAGCATCCCGCTGCAGACGCTCGTCCCGGCGTTCATGATCAGCGAGCTGCGTGCGGCCTTCCTGATCGGGTTCATCATCTTCGTGCCGTTCCTCGTGATCGACCTCGTGGTCGCCAGCGCACTGATGTCGATGGGCATGATGATGCTTCCGCCCGTCATGATCTCACTGCCGTTCAAGATCCTCCTGTTCCTGCTCATCGACGGCTGGGGCATGGTCATCACCGCGCTCGTCCAGTCCTACAACGGGGGTGGCGGATGAACCCGGAAGCGGTCATCGACATCGGCCAGGCCGCGCTCATCGTCGGGGCGAAGCTCTGCGCACCGCTGCTCATCACCGCGCTGGTGGTGGGTTTCGCCATCTCGCTTCTGCAGTCCATCACCCAGGTGCAGGAGATGACGATCTCGTTCGTGCCGAAGCTCGTGGCCGTCGGCATCGCCCTGCTCGTCACGGGGCACTGGATGATCGCCGAGATGATCGCGTTCACGAACGAGATGTTCGCGCGGATACCGTCGCTGCTGAACGGCGGCTGATGAACATCCCCATCGACTTCACGTGGCTCGAGGCGACGTCGCTCGCCTGTGTGCGGATCACGGCGTTCCTCGTACTCGCTCCCCCGTTCAGTCACGGCACGATCCCGATGCGGATCCGCGCGATGCTCGGCGTCGGTCTCGCTCTCGCCGTGTCGCCGGTGGTGACGGCAGGATACGAACGCCTCGACACCGGGGCCTTCATGCTCGCGCTGGCGGGCCAGGCCCTCACCGGCGCGCTCCTCGGCTTCCTCGTGATGGTGCTCTTCAGTGCGATCCAGGGCGCGGGCCACCTCGTCGACACCTTCGGCGGGTTCCAGCTGGCTCAGGCCTTCGACCCCGGCATGGCGATCAACGGCGCGCAGTTCACCCGGCTGTTCCAGATGACCGCGATCATGCTGCTGTTCGCCTCCGACGGCTACCAGCTCGTGCTCGGCGGTCTGTTCCGATCGTTCGACGCGGTGCCGGTCACCGGCATGATCGATCTCGCCAAGCCCGCAGAAGCGCTCGTGGGCGCTGCGGGACAGATGATGCTCAGCGCCGTGCAGATCGCGGGACCGCTGCTCATCGTGCTCTTCCTCGCCGATGTCGGACTCGGACTGGTCAGCCGCGTCGCACCGGCCCTCAACGCCTTCGCCATGGGCTTCCCGATCAAGATCGGTCTCACGCTCCTGCTCGTCGGATTCGTCTACGCCGCGCTCCCGAGCGTGGTGGCGGTCATCGCGGAGGACGCCGCGCGACTCCTCCTGGGGGTGACGCGATGAGCGAATCCGACACCGGCGAACGCACCGAGAAGGCGACCGAGCGTCGCCTGAAGGAAGCACGGAAGAAAGGTCAGATCGGCCGCAGCCAGGACTTCACCGCATGGGTCTGCATCGCGGCCGCCGCCGTGATGATGGTGCCCACGATCGCCTCGGGAACGCAGGTCGTCACCGAGCTCTTCCTGGCGGTGACGCCCGTCGCGATGAATCCCACCGACGACACCGCCATGGACGTGCTGGGCTCGGCCATCACCTCGCTCGGGGGCGTCCTGCTTCCGATGCTGGTCGTGGTGCTGCTCGCCACCACGGCCACCGCGGTCGCGCAGGGCGGCATCCACCTGCGCGGGGTGACCATGCGCACCGAGCAGTTCAACATCGTGTCCGGCGTCAAGCGGGTCTTCGGCACGCAGGCGCTCTGGGAGGGTGCCAAGGCGCTGCTGAAGACCGTGGCGATCGGGCTCGCACTCTGGATCGTCGTCTCAGGTCTCGTCCCGGTGCTGATGGCCAGCGGCAGTCACAACATCACCTGGCTCCTCGAGCAGGCGGCAGGGGGAGCGGTGGCGCTGCTGCAGGTCGCTGTGGCGGTGGGCATCCTGCTGGCGGCCATCGACGTGGCGGTGGTCATGCGGCGCAATCGCAAGCACACGCACATGACGAAGAACGAGGCGAAGGACGAGCACAAGAAGTCCGAGGGCGACCCGCTCGTGCGCTCCCAGCGCCGGTCTCGGCAGCTCGCCATGAGCCGGAATCGGATGATCGCCGCGGTGGGCGACAGCGATGTCGTCCTGGTGAACCCGACGCACGTGGCGGTGGCGCTGCGCTACGAGCCGGGCAAGTCGGCGCCGCGGGTCGTCGCGAAGGGCGCGGGGATCGTGGCGCAGAAGATCCGCGAGAAGGCCGAGGAGAACGGCGTTCCGATGATCAGGGACATCCCTCTCGCACGCGCGCTGCACTCGGCCTGCGAGATCGGGCGGGAGATCCCCGAAGAGCTGTACACCGCCGTCGCCCAGGTGCTCGCCTTCATCGAGCACCTCAAACGCCGGGGGTCGGCCAGGGGAACGCACACGATGCCTTTCGCCAGCACCAGGGACCGCGGCCTGTGAGCGGTTCCGCGATCACATCAGAACGAGCAGAGAGAATCAGAGGGCGAGACGCATGATCGGTCAGCTGTTGTCCAAGGGGGCTGTTCCCGTCGGTGTGGTGGGGATCATCCTCCTGCTCATCGTCCCGATCCCGACCGGTCTGCTCGACGTGCTCATCGTCCTGAACATCTCGTTCGCGCTGCTGATCCTCCTCACCGCGATGTTCGTGAAGAAGCCTCTCGACTTCTCGGTGTTCCCGAGCCTGTTGCTCGTCGCGACGCTGTTCCGGCTCGGCCTCAACGTCGCCTCGACCCGCCTCGTGCTCAGCGAGGCGCACGCGGGTCAGGTGATCCAGGCGTTCGGCCAGATAACGATCAGCGGCTCGCTCGTGATCGGCGCCGTGATCTTCCTCATCCTCACCGTCATCCAGTTCGTCGTGGTCACCAAGGGCGCCGAGCGCGTCGCCGAGGTGGGTGCGCGCTTCACACTCGACGCGATGCCGGGCAAGCAGATGGCGATCGACGCCGACCTGAACGCGGGTCTGATCACCGACGACGAGGCACGCAGACGACGCGCGGAGGTCGCGGCGGAAGCGGACTTCTACGGTGCGATGGACGGTGCGTCGAAGTTCGTCAAGGGAGATGCGATCGCGGGCATCGTGATCGTGGTCATCAACTTCGTCGGCGGCATCATCATCGGCATGGTGCAGCACGGCATGGAGGTCGGCGACGCGCTCGAGACCTACAGCATCCTGACCATCGGCGACGGGCTCGTGACTCAGATCCCCGCGCTTCTCATGGCGGTGTCGACCGGCATGATCGTCACGCGTGAGAACGCGGAGGCGGAGATGGGGCAGGCGGCCGGCCGCCAGCTCATGCAGTCGCGCAACGCGCTCGTGATCACGGGACTCGCCGCCATCGCCATGGGGTTCATTCCCGGGATGCCGCTGGTGATCTTCCTGGCGATCGGAGCGGTGCTGCTGTTCGCAGCATCCCGTGTGAAGGCGAACGAGGACCGTGATGCCGCACGTGAAGCGGATGCGCTGCAGCAGGAAGCGGTCGAGGCCGGTGCTGAGGGGCCGGAGGACCTCATGGACAGGATGCGCGTGCACGCCCTCGAGATCTCCCTGTCTCCCGACATCGTCGATCTCGCCTCCGGGGGAGCGGGAGACCTGCTCACCCGGGTGAAATCCCTCCGCCGCAAGCTCGCCCTCGACATCGGCATCCTCATGCCGCCGGTCCGCACCCGTGACAACATCGAGCTGCCGGCGCAGACGTACTCGATCCTCATCGCCGGGGTCGAGGCCGGGCGCGGGTCGGTTCCGCGAGGCCACGTCCTCGCGATCGGCTCAGGCCTCGAGCAGCTTCCGGGCACGGCCGTGGTCGATCCGGTGTTCGGCCTCGAGGGCAAGTGGGTGCCCGCCGAGATGTCGCACGCCGCGGACATGGCGGGTGCGACGGTGATCGATCGGGCGAGCGTGATCATCACCCACCTCTCCGACATCGTGCAGAGCCAGGCGGATCGGCTGCTCTCGCTCGAGGATGTGCGCCAGCTGACCGAGCACCTGAAGCAGTCCAGCCCCGCAACGGTCGAGGAGCTCACCCCGGCCGTGCTGTCGCTCGCCGCGATCCAGCGCGTGCTGGCAGGACTCCTCTCCGAGCGCGTGCCGATCAACGACCTCGCGCGCATCTACGGGGCGCTCGCGCTCCGTGGCAAGACGTCGACGGAGACAGCGGGTCTCATCGATGCGGCCAGGGCAGCGCTCGGACCGGCGATCGCCTCGCGTTTCGCCGAGGACGGACGCATCCGGGTCGTCATGTTCGAGCCGATCCTCGAACAGCAGATGCTCGAGGGCATGCGCGTCGTCGACGGTCATCCGCAGATCGTGCTCACGCCGGAGGCGACGATGCAGGTGCTCGAGAACGTGCGCCGCACTGTCGCCGAGCTCGACCAGGCCGGTCCGGAGCCCGTTCTCGTGTGCGCGCCGTCACTACGGCAGGCGGTGCGTCGGATGGTGTCGTCGCAGGTCAGCGGCCTTCCGGTGCTCTCCTACGACGAGGCAGCGGCGGGCGGTCTCGCGACGGATGTGGTCGGTGTCGTGCGCATGACACAGTCGGCTCTTCCGAGTGCAGCGCTGTAGCGCTCGAATCTGCTCATTTATGAGGTGAGTGCGATACGTTTGTCCGCAGAGGGCGCACCGGCGCTCACGCCATGGAAGGCAGACGACGCATGCTGGTACTGACGAGACGGGCCAACGAGAGCATCGTGATCGGCGACGACATCACCGTCACGATCCTCGCGGTGACGCCGAGCGGTGTCCGTGTCGGCATCGACGCCCCCCGCGACAAGCGAATCAATCGCGCCGAGATCGTCATCGCCGTGAGCGACGCGAACAAGGAAGCCCTGCAGACCTCCTCCGATGATTCCGCCGAATCGCTGATCCTCGGCGTCCTGGGCGGAACCACCCCCGCTCCGTGATCGGACGCTTCAGGCGTCATCTCCGTGTCTCCGAGTTACTGCGTCCGTCGTTGTCGCGATAGTCCTTCATGTGACGGGCGATCCCGTCACGGAAACCGTGACATGACGAGGTGACGAATCGTGGCCGCTCACGACCTGAGCATGCAACTGATGCGAGAGCGCGATCTGCTGGAGGTGCTGCTGTTCAAGCTCGACGAGCAGCAGATGCTGCTCGCGACCGGACGCAACCGGTGGATCCACCATGCGGCGAACGAGATCGAGCGGGTCCTCGCGGCCATGCCGACCGTCGCACTGTCGCGCGACACGCTGGTCATCGCTGTGGCTGACGAGTGGGGCGTACCCGAGGCCACGACGCTCCGCGATCTGATCGACGCCGCGCCGACCGACGCGTGGCGCGAGATCCTGTCGGGCCACCTCGAGGCCATGACCACTCTGGCCGACGAGATCGGCGATATGAAGAAGGTCAACGAGCAGCGTCTGCGCACGGCCATCCGCGTGACCCAGGAGACGATCGCCGGCCTCGGGGTGCCCACCGGTGAGTACGACACGCACGGCGACGTCGTCCGCGGCGCGGACGCCCGACTTCTCGACACCAGGGTCTGAGGTAACCATGTCTTCCTTCGCAGGGCTCCGCCTCGCAGAATCCGCGCTCTCCGCCGCACGCGCCGGAATGACCGTCACCGGTCAGAACATCGCCAACCAGACGACCCCGGGCTACACGCGCCAGCGGGTGGAGCAGGCCTCGCTCTCGGCGCCGGGGCAGACGGGACTCTGGCCATCCGGCATCGCCATCGGCGGGGGCGTGGGCGTGACCGGGATCGCGAGGCTCGGCGACGACATCCTCGATGCCCGCGTGCGGGATGCGCTGTCGACCTCCGGCTTCTGGTCGGCTCGGGCGACCGCCGCGAGCCGCGCGGAGGACGTGCTGGCCGAACCCACCAAAGACGGTCTCGCCGCGAACCTCAACAGGTTCTGGTCCGGCTGGTCAGACCTCGCCAACACGCCGGATCCGGCAGCGGCGCAGGTCGTGCTCTCGAATGCCGAGGTGCTCATCGGACAGATCGCTCAGGGCTACCAGACCATCGCCGGGCAGTGGAACGACCTGCGCAGTCAGGTCGACGGTCAGCTCGCCGATGTCAACACCGCCGCGAGCCAGGTGGCCACGCTCAACGGACAGATCCGCGAGGCGCTGCAATCGGGGCGCAACGCCAACGAGCTGATGGATCAGCGGAGCGTCCTCGCCCAGCAGCTCTCGTCCGCCGTCGGTGCCAAGGGCGTCGTCGAGGCAGACGGCACACTGACTCTTCGCGTGGACGGCAACGCGCTCGTGTCTGGCGACAGCAGCCGCGCCCTCATGGCGAGCGGACCGCGTGACATCGCGGACGCCGGTCGGATCACCGTCTCGTGGACGGATCGACCGGGCCTGGTGGTGCCGATCACGGGTGGCGTCGTCGGCGGAACGATCAGCGCTCTCGCCCCCGCGTCGGACGGTGGAACGCTCGCCGGTGTCGCTGCCGCCTACAACGAGACGGCGTCCACGCTCGCGACAGCCGTGAACGACGTGCATCGAACGGGCGTCACCTCGACGGGCGCGGCCGGAGGCGACTTCTTCGCGCTCGACGGTGCGGGGCCGGCGGCTCTGGGACTCCGTGTCATCCCGACAGGACTCGATCAACTGGCGCTGGCAGCGCCGGGCGCCGGCGCGAAGGACACCACGATCGCCGACCGCATCAGTGCGCTCGGGACATCGGCGACGGGGCCCAGCAAGACGTGGTCGACGTTCGTCACAGGGTTCGCGGTGGCCGTCGCCGGTGACCTGCAGCGCGCGGACATCGCCGACATGGGCGCGGTCGCGGCTGTCACCGCGCAGCAGTCGAACGCCTCGGTGGACGGCGACGAGGAGACGATCAACCTCCTGACCTACCAGACCGCGTATCAGGCGGCGGCCCGCGTGCTGACCGCCGTCGACGAGGCACTGGATCTGTTGATCAACCGCACCGGCCTCGTCGGCCGCTGACTCTGGGGAGAGTGAAATGATCGGTCGCATCACGACCAGCACCATGACGCAGCAGTCGCTGCGCACGCTGCAATCCAACCTGGCAGACCGCGCACGGCTGCAGGATCAGGCTGCGTCGCAGCGCGCCTTCCGCTCGCCGAGCGATGATCCGGCCGCTGCAGCGACGGCGCTCGGCGTGCACGGTGACCAGGCGCGCGTCGCCCAGTTCGCCCGCAATCTCAGCGACGGAATGGCATGGGTGACCACGGTCGACACCGCTCTCGGCGCGAGCGCCGATCTGCTCAATCGCGCGCGGGATCTCACCGCGCAGGGAGCGAACTCGGGTGCACTGAGCCCGACCGCTCGCGAGTCGATCGCGCAGGAGCTCGAGTCGATCAGTGCGGAGCTGCTCGCCAAGGCGAACACGAGGGTGCTCGGCCGCAGCGTCTTCGCGGGAACGAGCGATGCGGGAGCCGCGTTCGATCCGACCACCTTCAGCTTCAACGGCGGCGCCGGCGACGGCGTCCATCGCCGCATCAGCGAGAACGAGACCGTGCGCGTCGACTTCGACGGAGCGCAGGCCTTCGGCGAGGGTGCCGACAGCGCGTTCGCCCTGCTGAACGACATCGCGGCGGAGCTGCGCAGCGGTGCCGAGGTCGGTTCGCGTCTGAACGACCTCGATGCGCGACTGAAGGACGTCAACGCGGCTCGCGGATCCACAGGCGCACGTCAGGTGCAGATCGAGCGTGCGTCGGCGCAGAACCTCTCCTCGTCGATCGACCTCGAAGCGCGCCGTGCCGAGGTCGAGAATGTCGACAGCCTCGAGGTGCTCGTGCACCTGCAGTCGGCCGAGCTCGTGTTCCAGTCCGCCCTGCAGGTGACGGCCCGCTCGCTGCAGACCAATCTGATGGAGTTCCTGCGATGAGCGCACCCACTGACCGGACGACGGCGACGGTCGACATCGAGTTCGCGTCGCCCATGCCGGGGCTCAGCCCACACACGTCATTCACGATCGAGCAGATCGACGGAGCGGACGGACTGTACGCGCTGCGCGCCACGGATGCCGACCTGCGTCTGTTCCTCCTCGACCCGCGAGTCGGGGACTACGGGTACGAGCCGAGCATCCCCGCGGAGGCGCGGTCCGAGATCGGCGCCGCCGACGAGTCCGAGGTCCAGGTGTTCGTCGTGGCGAACCCCTCTGCCGACGGCGTGTACATCAATCTGCGTGCTCCGATCCTGATCCACGGCGGATCCGGTCGTGCCGCGCAGGTGATCCTCGAGGATCAGCGCTACCCGATCCGCGCGCTGCTGGGGGCCTGAGCAGCGCGCGCAGTTCGACCGCTCTTCCAGTGGCGTGGATTCTCGGGACGCGGAGGATTTCGAGATTCACCGCATATACCAAGGAAGAGCATCTATCCTCTAAGAGCACAGGCTGGGGTACTGGCGGGATCCCGGCGTCGTCGTAGGAGATCGGGACCTGGGGCGCGTCACGGATGCGGCTGGTAGGGGTACAGCGCACGACGCTCGGTGACGAGCGACATTCCATGGGACGGAAGACGACATGAGCACATCAAGGACGCTCGAGACGAATCGGGTGAGCAAGCGGGAGTTCGTGCAGAGATTCGCACGCCGCGGTGGCATCTCGGTTCAGGCCGCGCAGACGGCGTACAACGCGATGATCGACGAGCTCCTCGACCTGGTCGGCCGGGGGAACACGGTCACTCTCACCAACTTCGGCAAGTTCTATCCGCAGACGCACAAGGGGCATCGGGTGCAGTTCGCGAAGGACGACGGAGACGCCGAGGTCAACGATTACACGGTGCTGAAGTTCTCGGCGACACGCGAGGTGAACCGTCGAGTCAAGGTGAACGATTAGTCATCGTTATCTGAACGTAAACGAGAATCCCCGGAGGTTTTGGCCTCCGGGGATCTTTCTTGCCCGCCGCACCCCTATTCTGTAGTCAGATGTAGTTCTGGCCACTGGGGAGAGGCCACGCTGTGAGTCGCTGGGGAGGGCTTGCACTTACAGTGAAAGAGGCGAATCCGATGCCTATGCTCGCCCGCAACCAGCTCGTGGTCGATCACCTGCACATCGTCGGTGAAGCGACTGCCTACGTGGCGTCTCGCCTCACCCACGTCTCCCGAGACGACCTCGCCTCGGCCGGTGCGTTCGCCCTGGTCCGCGCGGCCGAGAAGTTCGATGCCACCCTCGGCGTGCCCTTCGGCGCGTTCGCCCGAGGACGCGTCAACTGGGCGCTCAAAGACGAGCTGCGCTCGATGGACTGGGCGCCTCGAGACGTGCGCGTACGAGCCAAGCAGACGACGAAGGTCCGTCAAACGCTGACGGCCGCCCTCGGGCGCACGCCCACGGTGGCGGAGATCGCGGCGGCCATGGGTGTCGACACCGCCGTCGCGCGCGAAGGGCTCGCCGACGCCGAGCGTCTGCTGACAAGTCTCGATGCGCCGGGCGCGCCGGAGATCGTGTGGACCGGCTATCTGCCGGAGGAGCTCGCTATCGCATCCGAGCGGGACGAGTTCCTGCGGCGCGCGGTCGGCGCGCTGCCGGAGCGGAAGCGGGCGATCATCACGGCGATCTACTTCGAAGACCGCACGGTGAAGGATCTCGCTGACGAGCTGGGAGTCTCGCATGCCGCTGTCTCTCAGCAGCGCGCCGAAGCAGTGCGCATGCTCCGCGATGCGCTGGATCGCCACTACGCCGACACGCCGCAGCTCGAGGCTGCACCGGCCGCGCGGTCTTCGTCGTCGGCGCTGGACGCGTACTTCGAACGCCTCGCCGCCGGCGGTCAGCGGTTCACGCGCGCGATACTGTCGCACGCGGTAGGGGTCTGATCGGTCGCGTGCTCGCGCGTCGCCGCAGGGCGGTCAGAGACCGAAGCCGTAGCTGGGCTGACCGACCAGGATGAGACTGACCGTCGTCGGGTAGACCTCGGGCTCCTCATCCTCGTCATCGAGCAGCTCGAGCTTGTGGATCGGCACGAAGATGCCGCCGTCCGGCTCGAAGATGAGATCCTTCGGCACGAACGAGGCGAAGATCGACCGCGTCGCGTGGCGCAGCTCGAAGGTGCGCCCGACGTCGCCGCGCTCGAAGAGGTTCATCTCGACCTCATCCGACCACACCTTGCCATCGGGGAAGCGGGCCTCGATGCGATACGTGCTCGGCTCGACCGCCTTGATGTTGAGGTCCTCCACGACATCCGCGAACAGCGCGTCGGGCTGCTCGAGCTCGAAGGCGATGGCGCGGAGGTGGTCGTAGTTGAGGCGAGCGCGACGCGAGAACAGCGCCACGTTCTCGATCTCGCCGGGGTCGGCGTGGGGAGCCTGGTCGATGAGGTACTGGCGCACCTCGTCGGGACCGGGGTACTCGAATCGCATGTGGTAGTGGAACCGGCCGGGGCGGTTGACGATGTATGTGCTGACGTCGCTGATGTCGTTCACCGTGAGGCAGTAGATGCGCTTGACGGACGACAGGCCGTCGAATAGAGACAGGAACTGGTTCTGTCGATTTCCTCCGTCTGCGCCCCCGCGGCGCCCAGCGGGGAAGATCTTCTCGAACTCGTCGAAGATGATCAGGCACTCGTCGAGAGTGTCGAGGAACTCCACGATGCCGTCATTGTCCTCCGAGACGATCACCACGGGCAGGCACTGCTCGAGGGCCTCCTCGGCCACCATCCGAAGGAACAGCGTCTTGCCGATCCCCTTGTCGCCGGAGAGCATCACGCCCAGGCTGCGGTCCGAGAGGGCGTAAGACCGGAAGATCTTGTCGACCTTACGGTCGCGGCCGCCGTAGACGCGCTCGGTGCCCACCGTGAGGTCGTCGATCTTGATCAGGCTGAAGCCCTCTTTCGAGGTGAAGTGCACCCGATAGGTGCCGAGAGGGAACTCGTGATGCGTGCGGACGGCGTCGTCGTAGACGCGGACGTGTCCGCCCGTTTCGATGTAGGTGCTGGTCAAGATCCTTCTCCTTCGCTCCCCGTGTCTGTATATCGGTTGGGACGCAGCTGCCGTAAGGCGTTCGGGGACAAATTTTTCGCAGTACCCTGAGCGGACAGCGGGCGTGGGGACGCCCGGGTCAGGGGTACCGCCATGGGGACGAACGCAGGAGACGAGCAGCCGATCGCGGGGTCGATCGTCATCGTGGTCGAGGCCGCGCCACAGGGGCTGCTGCAGTACACGCTGGATCCCGACGACCGTCAGCCCGAATGGCAGGTGGTCCTCGTGGCCCATGACGATGCCGTGATGGGTGCCGCGACGACACCCGAGCAGACGGCGGAACTGCTGGTGCGCGGCAGCGTCGAGTGCATCAGGCAGAGCATCCCGAGCCTCGAGGTCGGCGGACTGACCATGCGACCGGAACTCGGGCCGAACGACAACGCCCAGATCGTCGCCGCCGGCGACGCCAGCTTCCTGCAGTCCGAGTGGGATGCGGTCGTGCGGCAGGCGGGCGATCTCCCCGAGGCCTGAGCGCGAGTGCCCCCGCTCGCGCTGCGGCGCCGTCAGTCCGCTGTCAGGAACGCGTCGACGATCAGCGCTCCGCGGATCCCGCGGAGCTCGTCGATGATGCGATCGATGCCGCGGGCGGTCACAGACGGCATCTGCAGATCGTGGGGTCCCAGCGGTTCGAGACGTCCGGTGCGCACGCGGATGACCTCCCAGCCGGCGGAGCGCAGGGCGCGATCCTTGCGGAGATCGTTCTGCTCGCGCGTACCGACATGCTCGAGTCCGTGGCGCCCGATGGTGTCGTATTCGATCGCGACACGCAGCTCCGGCAGCAGGATGTCCGGCCACACCTCGGTGTGGCGGAAGAAGGGGCGAGAGACCTTGACCGCATTGACACCCGCGGTGATCGCCATGCGGGAGGCGAGCATCGCACGCACTCGGGCTTCGGCGGCGGATGCCGGTGCCGGGGCGCAGACGCTGAGAAAGGCTTCGCCGGAGGGGAGATCGGGAGTCTTGCTGCACAGGGTGAGCGGGGGCTTCGGACGCCGGGGAATCGCCCGGGGTTCGCCCAATACCACCGGTCGGGGCCTGGCGAGCGTCGAGCACTCCGGGCACCACGCCGACTGGCGCCGCACTCGACCCGGTCGTTCGCGCTGCTCGGCCGGGGTGGCGGCGAAACGATGGCCCACTCGGCATTCCCAGCACAGCAGCACATCGGCCGCCAAGGGCACCTGCGAGAGTGCGATGCCGTGATTGAGCTCGGGGTGGTACTGGCGGATCAGTTCGGGGTAGGCGGCCCACTGCGCACGATAGGTGCCGATCTCGTAGGGCACCTCCCGCCCTCGCGAGAACTGGCGTCTCGCCCACCACGACTGCACGGGTTCGGTCACGTCGGGCAACCTATCCCGCACCCCGGACATCGCCAGGAGAAGCCGGACGTGACAGACTCGCGGAGAGCAATGAGTCCGGTGAACGGACAGAGGGAGTCGTCATGCCGCAGCGGATCGTGATCAGTGGCGCATCGGGTTTGATCGGCACGGCCCTCGCGTCGTCGCTGCGGTCGGATGGCATCGACGTGACGACCCTCGTGCGTCGCCCTCCGCGCGATCCCTCGGAGGTGCAGTGGATGCCGGGGGAGCGCGAACTCGACCCCGACGTGCTCGCCGGCGC
This sequence comes from Actinomycetota bacterium, assembly GCA_037033305.1. Classification (GTDB taxonomy): domain Bacteria; phylum Actinomycetota; class Actinomycetes; order Actinomycetales; family Microbacteriaceae; genus Microbacterium. Next base: position 7,376 of record JAZBLP010000059.1, on the reverse strand, counting down.
CGACGCTGTCGTCGCGCTGGGCGGGGCCAGTGTCGGGCGACTGCCGTGGACGCGACGGTACCGGCGCGAGCTCGTCGAGTCGCGTCTGACGACCACCCGCACGCTCGCGACCGCAGTGCGCGCCCTCCGCGACGACGCGCCCGCCTTCGTGTCGGCATCCGCCGTGGGCTACTACGGCTCGGCGCCGGGCGAGGTCCTGACCGAAGCGTCGCTCGCAGGCGACACGTTCCTCGCGCAGCTCTGCGTGCGGTGGGAGCAGGAGGCGCTGCGCGCGGGGGAGCAGACGACGGTGGCGCTGCTGCGCACCGCCCCGATCATCCATCGCAAGGGTGTGCTGAAGCCGCTGATCCAGCTCACGCGTTTCGGCGTCGCGGGGCCGATCGGTCCCGGCACTCAGATCTGGCCATGGATCTCTCTCGACGACGAGGTGCGCGGCATCCGACACGTGATCGACCAGCGGCTGGAGGGCCCCGTGAACTTCACCGGTCCGACACGCGCCTCGGCGAACGACATCGGTCGAGCCCTCGCGACGAGGATGCGACGACCGTTCTGGATCCCGGCACCCGCCTGGGCCCTCCGGCTCGCACTGAGCCGGTCGGCCGCCGACTCGCTGCTGCTCTCCGACGCGGACGTCAGGCCCGGCGCGCTCGAAGGAACGGGTTTCGAGTTCCGGCACCGGACTGCGCAGCAGGCCGTCGACGCCGCCCTGTGATCGAGCGACGACGACGGCGGACGTCGGGGCTCAGCGTCCGTGCGGGTCGCGCTGATTGAGTGCCTCGACCACCTGCGCATAGTCTCCGCGCGCTTCGCCGTAGCGGAGGAACTTCACGTTCTCGACCTGGATCTCGGTCGCATCCGGCTGCGACTCGATCAATCCGACGACCTCGGTGACGAACTCGTCGAGCGGCATCGCGAAGTCGCTGGTCTCCTGCCCCGGCATCAGGGAGGTCCGCACCGCCGGTGGTTCGAGCTCGAGCACCTGCACGCTCGTGCCGGCGAGCTGCAGTCGCAGGGACTCGCTGAGCATGTGGATGGCCGCCTTCGTCGCGTTGTAGGTGGGCGTCACGCGCAGCGGTGCGAATGCCAGACCCGACGACACGGTCATGATCGTCGCATCCGGCATGGTGCGCAGGTGCTCGATGAATGCGGCGATCAGGCGGATCGGACCGAGGAGGTTGGTGGTGACGGTCGCCTCGGCGGTCTCCAGGAACCCGTCGGGCGATCTCCAGTCCTCGACGCGCATGATCCCCGCCATCGCGATGACGACGTTCAGTGACGGGTGCGCGGCGAGCACGGTGTGCGCCGCCGTGCGGATGCTGTCGGCATCCGTCGTGTCGATGCGGACGGTGTCGATGCCGGGGTGCGCCGCGGCGATCTCGTCGAGCAGTTCCGCGCGACGTCCGCCCACGATCACGGTGTTGCCCCGTTCGCTGAGCCGCTGAGCGAGGGCGAGGCCGATGCCGCTCGTGGCGCCGGGGATGAAGATGGTGTTTCCGCTGATGTTCATGAGTCGAGTCTTCGGGCTTTCACCGAGCGCCTCCAGAGATGGCGCATCCAGGGATCGGGCGTCCCTGGATGCCCGAGGCCGAGCACGAGATACTGCAGGGGTGGACAGAGAATCACTGGCCGAGTTCCTTGTACGTCGCAGGGAGCAGTTGAAGCCGTCCGACGTCGGCCTCGGTGCGGGAGCGCGCCGCCGCACTCCCGGACTTCGACGGGAAGAGGTCGCGCAGCTCGCGGCCATGTCGACCGACTACTACGCGCGGCTCGAGCAGCAGCGAGGTCCCCAGCCCAGCGTGCAGATCCTGGCCTCCCTTGCACGGGCGCTGCGTCTGACCCCCGACGAGCGCGACTATCTGCATCGGGTCTGCGGACACAGTGCACCGGACCGCACGGTCTTCACCGACTACGTGCACCCAGGGATGCTCCGCGTGCTCGACCGCCTCGATGACACTCCTGCGTTCGTGGTGTCCGTGCTCGACGAGGTGCTGATCCAGAATGACGCCGCACGCGCTCTGCTCGGCGACGCACGCGGTCTCGAGGGAATCGAGCGCAGCGGGATCTACCGATGGTTCGCGCACCCGGACGACGAGCGCGGGCGGTACCCGGAGGAGGACCACCCGCACCACAGCCGGGTACTGGTCGCTTCCCTCCGGTCGGCCTACGGCGCACTGGGCGAGAGCTCACGTGCCGGGGAGATCGTGAGGGAGCTCACCTCACGCAGCGCGGAGTTCGTGCAGCTGTGGGCCGTGCACGAGGTCCGGCGTCGCTTCGAAGACCACAAGGTCCTGATCCATCCCGAGATCGGGCCGATCGAGGTCGACTGCCAGGCGCTGCTCACCGAAGACGACTCGCAGGCGCTCATCGTCCTCACCGCGGCGCCGGGCAGCGACGCCGAGAGCAAGCTCGAACTACTCAGAGTGCTCGGGACACAGCGGGTCTGACCGGGATCCAGCAGGACACCCTGTCGCTGTATTCCAGGAATGCGGATCCGAACCGCTCCTCCAGATCCGCCTCCTCGAGCGGGCGGACGACCGAGTTCCACAGCACCGATCCGAAGAGCGAGTAGGCGACGACGAGCCACGACCCGAGGATGAGGCCGACGCTGATCCCCTGGGCGATACCGGCGACGGCCATCGGGTTGCGGACATATCGGTAGGGACCGCTGATCACGAGTCGCCGGGCCATCTGCGAGGGGAGCGGGGTGCCTTCGCCCTCGACGGACATCGATACGGCCGACCAGACTCCGAGGGCCGTCGCGGCGGCGAGCAGCACACCGCCGGCGAGGTGCACGACGAGCGGAACCTCGATGCGCAGTGACCATCGCGCCTCGACGAGCGACACGACGATCGGGATGACGAGCAGGAACGTGCCCCAGAAGAACAGCGTCTGCAGTCCGGTCCGGGCGAGCAGCACGCGGGTGCCGACCCTCGCGGCGGGCCGGAAGGCAAGCGGTCCGGTCACCAGCCACTCGACGGGCGCCCGCCCGCAGACCAGCACCACGCCTGCTGCGACGCTGAGTCCTGCGGCGACCACCATCGTCAGGGCGCCCCACCCCGCGAGGCCCGTCACCGTGGCGTAGACGGCCATACCGGCGGCCACGAGCGCGGTCCAGGGAACGGTGAGCCAGATCGCCCATCGCGCACCCGCCCCGACGAGCGCAGAACCCAGCACGAACAGCGGGATGTCGAGGGCCGCCACGGGGCCGGCCGGGAGTTCCCCGAGCGTGAGCGCGCGCACGTCATCGTTCAGAGCGACCAGGATCCACCACAGCGCCCCCGCCGCGGCCTGCACCGCGAAGAAGAGTCGAGCCGTCAGCGGTGTGATCGGAATCCCTGCGATGACCGGCATGCCGCCAGTCTAGAAGCGCGGTCGCCATGGATCGGCGACCGCAGCGCCTCAGGACTCCTCGTGCGATGCAGGGTCCGCGTCGAACAGCCGCCCGTCCGCACGCCCGAGCGCGGTGATCGCCTCGACCTCCGCATCCGACAGCACGACCGCGCCGGCCGCGAGGTTCGACACCTGGTGGTCGAGAGACGACGCCTTGGGGATCGCGACCGTCTCGCGCGCCACGTGCCAGGCGAGCACGGTCTGCGCGGGCGAGATGCCGTGCGCCGTGGCGACCTCGCCGATGACCCGCTCCTCGATGAGCTCCTTCGCGCGACCGAGGGGACTCCATGCCTCGGTGAGGATGCCGTGCTCGCGGTGATACGCGAGCTGCTCGGACTGCGGGAAGTACGGGTGCACCTCGATCTGGTTGACGACGGGTCGGACTCCGGTCTCCCGCTCGATGCGCTCGAGGTGCTCCGGCAGGAAGTTCGAGACGCCGATCTGCCTCACGACGCCGCGCTGCTGGGCCTCGACGAGTGCCTCCCACGCCTGCACGTACTCGTCCTGCTGCGGATTCGGCCAGTGGATGAGGTGAAGGTCGATCGCGTCGACGCCGAGGCGGGACCGGCTCTCCTCGATGCTCGTCCGTGCCTTGGCTCTCGGGTGATGGCGTCCGGGCAGCTTGGTCGTGACGATGAGCTCCGAGGAGTCCACGTCCGATGCGCGCGCGCCGCGGCCGACCGAGCCCTCGTTCTCGTAGTTGAAGGCCGAGTCGATCAGGCGGTACCCGGCGCCGATCGCGGTGGTGACCGCATCCGCCCCGGCATCGCCGTCGAGCGCGTAGGTCCCGAGTCCCAGAGCCGGAAGAGCGAAGCCATTGTGTGCCGTGAAGTGAGGAAGAGCCGTCATGGCGCCAGCGTACGCTGGAGCGATGAGCGAGGTGCAGAGGATGGCGTCGGATGACGCTGTCCCCGATAATGCTGAGCGGTGCCCCTGTGGCTCGGGAGACCTCTTCGGGCGATGCTGCGGCCCGCTCCTCGGCGGGGCCGCGGCGCCCACCGCCGAGCGCCTGATGCGCTCTCGCTTCACGGCGTTCGCAGTCGGGGATGCCGAGCACCTCGTGGCGACCTGGCATCCGTCGACCCGCCCGACCGACCTCGACCTCGACGACGACGTCAGGTGGAGGCGGCTCGTGATCCTCGACCGCGTCGGCGGAGGCCCCTTCGACCGCGATGGCGTGGTCGAATTCGAGGCATTCTGGCGGCAGGGTGCCGAGCGCGGTTCGCTGCGTGAACGGAGCCGCTTCGTGCGGGAGGAAAGCCGATGGCTGTATCTCGACGGACAGGTCGGGTGATGGACGAGGCTGGGCAGCGACTAGATTTGAGAGCGTGAACGCCAGCCCAGAACACCAGCGCATCCTGCTCGACGTCGCCGACCTGGACCGGCGCATCGCGCAGGCTGAGCGCGCACGCACCAAGCCGCCGCAGGCCGCCCGCATCGCCGAGCTCGTCGCTGTCCGTCAGGAGCAGTTGCGTGAGCTGACGCGTCTGACGGGAGTGCGCGATGACGTCCGCACCGAGCTCACGCGACTCGAGGCCGATGTGAAGCTCGTCGAGCAGCGGCGCGCCCGCGACGCGGATCGCCTGGCCACAGCGACGAACTCCAAGGAGGCGCAGGCGCTCGAACACGAGATCGCCAGCCTCGCCAAGCGCCAGAGCGATCTCGAGGACATCGAGCTCGACGTCATGGGGCGGGTGGAGGACGCCGACGCGGCGGTCGCCGCACAGCAGGCGCTGCTCGGGACCACCACCGCGGAAGGCACCGCGCTCACTGCTCAGGCCAAAGCCGACGTCGCCACCGCGACTGAACTCATCTCGCAGCTGACTCGCGACCGCGAGGCGGTCACGGCGACGCTCCCCGCGCCGCTCCTCGCCGAGTACACGCGCCGCACTGCGAACAGTGCCGGCGCCGCGCTGCTCACTCGCGGAACGTGCGAGGGATGCCGGATCCTGCTTCCCGGCACCGACCTGAACGACATCCGCAATGCGGCCGACGACCTCGTCGTGTCCTGCCCTGAGTGCGGTTGCATCCTGGTTCGCACCGAGGAATCCGGGCTGTGATCCGCGCGCCGCGAGCGCGACGGTGGTGAGTTCGCGGCTGCAGACCGAACGTCGGGTCGTCCTGGTGATGGGCGCGACCGGCGGATACACCGCCGTGGACCTCGACTCCGACGATGCCGAGGTCGCGCGCACCGAGCTGTCGCCGGCCGACATGCCGGTGTGGGTGGCCGAGCAGGAACGCGTCGATCCGCCCCGCTGGGTGATCCGCAGCGCTCGTGAAACCTACCCGGTGCTGCTCGCCTCGGGGGTGCTTCTCGGCCGCTCGCACGATCTGGTGCTGTGCCATGCGATCCTTCGCGACACCGACACGGTCGCGCGTCCCCTCGCACCGTCCGCCTCGTGGGTGCGTCGCGAACCCGTGGATGACGTCCCGACACTGTTCGAGGTCGTCGAGCACAGCGACTCGCACGACCCCGTGGCAGAAGCCCTCGACCAGTACCGCGAGCAGCGCCGAGTCCTGCGCGACAGCAAGGACGGCCGGCTGACCCTGCTGACCTCCGCCGAGTCCGCCGGGGGACTCATCGCCGAGGAGATGCGCGCAGCCGGCCTGCCATGGAACGAGGCGGTGCACGACGGCATCCTCACCGAGATCCTCGGCACACGACCTATCGCGGGTGGCCTTCCCAGTCGCATGGTTGCTCAGGGTGAACGGGTGCGTTCGATCCTCGGCGACCCCACGCTGAACCTCGAGAGCCAGCCGAAGCTTCTCCGCGCTCTGCACCGCGTCGGAGTGCAGGTCGAGTCGACCGGCCGGTGGGAGCTCGCGCAGCACAGCCACGCCGTCGTCGAGCCGCTCCTGGCATACAAGAAGCTGTCGCGCCTGCTCAGCGCCAACGGCTGGGCCTGGCTTGCCGAGTGGGTGCATGACGGCCGGTTCCGACCGGTCTACATCACGGGTGGTGTCGTCACGGGTCGATGGGCGTCGGCGGGTGGTGGCGCCCTCCAGCTGCCGCGCAACCTGCGGGCCGCGGTGCGCGCCGACGACGGATGGACGCTCGTCGTCGCGGATGTCGCCCAGCTCGAGCCGCGGATGCTCGCCGGCATGGCGGGCGACCGTGCGATGGCCCGGGCGGCGCAAGGCAAGGACCTCTATGCGGGCGTTGTCGAGTCCGGCGCGGTCGCCACGCGAGAGGAGGCGAAGTACGCCGTCCTCGGGGCGATGTATGGCGCGACCACCGGCGACAGCGGCAGGCTGGTGCCTCGGCTGCGCAAGGTGTATCCACGCGCGATGGCCCTCGTCGACCGGGCTGCCCGGATCGGCGAGGACGGGGGAGTCGTCTCGACGTGGCTGGGACGATCGTCTCCGCGGCCGTCGACGGAGTGGCAGGCGATGCAGGCTGCGGCGACGGGGGCGGATGCAGATCCTGCCGAGGTCGCCCTCGCCCGGCGACGCGCACGCGACTGGGGCCGCTTCACACGGAATTTCGTGGTGCAGGGGACTGCTGCCGAGTGGTCGTTGATCTGGCTGGCTGAGATCAGGCATCGCCTGCAACGGCTCCCCGTCGCCGAACGCGGGGCCCAGGCATCCGGGATCTTCAGCTCCCGCGCGCACCTGGCCTTCTTCCTGCACGACGAGGTGATCCTGCATGTTCCTCAGGAGCAGGCGGATGCTGCGGCTGACGCCGTGCGCGAGGCGGCAGCTGTGGCCACCCGGCGCCTCTTCGGCAACTTCCCGATCGACGTCCCGCTCGACCTTCGCGTCGCGGAGTCGGCGGAGAAGTAGAGCAGCCTGGTCGTAGACTGGACGTGCGAATGGGTCGACTGGACGGCCGCGTGGCGGGCAACCGCACCGAGGAACGTCCGGGCTCCTCAGGGCAGGATGGTGGGTAACGCCCACCCGGAGCAATCCGCGAGAAAGTGCCACAGAGAGCAGACCGCCCCGCAAGGGGTAAGGGTGAAAGGGTGGTGTAAGAGACCACCGGGGGC
>JAZBLP010000058.1:0-26455 GCA_037033305.1 Actinomycetota bacterium | reverse complement strand
CGCCCCTGCGCGGCAGGCCCCTCCCCGGGTCCTGCCGCGCAGCCTGTTCAGGTCGCGAGCAGAGGAGGCAGGTGCGGGATCGCGATGGGCCTCGTCGCCCTGCTCGAATCCTGCACTCTGGTCACCTCTTCGAGAACTTCGTATGCCGTGGTGTATCGGACTGCCAGAGGCAGGTCGCGAAGCCACACGACTTCGACCTCGGTGTCCGCGTACTCGTACACGCATGCCACCACGTGCCGCGGATCGTTCGTCTCATAACGCCGGTCGTTGATCACCCACTCCGACGGTGTGACGCGATGCAACACGTATCTAGGATCTGGATCTCCGGACATGTGATTCCCTCCAAGACTCTCTCCCCACTCAAGATCATCCCCCCGCCGGACGAAAGGTCACAGGGGCTTGACAGCTGAGATGAGAGACTGCAGGGCGGGGTCACCCCCGAGGACGGACGGTCAGATCGGTGAGAGCTGCGTCATCCGGCAGATCGAGTGCGGTGAGGATCGTGGTCGCGACCGAGTCCGCCGTGATGAACCGCTCAGGATCGTAGTCCCGCCCTTCCTGCTGGTGCACTCGCTCCTGCATGGGCGTCGCGGTGCGACCGGGATAGATCGACGTCACCCGAACACCGTGCTCGCCCTCCTCCACGCGCAACGCGTCGGCGAGAGCCTTGAGTCCGTGCTTCGATGCGGCGTACGCCGACCAGCCGGCATGCGCGTGCAATCCCGCACCGGAGTTGACGAAGACTATCCGCGCTCGAGAGACGCGCAGCACCGGCAGGAGCAGTCGGGTGAGCTCGGCAGGCCCCACGAGGTTCACAGCCAGCTGGCGCTCCCAGAGATTCGCGGGCAGATCGGCGACGGGTCCGAGGTCGACCACACCCGCCGCGTGCACGAGCGAATCGATGCGCTCGGGAAGCGCCTGCTTAGACAGGGCCCACGACAACCTGCCCGGTTGCGCGAGGTCGCCGACGACCGCCGAGGCCCCCGGCAGCGCTGAGGTGATCTCCTTGGCTCGCCCTGCATCGCGGGCCAGCACCACGACCTGGTCGCCCCGATCGAGAAGGCGGCGTGCGACGACGGCACCGATGCCGGAACCGGCACCGGTGATCAGGTGGACGCGCACGTCAGCCGCGGTCTGCTGCGGCGGGGTCGGCGAGCTCGAACGGCACGACGGGGCAGTCCTTCCACAGACGCTCGAGGCCGTAGTACACGCGCTCCTCCTGGTGGAAGACGTGCACGATCAGGTCGCCGAAGTCGAGGAGCACCCACCGGGCCTCCGCGCGTCCTTCGCGCCGCACACGCTTGTGACCGGCTTCGATGAGCTTGTCCTCGATCTCATCGGCGATGGCGGCGACGTTGCGCTCGCTGTTTCCGGTGACCAGCAGGAAGATGTCGACGAGCGGCAGAGGCTCCGAGACGTTGAGAGCGACGAGATCCTCACCACCCTTCGAGACGGCGGCATCGGCCGCAAGCTGGAGCATCTCTTCGGCGGTTTCAGGTGACTGCATCAGAACACATTCGTGGTGAAGGCGACGATCAGGGACACGCCCAGCGCGAGCGCGAGACCACCCGCCACGATCGCGAGGATGAGCATGAGTTTGTTGCCCTTTTCGGGGGCGGGCGGGCGGATGACCTCGCCGGCGGGCTTGATGGTGCTGACGGCCGAGCTGGCGGCGATCGGCGTGGGCGAGGATGCCGGAGGCAGCTCGCCGTCGATGAGCACGGCGTCCACATCCTTGCCGTCCGTGGTGCCGTGCGCATGGCCCTGCGAGCCGAGGCCCTTGGGAAGCTCGTAGGAGCCGGTCACGAGGATCTCTCCCGTGGAGGCGACGGGGCCTGACAGCGACCCGTCCCCCGGGGAGGGGTTGAAGATGAGGGTGTTCGGAGCCAGATGCTGGGAACCGGTCGAGTCGCCGACGGTCAGCAGCTCGTCGAACGACGGGGAGAACGGCTTCCGCGTCTCGGCATCGTCGTTCAGAAGTCCCTGCCCGAAGGCGGAGTTGACGGTGGGTCGTTCCCCCTCTGCGAGCTCTTCGTCGTCGGAATCGCCCACGTCGGACAGCACGTCGTCTGCGGCGACCTCGTCGCGCGCATCGACGGTCTCTGCCTCGATGCCGAGCTCCGCAACGGCTGCAGTGGTGTCGGACGTGTCGGGAGTGGCGGGTTCGCCCTCATCAGAAGTGGCATCCAGGCTCGCCTGGGCGCTGACCGGAGCGGGCAGATCTGCCTCAGGCGCGTCGTCCTCGGAGACGACGGGCGCGTCGACCGCGTCATCCTCGACAGGCGGCGCCTGGTCGGTTGTTTCCGCATCCGCATCCGCATCCGCATCCGGCGTCTCGGTCTCCTCGACGTCGCCGACAGGAACGGACCCGGTCATGGAGCGTTCGCGCTCGCGAACCTGTCGACGTGTCAGCCGCGTCGTCCCCGACTCGCTCTCGCCGCCCCCTGCGGGCGCCGACTGCGCAGCAGACGGGGCCTCGACGTCGTCGGCGGCGTCGCGCTCCTCGGGCGGCGCCTGGACGGGTGGGGCCACCACGGCCGCGGCGGCCGCCGCCTCCTCCGCGGAGATTACCGGTGTAGAGCCGGTCAACCGGATCTCACGCAACTGCTTTCGCGTCAGCGGACCCTGACCCTGCTGATCCGATGTACTCATGCCTTGCTCCGATACAGATGATGCTTCGCGATGTATTGAACGACTCCGTCGGGGACGAGGTACCAGACCGGCTCGTCGTCGCGGACCCGCGCCCGGCAGGCCGTCGACGAGATGGACAGCGCCGGCACCTCCAGTTGGCTGACGTTGTCGCTGGGGAGGCCGTCAGTGCTCAGAACGTGTCCTGGACGTGAGACCGCGACGAAGTGGGCCAACTCCCACAGTTCATCATGGTCCCTCCAACTGAGAATTTGCGCCACGGCATCGGCACCGGTGATGAAGAACAGCTCAGCGTCGGGCCGCTTCTGCTTGAGGTCGCGGAGGGTGTCGATCGTGTACGTCGGTCCTTCACGGTCGACGTCGACCCTGCTCACCGTGAACTGCGGGTTAGATGCCGTCGCGATCACCGTCATCAGATAGCGGTGCTCGCTGTCCGTGACCTCGGACTTCTGCCACGGGTGCCCGGTCGGCACGAAGACGACCTCGTCGAGATCGAACGAGTGGGCGACCTCGCTCGCGGCGACCAGGTGCCCGTGGTGGATGGGGTCGAACGTGCCGCCCATCACACCGATGCGCGCCGGACGCGAGGTCGTGTCGTTCATAGGGGCCTAGTGGCCGTGCCCTGCCTCGTGGCCGTCCTTGCCGTGCCTCGCGGCCCAGGCGTCAGCCTTGGCGGAGTGGCGGTTGGCGACGTTCTTGTATGACAGCGTGACCAGGCCGAGGAAGGCGAAGACGATGATCGCGATGACGCCGAAGATCAGCGTCTCGAGCTGGACATTGCCGTGGTGCTCGGTTTCGGCAGCGACCATCGCGATCTGTGCGACGAGGTTCATCGTGACTCCGTTTCGTGGCTGGCGGGCGTGACTCGCGCAGAGCCACAGCGCCCCCTAGTCTAGCCCTCAGCCGCGCGTCTGCCCCGCCCCACGCGCCAGCCATTTCGTGCTGGTCAGCTCGGAAAGCCCCATAGGGCCCCTGGCATGAAGCTTCTGCGTCGAGATGCCGACTTCGGCGCCGAACCCGAACTCCCCTCCGTCTGTGAACCGCGTGGAGGTGTTGACCATCACGACCGCCGAGTCGACCTCGGCCAGGAAACGCTCCGCGTTGCGCGAGTCGGTGGTGATGATCGACTCGGTGTGGCCGGTGCTGTATCGCCGGATGTGATCGAGCGCATCATCGAGCGTGTCGACGACCTTGATCGCGATGTCGAGGCTCAGATACTCCGTCTCCCAGTCTTCCTCGGTCGCGGGGATCACGTTCGACACGAGGCCGACCACCATGTCGTCGCCATGAACAGCCACCCCCTCGCTCTGCAACGCGCTGGCGACGAGCGGGACGAGCCGTGGCGCGGCCTGACGGAGCACGAGGACCGTCTCCACGGCATTGCAGACACTGGGGCGCTGCACCTTCGCGTTCACGACGATGTCCTGCGCCCAGTCGTCAGGGGCGCTCTCATCGAGGACGATGTGCACGTTGCCTGCGCCGGTCTCGATCACGGGCACGGTCGCCTCGGTCACGACCGTCTCGATCAGGCCCGCGCTGCCGCGAGGCACCAGCACGTCGATGAAACCCCGTCCGTGCATCAGCGCGGTAGCGCCGTCACGACCGAAGTCGTCGACGGTCTGCACCGCCTCCGCGGTGACGCCCGCACCCTGGAGCGCCTCACGCATGACCTCGACGAGCACCGTGTTCGAGTCTCGCGCGGCGCTGCCGCCGCGCAGGACCACGGAGTTCCCCGAGCGCAGCGCGAGCGCCGCGATGTCGACCGTGACGTTGGGGCGCGCTTCATATATCGCGCCGACCACCCCGAAAGGCACCCGCACCTGCTCCAATGCGACACCGTTCGGCATCCGGTGTCCTCCGACCACGCGGCCGACAGGGTCGGGGAGAGCCGCCACCTGGCGGACCGCCGCAGCGAGGGCGCCGACGCGCTTCTCATCGAGGCGCAGCCTGTCGATGAGCGAGTCGCCGATGCCGTCGGATCGACCACGCTCGATGTCGCGGCCGTTGGCCTCGATGATCTCGGCCGCATTCGCCTCGAGGGCCACCGCGATGGCCTCGAGCGCACGAGCCTTGTCGTCGCTGGTCAGCCTGGCCGTGGCGCGGGACGCCTCTTTGGCGCGCTCGAGGCGCACCTGTGGGGTCTGGTCGGTCATCCGCCCAGTCTAAGAGAGGGCGGGCTCGAACCAGGTCCCTATGTCGGCGCCCGCGAGGGCCTTGTCGACGAGGTCGGCGCTGGTCACCAGCACTCCGATCCCGGACCCGGCCGCCAGCCGTGCAGCGGACACCTTCGTGGCCGCTCCCCCGGTGCCGACGCTGTTGACGACGGTCGAGCCGAACTCGAGGCCCGAGAGGTCGGCGTCCGGGGCGACGACGTCGATGGGTTCGGCGGTCGGGTCGGACGGCGGCTTGGTGTACAGCGACTCGATGTCGCTGAGCAGCACGAGCGCATCCGCCTCGATCAGCTGCGCCACGAGCGCGCCGAGGCGGTCGTTGTCGCCGAATCGGATCTCCTGCGTCGCGACCGTGTCGTTCTCGTTCACGATCGGCAGGATGCGAAGGCCGAGAAGTCGCTCCATCGCCCGCCGCGCGTTGCTGCGAGAGGTCGGATTCTCGAGGTCGCCTGTCGTGAGCAGCACCTGTCCCGCGACGATGTCGAAGCGACGCAGTGACTCCTGGTAGCGGTACACGAGGATGTTCTGTCCGACCGCGGCGGCGGCCTGCTGTGTGGCCAGATCAGTGGGGCGAGCGTCAAGACGCAGGAACGGGATGCCCGTCGCGATCGCTCCGGAGGAGACGAGGATCACCTCGGCCCCGCGCGCATGCGCAGCCGCGAGAGCCTCCACGAGCACGGGTATGCGCCACGAGGACTCCCCGCTGATCGAGGAGGACCCGACCTTGACGACGATCCGTGCGGCTGTGGCGATGTCCGCCCTCGTGCGGGCGGTCACTCCCCGTCCTCGCGGTACGCCGCGAGTCGCTGAGCCTCGACCTCGGCGCGAGCCTCGGCCTTGGCATCCATGCGCTCGTAGTATGTCTCGCGACGCTCGGAGGTGGTGCGACGACTGTTGGGCGCCAGTCGGGGGTCGGTGCCACGGGGTGCGGTCATGAGTTCTGCAGCAGAGGTCATGGTCGGCTCCCAGTCGAAGACGATGCTGTCGCCCTCGCCGATCACGACGGTCGATCCCTGCACCGCCCCGAGGCGGAACAGCTCGTCTTCGACACCCAGCTTCTCGAGACGGTCGGCGAGATAGCCCACGGCCTCCTCGTTCTGGAAATCGGTCTGCTGTACCCAGCGCACGGGCTTCTCGCCGAGGATGCGGTAGAGGTTGCCGTAGGTGCCGCCCTCGACACGGATCTCGAAGCCCTTCTTGGGACCCCTCGGGCGGAGGACGACGCGCTCACGCGGCGTCTCGTTGGCAGCCAGCTCCGCGCGGTGCGCATCGACGATCTCGCCGAGCGCGAAGGTCAGCGGGCGCAGGCCCTCGTGCGAGACGGTCGAGATGTCGAACACGCGGAACCCTCGGGCCTCGAGGTCTGGCCGCACCAGGTCGGCGAGGTCGCGCGCCTCGGGCACGTCGATCTTGTTCAGGGCGATGAGCTGGGGCCGCTCGAGCAGTGGCGTCTGCCCATCGGGGACCTCGTAGGCAGCCAGCTCGCCGAGGATGACGTCGAGGTCCGAGATCGGATCGCGGCCAGGCTCGAGCGTTGCGCAGTCGAGCACGTGCAGCAGCGCGGTGCAGCGCTCGACGTGGCGGAGGAACTCCAGTCCGAGCCCGCGTCCCTCGCTCGCTCCTTCGATGAGTCCGGGGACGTCAGCGACCGTGTAGCGCGAGTCCCCTGCCTGCACAACACCGAGGTTGGGGTGCAGTGTGGTGAAGGGGTAGTCGGCGATCTTGGGGCGCGCCGCCGAGATCGCACCGATCAGGCTGGACTTGCCCGCCGAGGGGTAGCCGACCAGAGCGACGTCCGCGACGGTCTTGAGCTCGAGGATGACATCGCCCTCGTACCCGGGGGTCCCGAGGAGCGCGAACCCCGGGGCCTTGCGCTTCGGGGTGGCGAGTGCGGCGTTGCCGAGTCCGCCATGCCCGCCCTTCGCGACGACGAATCGCTCGCCGGGCTCGATCATGTCGATCAGCACCTCGCCGGCCGGATTCTTCACCACGGTGCCGACGGGAACAGGAAGCTCGAGGTCCTCGCCCATGAACCCCGCACGGTGGTCGCCCATTCCGGGGCCGCCGTTCCCGGAGCTGCGATGCGGAGAGTGGTGGTACGAGAGAAGCGTCCCTGTCTGCGTGTCGGCGACGAGCACGACGTCGCCGCCGTCACCGCCGTTGCCGCCGTCCGGGCCGCCCAGTGGCTTGAACTTCTCGCGGTGCACCGAGACACAGCCGTTGCCGCCCTTGCCCGCGCGCAGATGCAGCGTCACGGTGTCGACGAAGCTGACCATGTCTCTCTCCTCAATTGGTGCGGCCTGAGATGTGGACTCGGCCGGAAACGCAGATTCGGGACGGGCCGAAGCCCGCCCCGAATCGGATGACTAGTGTCGTGCTGTGATCACTCAGCAGCGGCGACGATGTTGACGACCTTGCGGCCGCCCTTCGCGCCGAACTGGACCGCGCCGGCAGCCAGAGCGAACAGCGTGTCGTCGCCACCACGGCCGACGTTCACGCCGGGGTGGAAGTGCGTGCCGCGCTGGCGGACGATGATCTCGCCGGCGAGAACCTGCTGTCCACCGAAGCGCTTGACGCCAAGTCGCTGAGCGTTGGAGTCACGACCGTTACGGGTGGAGCTTGCGCCCTTTTTATGTGCCATGTCCTGGTCTCCTCGGTCTTACTTGATGCCGGTGATCTTGACGCGCGTGAGCTCCTGGCGGTGGCCCTGACGCTTCTTGTAGCCGGTCTTGTTCTTGTACTTCTGGATGATGATCTTCGGGCCGCGGAGGTTGCCGATGACCTCTGCCGTGACCTTGACCTTCGCCAGCGAATCAGCGTCGGTGGTCACCGAGGCGCCGTCGACGAGCAGCACTGCGGCCAGCTCGATCTTCTCGCCCTGGGCAGCCTTGACACGGTCGAGCTGAACGATCGTGCCGACCTCGACCTTCTCCTGCCGCCCACCGGCGCGCACTACTGCGTAAACCACTTCATACCTGTTTCGTTGGGGAGCTCGCGGCTCCGAGATCTCACGGGAAGACTGTTGCTTGCATGCATCGCGGGGCGACGGGCACGAACGCAAGACTCTCCGCTTCGACCGTCCAGGACGACGCGGCATACGCACCAAGGGACTACTTTACCGGATGCCGGACACTGTGGCAAAACGTGCCACCCGGTGTGTCCGGTCCTAGGCTGACGGGATGACCGTTCTCGTCGATGACCCCCTGTGGCCCGCGCACGGGCGCCTGTGGGCTCATCTCGTCAGCGACGACAGCCTGCAGGAGCTCCACGACTTCGCGAGGACGCACGACGTGCCTGCGCGCGCGTTCGATCTCGACCACTATGACGTTCCGGAAGAGATCATCCCCCGGCTCCTCGCTGCCGGCGCACAGCATGTCGGCGGCAAGGAGCTGGTCAGGCGACTGATCGCGTCAGGACTGCGAATCCCCGCCAGGGACCGGCGCTGACGGCTCGGAGTTCACCGAGACCGGCGTGCCGGTGAGGGCAGCCGTCGAGACGCGGCGACGACCGCGCCCCTGACCGGGTGCCTTCGGCTCGGGAAGGGCATCGAGCACCGAATCGAGCAGCGCCTCCGCCGGGGACTTCGGTGACGACTTGCGTTCGGAACCGCGCTTCTTGCGGGGCTTCTTGGCGCGCTCCTGCGGTGCGGTCGCTTCCGTCGGCTCAGCAGCGGGGGTGACGGCTTCTGCCGGCTCGTCGGCACTCGGAGTGCGCGTCGAGGCGGCGATCTGCGCGAGAGCCGACTTCGCTCCCTCGGGAATGCTGTGTGTCGTCACCGCAGCCGGCGCGGTGCTCTGCGACTGGCCGTTGCCGCCGCGCTGGCGACGGTTGGACTGCGAGTTGCCGTTCCCATTGCCGTTCCCATTGCCGTTGCTGCTGGAGCGGTGCTTGACGACGGGGTCGTGGTGGACGATCACGCCGCGGCCGGCGCACACGTCGCACGCCTCGCTGAACGTCTCGAGCAGGCCCAGACCCAGCTTCTTGCGAGTCATCTGCACGAGGCCGAGCGAGGTGACCTCGGCGACCTGATGCTTCGTCCGGTCGCGGCTGAGGCACTCGATCAGGCGACGCAGAACCAGGTCGCGGTTGGACTCGAGCACCATGTCGATGAAGTCGACGACGATGATCCCGCCGATGTCGCGCAACCTCAGCTGGCGGACGATCTCCTCGGCCGCTTCGAGGTTGTTCTTCGTGACCGTCTCCTCGAGGTTTCCGCCCGAACCGACGAACTTGCCGGTGTTGACGTCGACCACGGTCATCGCCTCGGTGCGGTCGATGACCAGCGAGCCGCCCGAGGGCAGCCACACCTTGCGGTCCAACGCCTTCTCGATCTGCTCCGTGATCCGGAACGCGTCGAACGGGTCGGTCTCGTCCTCATACGACTCGACGCGCTCGAGCAGGTCAGGGGCGACGCTCTCGAGGTAGGCGCGGATCGTGCGCTGCGCGTCCTCGCCCTGAATGAGCATCTTGGTGAAGTCCTCATTGAAGACGTCGCGGACGATCTTGACGAGGAGGTCGGGCTCGGCGTGCAGCAGTGCGGGTGCCTGCTGGTTCTCGACCTGCTTGCGGATGTGCTCCCACTGGCTGGTCAGCCGCTGGACGTCACGCGTGAGCTGGTCCTCGGTCGCGCCTTCGGCCGCGGTGCGGACGATCACGCCGGAGGACTCGGGCAGGACCTCCTTGAGGATGCGCTTCAGGCGGGTGCGCTCATTGTCGGGGAGCTTGCGGCTGATGCCGTTCATGGATCCACCCGGCACGTACACCAGATAGCGGCCGGGGAGCGAGATCTGGCTGGTCAGACGAGCACCCTTGTGGCCCACCGGATCCTTGGTGACCTGCACGAGGACGCGGTCTCCCGCCTTGAGCGCGAGCTCGATGCGACGCGGCTGGTTGCCGGTCTCGACGCCGTCCCAGTCGACCTCTCCCGAGTACAGCACGGCGTTGCGGCCGCGACCGATGTCGACGAACGCCGCCTCCATGCTCGGCAGCACGTTCTGCACTCGTCCGAGGTAGACGTTGCCGATCAACGACGCGTCCTGGTTGCGAGCGACGTAGTGCTCGACGAGCACGCCATCCTCGAGGACGCCGATCTGCGTCCGGCCGTTCTTGGAGCGGACGACCATCTTGCGGTCGACCGACTCGCGGCGCGCGAGGAACTCGGCCTCCGTCACGACCGGGCGACGACGACCTGCGTCGCGTCCGTCCCGGCGACGCTGCTTCTTCGCCTCGAGGCGGGTGGAGCCCTTGATGGCCTTCGGCTCGGTGATGTACTCCACGACGCGCTGACGCGGCTGACGCGGCTCATCGCGCTGCTCACGCTGGTCGCGCGTGTCCAGGTCGTCAGAACCACCGCGGCGACGGCGGCCGCGGCGACCGGCAGGCTCGTCCTGATCGCGGTCGGCGATGCGGTCGAACACGCGCTCGCGACCCGTGCGCGCAGGAAGCGGCAGCACCTCGGGGGCGTAGAAGTGCAGCTGCGTCGAGACCTGCGAGACGAAGACCTCGGGGAGCAGACCCAGCGACACAGCGGTCAGGGGCTTGGGCTCTTCAGGCTCCTCAGGCGAGTTCTCGCCGGCCGGCTGCTCGGGTGAAGTCTCAGCAGCGGGCTGCTCGGGTGAAGCTTCAGCAGCGGGCTGCTCGGCAGTCGAGTCGGTCGCATCCTGCGACGATGGGTCCTTCTCCGGCGCGTCCCCAGCAGCGTCCTCGGCCGGCGCGTCCTCGGCCGGCGCATCCACAGCAGGGGCATCCTCGGCCGGCGCGTCCTCGAGAGGAGCCTCCGCAGCAGGAGCCTCCGCAGCCGAGGCGGTCTCGCTCGTCGAACCCTCGCCGACGGCCGGGGCGTCGGATGCGACACCCTCCGGAGCGTCGGTGACTACCTCTGCGGGCGCGTCAGCATCCGCAGTGAAGTCGAGGGTAGGGGCGTCGTAGTCATTGTTCTCATCGGCCATCTCTGGCTTGCTCCTCGCGCGGACACTTCGTGTTCCGCTAACTCTCATGCGACACCCGCAGGTGTCGCGAACTCATTCGGTGTGCGACCGGCCCATGGCTCTGATCACGAGGGGCATACGGCCCCGAAGTCTGCGTCGATGCGCGCCACGACGGGGTCGAGCGATGCATCACAGGCCATTATCGCACCAAGTGCCCCGGTTCGCGGCATCCTCGCGACTCCGGGCCGTTTTCTCCGGCGCGCTCACGCCCGATACATAGCGATCGCTGACAGAATCCACACATGAGCGAGCAGCGTACCCGCCCCGTCGTCTATGCCGTGTGGTTGATCATCGCGAGCGTCATCGGCTGGTTCGCCGCCTTCCAGCTCACGGTCGAGAAGTTCGCACTCCTCGAGAACCCGACCGATGCCCTCGCCTGCGACGTGAGCCCCTTCATCCAGTGCAGCAAGAACCTCGGGTCCTGGCAGGGTGAGATCTTCGGCTTCCCCAATCCGCTGCTCGGCCTCACCGGATGGATGGCCCCGCTGGTGGTCGGCGTCGCGATCCTCGCCGGGGCGAGGTTCCCACGGTGGTTCTGGGCCGTATTCGGCGCGGGGATCACCTTCGCCTTCGGACTCGTCTGCTGGCTGATCAGCCAGAGCCTGTACGCGGCGAACCTCGGGGTCCTGTGCCCGTGGTGCATGGTGACGTGGGCAGTGACCATCCCGACCTTCTTCGCGACGATGCTGCATCTGACACGAAACGGCACCTTCACACGCAACGAGAAGGTGCGGGAACGTGCCGACAAGCTGATGGTCTGGGTTCCGCTGGCCACCATCCTGGCTTACGCGGTCATCATCATGATGGCGCAGCTGCAGGGCCTGGACTTCCTCGGCGAGATGGCGCGCATCATCTTCTGACCCGCCCGGACACGACGAAGCCCGCCGCACGAACTCGTGCGGCGGGCTTCGTCGTATGCGGGTCGCTCAGTCGAACCAGATGCCGAGCTCACGTGCTGCCGACTCGGGGCTGTCCGAGCCGTGCACGAGGTTCTGCTGAACCTTGAGGCCCCAGTCACGCCCGAAGTCGCCGCGGATCGTGCCGGGCGCGGCGGTGGTCGGATCGGTCGTGCCGGCGAGAGAGCGGAAGCCCTCGATCACACGGTTGCCGGCGAGGCGGATCGCGACCGAAGGGCCCGAGAGCATGAACTCCAGAAGCGGTTCGTAGAAGGGCTTGCCCTCATGCTCTGCGTAGTGCTCCGCGAGCAGGTCGCGGTCGGGCTCCACCAGCCGGATGTCGACGAGGGCATAGCCCTTCGCCTCGATGCGCGCCAGGATCGTGCCGGTGAGGCCGCGGGCGACACCGTCGGGCTTGACGAGGACGAGGGTTTCTTCGGTGGCCATGTCATTCACTCTCTGTCTGAGTCTCAGTCGTGGGCCCGTCGGGACGTCGTGCGTCCAATCGGGCCCCCATGATCGTCGCATACCCCCACATGCCGCCGAAAACCACGACGACGAGCAGGATCGCGGGGACCAGGATAGCCGCCAGAGCGATGACGACCTGCAGGATCCAGCCTGCAGTGATCGCCCACGGCTTCGTGATCATCCCGGCCAGGGCGAGGCAGGCGAGCCCGACGACGGCACCGCCGACGATCCCCCACCACTGCGGGACGCCTGCGGGCAGCGTCTTGAGACCGAAGATCGTGAGCCCCGCGAGGAACACGACGATCGACTCGAAACCGAGCACGACCGGCGCCAGCTTCTGCACCAGCGTGCGCGGCGGACGCGGTGGACGGGCCGCACCGGTTGCAGCGGTCACGCGCGCCATCCCGACTTCCAGTCCTCTTCCTCCGCGAGAGCGATCGCCTCGCCGGCGAGCACGACCGAGCCGGCGATCACGACGGCTCGGCGATCCGACGATGCCGCCCACTCGCGCGCGGCGTTAGCCGCGTCGGCGAGCGTCGGATGCACCGTCGCCCGCTGCCCCGTCGCCTCGACGAGATCGGCGATGAGGTCCGCGTCGCTCGCACGGTCGGACTCGGGCGACGTGGCGAACACGTGCGCTGCCGCGGGCGCGAGCTTCGCGACGATGCCGGCGGCATCCTTGTCTGCGAGCACACCGAGCACCACGCCCCACTCGTCGAAGTCGAAGCTGTCGCCCATCGCCTGCACGAGTGCGGCTGCGCCGTGCGGGTTGTGGGCGGCGTCCACGATCACCGTGGGAGCGACGCCGAGCAGCTGAAGACGTCCCGGCGAGGTGGATCCCTGCAGGCCCTCCGAGATGATGTCGGCGGCGATCGGCTGCTGTGCTCCGCCGATGAGCGACTCCACGGCTGCGACCGCGAGGGCCGCATTATGACCCTGGTGCGCTCCGTACTGGGGCAGGTACTCCTCGACATATGCTCCGGCGAGACCGCGGATCGTGAGCAGCTGTCCACCGACGGCGAGCTTCTGCTCGGCGAGCCCGAACTCCTCGCCTTCGAAGGCGATCGATGCGTTCTTCTCGGCAGCGACGCGGCGCAGCACCTCGGCGGCCTCCGCGGGCTGCTCAGCCGACACGACGGCCGCGCCCTCCTTGATGATCCCCGCCTTGACCGTCGCGATCTCGGCGATCGTGCCGCCGAGACGATCCGCGTGGTCGATGTCGATCGGCGCGAACACCGCGACATCACCGTCGGCCGTGTTCGTCGAGTCCCACTCGCCGCCCATCCCCACCTCGAGGACGAGCACATCGACTGGAGCATCCGCCACCGCCACGAAGGCGAGCACGGTGAGCAGCTCGAAGAACGTCAGCGGCTCTTCACCTGCTGCCTCGAGCTCGGCGTCGACGATCTCGACGAACGGCTCGATCTCGTTCCAGGCGTCGACGACTGCGGCATCCTCGATCGGCTCTCCGTCGATCATGATGCGCTCGGTGAACCGCTCCAGATGGGGGCTGGTGAAGAGGCCCGTGCGCAACCCGTGGGCACGCAGCAGGGTTTCGATCATGCGGGCGGTCGACGTCTTGCCGTTCGTGCCGGTGATGTGGACGACTCGATAGGTGCGCTGCGGGTCGTCGAGATACGCGAGGATGCGCGCAGTGCGCTCCTTGCGCGGCTGGACCCAGCGCTCCCCCGCGCGGCTCAGCAACGTGTCGTAGACCGCATCGGCCTTGTCTCGTGCGCTCATGCGACGGGCTCCTTCGTCGTGACGTCGATCGAGACGATGATCGGACGCTTGTCGGCGCCCAGCGCGGTGGCCCCACTGCGGAAGACTCCGTCACCGGGACTGGTGACCTCCTGCACGAGGGAGTCCATGTCGTCGGTCGCCTGCACCGCGAACGCGATCGCCAGTGTCTCCCCCGCGATCAGATCCGCATGGGCCTGCAGCGCCTCGGCATCCGCCGGGCTCACGTTCACGGCGAGCACGATGCGATCGCTCACGTCGAGGTCCGCGTTCTTGCGGGCCTCCTGCACGACACGGATGGCGTCCCTCGCGAGTCCCTCCGCTTCGAGCTCAGGGGTCGTCTTCGTGTCGAGCAGCATGAATCCGCCGCTCGGCACGATCGCGAGCGCCTCCCCCTCCGGCCGGCCGGTGGTCTCGAGCACGAGGTCGTACTCGCTCGGCTCGAGCACGATGCCGCCGGCGGTCACCACTCCATCGACCTCGGACCAGTCGCCCGCCTTCGCGGCCTTGATGACCGTCTGGACGTTCTTTCCGAGACGAGGACCCGCAGCACGCGCGTTCACGCTGAGCCGGTGACTGATGCCGTAGTCCGCCGCTGTCCTGCTCGACTGCTCGATGAGCTCGACAGACTTGACGTTGAGCTCCTCGCGCAGGATGTCCTCGAACTGTCCGAGCGTGGCCGCCAGAGGCGACACGACCGTGAGGCGCGCGAGCGGCAGCCGCACGCGCAGCTTCTCCTTCTTGCGCAGCGCGTTGCCGACGCTCGACAGCTCGCGGACGGCATCCATCGCGTCGCGGATCTCGTCCGCCGCGGGGAACGCGGTGTGATCCGGCCAGTCCTGCAGGTGCACGCTGCGTCCGCCCGTGAGTCCCTGCCAGACGCGCTCGCTGATGAGCGGCACGAGAGGCGCGGCGACCCGGGTCAGAGTCTCGAGCACGGTGTAGAGCGTGTCGAAGGCGTCGGTGCTCGATCCCTCCCAGAACCGGTCGCGCGAGCGGCGGATGTACCAGTTGGTGAGCACCTCGGCGAAATCGCGCAGACGCGCAGACGCGGTCGTGGAGTCGAGGCCCTCGAGGTCCGCGCGCACATCGCGCACCAGATCGCCGAGACGAGCCAGGATGTAGCGATCGAGGACGTCGGTCGAGTCGGTGCGCCAGGTCGCCTCATATCCGCCCGGCTTCGCCGCGTTCGCATACGTCGCGAAGAAGTACCACGAGTTCCACAGCGGAAGCAGGAACTCGCGCACCCCGGAGCGGATGCCTTCTTCCGTGACCGCCAGGTTGCCTCCGCGAAGCACCGAGCTCGACATGAGGAACCAGCGCATCGCGTCGGACCCGTCGCGGTCGAGCACCTCCGAGACGTCCGGATAATTGCGCAGCGACTTCGACATCTTGTAGCCGTCGTTGCCGAGCACGATGCCGTGGCAGCTGACGCCCGTGAACGCCGGTCGGTCGAAAAGCGCGGTCGACAGCACGTGCATGACGTAGAACCAGCCGCGCGTCTGACCGATGTACTCGACGATGAAGTCGGCGGGTGCGTGCGAGTCGAACCACTCCTGGTTCTCGAACGGATAGTGCACCTGTGCGTACGGCATCGAGCCGGAATCGAACCACACGTCAAAGACGTCCTCGATGCGGCGCATGGTGCTCTGACCGGTCGGGTCGTCGGGGTTCGGACGCGTGAGGTCGTCGATGTACGGGCGGTGCAGGTCGATCTCGCCCTCGGGGTTGCGCGGGAGCGTGCCGAAGTCGCGCTCCATCTCCTGGAGCGAGCCGTAGGTGTCGATGCGAGGGTATTCGGGGTCGTCGCTCTTCCACACCGGGATGGGCGAGCCCCAGTAGCGGTTGCGGCTTATCGACCAGTCACGCGCGCCCTCGAGCCACTTGCCGAACTGGCCGTGCTTCACGTTCTCGGGCACCCAGGTGATCTGCTCGTTGTTCGCGAGAAGGTCGTCCTTGATGTCGGTCACGCGGATGAACCAGCTCGACACGGCCTTGTAGATCAGGGGGTTCCGGCAGCGCCAGCAGTGCGGGTACGAGTGCACGTAGCTCTGCTCGCGCAGCAGACGACCCTCGGTGCGCAGAAGCCGGATGAGCGGCGTGTTCGCATCCATCCAGAGCTGTCCGGCGACATCGGTGACGTTGGGCAGGAAGCGCCCGCCGTCGTCGAGCGAGAGGATCGTCGGGATGCCGGCGGCACCGGCCACCCGCTGGTCGTCCTCACCGTAGGCCGGAGCCTGGTGGACGATGCCGGTGCCGTCGCTGACCGTGACGTAGTCGTCCACGAGGATGCGCCAGGCGTTCTCCGTGCCGTAGGTCTCGGCGTCGGCGTAGTAGTCGAAGAGCCGGTCGTACGTGACGCCGTCGAGCTCGGCTCCGCGCACCGTCGCGTCGACCGCGGCGAGCGCGTCGTCGAGGCTCTCGTAGCCGAGATCCTTGACGTAGCCGCCGAGCAGCTCGCGCGCGAGGAGGTAGCGGTGGGCCGAGGCCTCGACCGCGGCATCCGTCGTTCCCTCGGGTGCGTGCACGTCGGCGGCGCCACCGGGGCCGGCGGGCAGCACCACGTACTCGATGTCGGGGCCGACGGCGAGCGCGAGGTTCGTGGGGAGGGTCCAGGGCGTGGTCGTCCAGGCGAGTGCCCGCACGGCGGTGAGGCCGAGGGATTCTGCCTTCGCACCGGTCAGCGGGAACGTGACGGTGACCGAGGGATCCTGTCGGTTCTGGTAGACGTCGTCGTCCATGCGCAGCTCGTGCGCCGACAGCGGGGTCTCGTCGCGCCAGCAGTAGGGCAGCACGCGGTATCCCTCGTAGGCGAGTCCCTTGTCGAACAGGGTCTTGAACGCCCAGAGCACGCTCTCCATGTAACCGAGGTCGAGCGTCTTGTATCCGCGCTCGAAGTCGACCCAGCGGGCCTGACGAGTGACGTAGTCCTGCCACTCGTGCGTGTACTTGAGCACCGAGTCCTTCGCCTTCGCGTTGAAGACGTCGATCCCCATCTCCTCGATCTGGCTCTTCTCCGTGATCCCGAGCTGCTTCATGGCTTCGAGCTCGGCGGGCAGCCCGTGGGTGTCCCAGCCGAAGACGCGGTCGACCTTCTTGCCGATCATGGTCTGGAAGCGCGGGAAGACGTCCTTGGCGTACCCGGTGAGCAGGTGCCCGTAGTGCGGCAGACCGTTGGCGAACGGCGGGCCGTCGTAGAAGACCCACTCGTCGTTGCCCTCGCGCTGCTCGATCGAGGCGCGGAAGGTCTGATCGGTCTCCCAGAAGTCGAGCACCTCACGCTCGATCTGAGGGAACCGAGGGCTCGGGGCGACGGAGGCAGCCTGGTCGGCGGCGGGGCCGAAGGAGGAACGCGGGTAGGTCATGTCGTCTCGCAGGAGTCGTGGCGGATGCTGCTGCGAGGACGATCCGTCCGGCTTGTCGTTCCGGGGACCGCGGTACCACCTCGCGTGCCGCGCCTCACGGCGGAGCCACTCTCACTGCGGCTGTGACGGGCCTGCCCCGCTCGGTTCTACTGAGCCCGCCCTCTCGGGCCGACTGTTCTTCCGAGAGCTCCCCGGTGATGTCCGGATCGATGCTCGTGCCTCCATTGTACGCGCGGCACGGGGCGTGCGCCTCCCCCGCTGCCGGTGACGGTCGCCGCCCGCACGGCGTCGCCGATTCGCACCGACGTCGCATTCCCCTCGCGCATCTCTGCGACCCCGGAGCGAATCCGCGACCCGCCCCAGATCCGTGCCTCACGCCGCGCCGGTCTTCCGCGCCCGATGGAGTCCTTGAGCGACAGCGCGCATGATGAGGTCCTGCACCACGTGCCACTCGTGGATCACCTGGTGGTATCCGATCCGGATCACGTGATACCCCCTGAGCTTCAGTTCCGCGTCGTTGCGGTTGTCCTCGTTCCGCTGTGCGCCGACGTGCGTCCCGCCGTCGATCTGGATCACGAGCCTCGCCCCGATCAGGGCGTCGACACGGTGTCCCGCGATCCAGACCTGGAAGTACAGCGGAATTCTGAGCCAGCTGAGTCGGGATCGGAGATACGTCTCCAGACCGGCATCCGAGAACGGCCAGGCATCGCGCAGAAGGCGCCGCGCCGCCGGTCGCCACGTCAAGCCCTCGAGAACCTCTCTGGTCACGAGACCCAGGTTGAGCGCCGACTCCCACGAGGCCAGAGCCTGTTCGTACGGCTCGCAGACCGCGATCATGGCCAGCACATTCTCGATCGGATCCTCGAGCGAGTCCGGATGTCGCGGCACCGTGGGCGCCGACCAGTGCACTCGCACTCCCCTCGGCTTTCCTCCTCGACTCCCGGGTGTCGCACCGAGGTGCACACCCGGGTGCTCGTCGTGCACCCATACTCCGAGCCGACGCGCCTGCGTCACGCATGTCAGGACGACTCCTCGGCTCGCGGCAGCGACCAGCATCCGATCTGCGCCGGGCACAGCCACCCACCCCACTCGGACGCGCTCGATGACGCCCTCCACGAGTGCCGTATCGATGTCGTATCGGCTGACGCCGCGATCATGCAGCCTCTCGACTCTCGCGATTCCGTTCGCGTCGCCCATCGCCGAAAGGAGCCGCAGTCGTCGGGAAGGTCGCATCCGCAGATCATGTCTCCCGCACCGGCTCCCCGCGTGCCTTGTCGCCGCTGCCTGTGGAGGACCTCCGCAGGTCACCTCCGGTGCAGGAAGGGCCGTCAATCGTCCTGGTTCGACCGGGAGTCCCGCACCTGCTCGCAGAGTGTGGACCCGGTCGCCCGATCTCGGCGGGGCCTGCCTGGAGGAGGTCGCAGAATCGCGACGATGTCGCGGGAAGCGGGCAATTCTCTGCGTCACCGACGCGATCCGCGACCGGCTGCAGATCGCGACCGGCTGCAGATCGCGACCGGCTGCAGATCGCGACCGGTGCACCGGAACCGGTGTCGCACCCACCCCCTAGCCTCGAAGCATGGCCCGCTCCCCCGAATCCCCCGTGGCTCCCCGCGTCTCTCCTCCGGATCTTCCCCGCGAGTTCGAGTCCGCGAGCCCTCGCCGAAGCGCCGACCTGCTCGCGGCTCGGCTCGATCTCGAGCTCACAGCCGATCTCGCCCATGCCTCCCTCGAGCAGTGCACGATCACGGCCGACGCCGACAGCGTCGACCTCACCGGCGCCACGCTCATCGACGTCGATCTGCGCGACGTCCGCATCGCGTCGCTCAAGATGCGGGATGCCGGCATCCGTCGGGTGCGCGTCAGCGGCGGCCGCATCGGCACGCTCGATCTGAGCAGCGCGCGCATCGACGAGCTGGAGCTGCTCGACGTGCGGATCGACTATCTGAACCTGGGGGCGGCGAAGGCCACGGACATCGAGATCACCGCGTGCAGCATCAGGACGATCGACATGCCCCAGGCCGACCTCACGCGCGTACGCTTCACCGACACGCGCTGCGACGAGGTGGACTCCCGCGGCATGCGCGCCGCGAACGTCGACCTGCGCGGGCTCGACGCTTCGACATTCCTCGACGCGAACAGCCTTCGCGGCACGACCCTGAGCAGCTTCCAGGTTCAGCAGCTCGCACCTGTTCTCGCTGCGGGGATCGGCATCCAGGTCAAGGACTGACCGGACGGTTCGCGTCGAGCAGCTCCCGGGTGAACGGATGCTGTGGCGACGCGAACACGTCCGTGACTGCACCCTGTTCGACGATGACGCCGTCCTGCATCACCAGCACGTCGTCGGCGACTGCCCCGACGACGTCGAGATCGTGCGACACGAAGATCATGGTCAGCCGACGCTCGCGCTGCAGCCGCAGCAGCAACCGGATCACGCGCTCGCGCACGGACGGATCCAGTGCTGACACCGGCTCGTCCAGCACGAGCACCTCGGGCTCAGCAGCCAATGCGCGTGCGATCGCCGCACGCTGTCTCTGCCCACCCGACAGCGCGGCGGGCCGACGGGTCGCCAGCACGGGGTCGAGGTCGACCTCGGCGAGAAGCTCGGTCACTCGCCCAGCCCGCAGCGCGCGGGGCACGCCGCCAGCGGCGAGCGCCTCCCTCAGCGACCGGCCGATGCTCCACCGAGGGTCGAATGCGCCGAGCGGATTCTGATGCACGAGCTGCACGCGATAATCGCCGATCCACCGTAGGCCCCCGTCGTCCGGCTGCTCGACGCCGACGATCATCCGGGCGAGCGTCGTCTTGCCCGACCCCGATTCTCCGACGATGCCGAGTGTGCGGCCCCGGTGAACGGTGAACGACGCATGGTTCACGGCGGCGATCTCGTCATATGTCCTGGTGACGTCTGTCGCGACCAGCACGGCTGTCGCGTCGTCTGTCGAGGTCGTTCGCGGCTCATGCATCGTCGCGGCGATCAGCTGCCGGGTGTACGCATGCTGCGGCTTCTCGAGCACCTCTCCGACGGGCCCCGACTCGACGACCACACCATTGCGCATGACCAGCACTCGATCGGCGATCCGACGTACGGCGGCGAAGTCGTGGCTGATGAACACGATCGCCGTGCCGGCATCTGCGATGTCACGGAGGAGCTCGAGGATCCGCGCCTGCACGGTCGCATCGAGAGCCGTGGTCGGCTCGTCCGCGACGAGGATCGCGGGCTCGGCCGCGATGGCCGAGGCGATCAGCGCCCGCTGCCTGAGCCCGCCGGAGAGCTCGTGCGGGTACTGCCGTGCTCGCCGCGCCGCGTCCGGCATCCAGACGCGGTGGAGCAGCTCCTGGACCCTGTCGCGCAGCGCCCCTCGCCCGGACACGAGACCGTGCAGGCGGAGTGGTTCGGCGATCTCCGATCCCACCCGCTGCAGCGGATCGAGCGAGACAAGAGCGTCCTGGGAGACGAGCGCGATGCCCGCACCGCGCAGAGACCTCCAACGCCGCTCACCGAATCGCGCGACATCCGCACCCTCGACGACGAGCCGCTCGAACCGCACGCGGGCGTCTGCGGGCGTCAGCCCGAGCAGGGCCCGGGCGGTGAGCGACTTGCCCGCCCCCGACTCGCCGACGATGGCGACGCATTCGCCTCGGGACACGGTCAGCGACACCCCGTCGACGACAGGCGCCCCACCGAAGTCGATGCGCAGCCCCTCCACCTCCAGCGCCGCGGTCATGACGTCCGTCCTTCTGCTCTGGCACGGAGCACGCGGCCGACGATGGTCGCCGCGATCACAGTCACCGTGATCGCGATGCCGGGGAACACGGCGATCCACCAGGCCTGTCCGAGCACGTTGCGTCCTCCCGCGAGCATGAGCCCCCACTCGGGAGTCGGCTCCGAGGGGCCGAGACCGAGAAAGCTGAGTCCGGCAGCGGCGAGGATGCTCGACCCGATGCCGATCGTCGCGAGTACGCTCAGCGAACCGAGCACACCCGGCACGACATGCCGAACGAAGGCGGGCACGGGTGGGACCCCGAGGATACGAGCGGCCTCGACGTGCTCGGCGCTGCGGAGCGTACGGGTCTGCACCCTCGCGAGCCGGATGTAGACGGGGACGGCGGCGAGCGTCACGGCGATCGCGATGTTCACCGGCCCCGGCCCGAGCACCGCCACGACCACGAGCGCGACCAGGAACTCGGGAAAGGCCATGAGCACGTCGTTCACCCGCATGAGCGCGGCGTCGACGCCCCGAGGAGCAAGGCCCGCGAGCGCGCCGATGAGCAGCCCCACGGCGAGCGCGATGCCCGTGGCGAGCAGACCGATGCCGATCGAGCGCCCGGCCCCGTAGAGCACGCGCGAGTAGACGTCGCGGCCGCTCTGATCAGTGCCGAAGACATGCTCGGCGCTCGGCGGCAGAAGCGACGCACGCACGTCGGTCTGAAGAGGGTCATGCGTGGCGAGGACACCGGGGAAGGCCGCGGCGAACGCGAGCACCAGCAGGACGGCCACCGCGCACCACAGCATCACGGTCTGCGCCCGCTTCATCGCGTTCCTCCCCGCCCGGCTCTCAGCCGAGGATCGATGAGCGGATGCAGCAGCTCGATCACGAGGTTCACGATCACGAAGACGATGGCACTGAGCAGGATGATCCCCGTGATCACCGGCAGATCGCGGTTCGTGATGGCCGCGAGGGTGACCCGGCCGAGGCCTGCCCGGGCGAACACGGTCTCGACGAGCACCGCGCCGCCGAGCACGGACCCCGTCAGGTAGGCGGCCAGGGTCACCGCGTTCGCCGCGCCGTGCCTCAGCCCGTGACGCAGCGTGAACCAGGACGGGCTCGCGCCTCGCGCCCGCACGGTCTCGGCGAACGGCATCCGCTCGGCCTGCACGAGTCCGTCCCGCAGCACCTGGCTGAGCAGCGCCGCCACGGGAAGGGCGA
This sequence comes from Actinomycetota bacterium, assembly GCA_037033305.1. Taxonomy (GTDB): domain Bacteria; phylum Actinomycetota; class Actinomycetes; order Actinomycetales; family Microbacteriaceae; genus Microbacterium. The sequence continues at coordinate 4,248 of JAZBLP010000058.1, read as the reverse complement.
GCGTGATGGCCGGCAGCACGATCGTCGCCGGATTGCGCGCACCCGAGACAGGAAACCACCCGAGCCCGAATGCGAAGACGCTGAGCAGGATCAGTCCGATCCAGAACACGGGAGACGACAGGATGACGAGCTCGACGCCCGCGGCGACGGCTCGTCCTGCCTGGCCGCGCACCAGCAGGGCCACGGCGAGAGCGAGCAGCACGGCGATCACGAGCGCCAGCGCCGACAGCTGCAGCGTCGCACCGAGCTGGCGGCCGATGACCTCTGCCACCGGCATCCGAAGCTGGTACGACTCCCCCAGGTCTCCCCGCGCGAGCTGACCGATGAACGTCACATACTGCTCGAGCGGAGGTCGGTCGAGGCCGAGCTCCGCGCGGATGCCGTCCTTGATCGCCTCGCTGACCTGTGCCTGCGGGCCGAGCATCACGGACACGGGATCGCCCGGGATGATTCGGAATGCCAAGAAGACGAGTGTCGCCGCACCCCAGAGCACGATGACGACGGATGCTGCGAGGCCTGCGATGCGGAGGAGCGCTGCTTTCACCGTGGGCGCCCTCTCGACAGTTCCTGAGCGGTGCCCGGCACGCGGCGCTCGCTCACGAACGATACCGCAGCGGTGTACCGGAGGCCGCTCGACGACCCAGGCGTCAGCCGACGCTCACGTCGTAGAACAGCGGTCGCCCGTACAGGTCGTAGTCGAGACCGCTCACGCGCTCGCCGACGGCGGTGATGGCCGACGGGCTGTACAGCGGCACGATCGCCGTGTACTCCGCGTTCCACTCCTGCAGCTGCGTGTAGATGCTGTTGCGCTGATCCTGGTCGCTGGACGCGACAGCCTGGTCGAGCAGCGCATCGATCTCGGGATCCGCGACCTGCGAGGCGTTCTGGAATCCGTCCGTGTGCAGGTGCGAGCGCAGGAAGTCGGGGTCCACGCCCGAGAACCCCCAGTCCGTCAGGTCGAAGGTCTTCGGACCGTACTGCTCGTTGTAGGCTCCCGGTTCCAGCACCTCGCGCACGACCTCGAAGCCGATCCCCTTGAGGTCCGACTGGATCGCGTTGGCCAGAGCGGCACGATCGTCCGGCACCGGGGTCCAGGCGATCCACCGCGCCGACAGGCGCTTGCCGTCCTTCATCCGGATGCCGTCGCTGTCGCGCTGCGTCCAGCCGGCCTCGTCGAGGAGAGCGTTCGCCGCGGCTGCATCGAACGGCCAGCTGTCTTCGAGCGAGGCGTCGTAGCCGGGGGTCGTCGACCCGAGCACGCTCCACGCCCGCGGGAACTGCCCGAAGAAGATCTCATCGACCGCCGCGTCGACGTCGATGCCCCGGGCGAACGCCTGCCGGACCTTCTCATCGGCGAAGACGCCGTACTTCTCGTTGAGGTACAGCGAATAGGGCAGGCCGGGGTACTCGACCGAATCGACGGTGATGCCGTCCCCGAGGTCACCCGCGAGATTCGGCGGGATGTTGCTCGCGAGATCCGCCTCCCCGCTCTGCATGACGCCGGTGCGCACAGAGGCCTCCGGCTGGATCTCGACGCGCAGCGTCTCGACCTTCGGCGCGTCCTCGCCGTGCGGACCCCAGGCGTAGTCGTCGTTGCGGGTGTAGACGAGCTCCTGATCGGGCGTGTACTCGGCGAGCACGAACGGACCGGTGCCGACCGTGACGTCGGGCCCCCCGGCCTTCAGCTGATCGGCGGACTCGGCGAGCACCGCCGGTGAGTAGAAGCCCAGCTGCGGAGTGCTGGCCGCCTGCAGGAACGGCGCATACGGCTGGGTGAAGCTCACGGTCACGGTGTGGTCGTCGACGACCTCCGTGCCCTCGTAGAAGTCGGCGCCGAGCATCGATGCCGCCTGGGCCGACTCCGTCTCGGGGTCGACGATGCGATCGAAGTTCGCCTTGACCGCCGCGGCGTCGAAGGGCTCGCCGTCGGTGAAGGTGACATCGTCGCGGAGGACGAAGGTGTACTCCGTGCTGTCGTCCGAGACGGTCCACTCCTTCGCCAGCCACGGCGTGAACGAGCCGTCGTCCTCCTGGAACACGAGGGAGTCGAGCACGGCGCGCTGCACCATGCCCGAGACGTCGAGCTGACTCACCTGCGGGTCCATGTGACCGGCCGAGAGGTTCGCACCCTCGATCGACCAGACGATCTCGCCGCCGTCGGACTCGGAGGAGGGAGTGGCGCAGGAGCTGAGCAGGAGGGCGCTCACGGCGACGGTGGCGCCGAGCGGGATCGCGCGGCGCAGGAAGGAGGTGGGCATGCTGTTCCTCGGGAGGGAAGGCGGAGGGACGCGGACACGTCGGTTGTTGGACTGGATCCAATTCTATGACGTCCTCACCGGCGGTGGCGCCGGACGACGCCTCGCAGCCCCAGCGATTAGACTGTGGGACACAATCCACACTCAGGCACGCTCACACAGTGCCGCATACATCGCTCGAGGAGAACCTTCATGTCCGCCATTCCTGACAAGCCCGCACTCGAAGGTCTCGAAGCGAAGTGGGGCGAGACCTGGTCCGAGCGCGGCACCTACCTGTTCGACCGCATCCGCGCCGCCGAGTCAGGACGCGAGGGCGTCTACTCGATCGACACTCCCCCGCCGACCGCATCCGGCAGCCTGCACATCGGACACGTGTTCTCCTACACGCACACCGACGTCAAGGCGCGCTACGAGCGCATGCGGGGCAAGAACGTCTTCTACCCGATGGGCTGGGATGACAACGGCCTCCCCACCGAGCGCCGCGTGCAGAACTACTACGGCGTGCGATGCGACCCGACGCTCCCCTACCAGAACGACTTCACCCCGCCGTTCGAAGGCGGCGACAACAAATCCAGCCGCGCCGCCGACCAGGTTCCCATCAGTCGTCGCAACTTCATCGAGCTGTGCGAACGCCTGACGATCGAGGACGAGAAGCAGTTCGAGGCACTGTTCCGCCAGCTCGGCCTCTCGGTCGACTGGACTCAGACATACCGCACCATCTCCGACGACACGATCCGTCAGAGCCAGCTCGCGTTCCTGCGCAACCTCGAGCGCGGAGAGGCCTATCAGTCGCTCGCGCCGACGCTGTGGGACATCGACTTCCGCTCGGCGATCGCCCAGGCCGAGCTCGAGGACCGCGATCAGCAGGCCGCGTATCACACCATCGATTTCCCGTTCGCCGACGGCTCGGGCTCCATCACGATCGAGACCACCCGTCCCGAGCTGCTTCCCGCGTGCATCGCGATCGTCACGCATCCGGAGGGCCCGCACAAGCACCTCATCGGCACGAAGGTGCGTACGCCGTTCTTCGGCGCCGAGATCGAGATCCATGGCCACCACCTCGCACAGCCCGACAAGGGCACGGGCGCCGCGATGGTCTGCACCTTCGGCGATGTGACCGACATCATCTGGTGGCGCGAACTGCGCACGGCGGCTGGCGACCACCTCCCGAACATGACCACCATCGGCCTCGACGGACGATTCCTTCCGACGGCACCGTCGATCGTCGCAGACGCCGACGCGATCGCCTGGTACACCGACGAGCTCGCGGGAAAGACGGTGTTCTCCGCTCGCAAGGCCATCGTCGAGAAGCTCCAGGAGACCGGAGACATGACGGCCGTCGGCAAGCCGTTCAACCACGCCGTGAAGTTCTTCGAGAAGGGCGACCGTCCTCTCGAGATCGTCTCGACCCGCCAGTGGTACATCCGCAACGGCGCACGCGACGCGAAGCTGCGCGACGAGCTGCTCGAGCGCGGGACGCAGCTGGCCTGGCACCCGGACTTCATGCGTGTGCGTTACGAGAACTGGGTCGGAGGTCTGACCGGAGACTGGCTCGTGTCGCGTCAGCGCTTCTTCGGCGTGCCGATCCCGCTCTGGTACGGACTCGATGAGAACGGCGAACGCGACTACGACCGGGTGATCGCGCCCGACCACGCGAGTCTTCCCATCGACCCGACGACGGACGTGCCCGAGGGGTACTCCGAGGATCAGCGCGGTGTGGCCGGCGGTTTCGAGGCCGAGGCCGACATCCTCGACACCTGGGCCACCTCGTCGCTCACTCCGCAGCTCGCCGGCGGCTGGCAGCGCGACGAGGAGCTGTGGCAGCTCACGGCACCGTTCGACCTGCGTCCGCAGGGACAGGACATCATCCGCACGTGGCTCTTCTCGACCATGCTGCGCTCGACCCTCGAGGACGGGCGAGCGCCGTGGCGCAACGCCGCGATCTCCGGCTTCATCGTCGACCCCGACCGCAAGAAGATGTCGAAGTCGAAGG
>JAZBLP010000057.1:0-26728 GCA_037033305.1 Actinomycetota bacterium | reverse complement strand
CGTGCGCCGCGGCCTGTGCCCTGGCGACGAGCTCTGCGCGCTGCTCCGCCACCCGCACCGGCGCGGTTCCCCCGGCGCCGGTGCGCGATGCCACGGAACCCTCGATCGTGAGAACCTCACGCACCTCGGGAACCAGATGCGGTGAGACCGAGAGCAGCAGCTCGTCGGAGGCATCTTCGAGGCCGATCCCCTGCTCTTCGCAGGCCCGCACGAGCGCGCCGGAGATCTCGTGCGCATCGCGGAACGGCACCCGGCGCTTCACGAGCCACTCTGCGACATCGGTCGCGAGCGAGAATCCCTGGGGGGCGAGTGCCGCCATCCGCTCGGTGTCGAAGCGCAGCGTGGCGATCATGCCGGCGAACGCGGGAAGCACGACCTCGAGGGTCTGCACCGAATCGAAGACCGGCTCCTTGTCCTCCTGCAGGTCGCGGTTGTAGGCCAGCGGGAGACCCTTGAGCGTCGCCATCAGGCCTGACAGATTGCCGATCAGGCGCCCCGACTTGCCGCGAGCGAGCTCCGCTATGTCGGGGTTCTTCTTCTGCGGCATGATGCTCGACCCTGTCGAGTACCCGTCGTGCAGCGTGACGAAACCGAATTCGCGCGTGTTCCAGAGGATGATCTCCTCGCTCAGACGCGAGATGTCGACGCCCGTCATCGCCGTGATGAAGGCGAACTCGGCGACGACGTCGCGCGCAGCGGTGCCGTCGAGAGAGTTCTCGGCCGGGCGGTCGAGTCCGAGTTCCGACGCGACCAGCGCGGGATCGAGCCCGAGCGTCGAGCCAGCGAGCGCTCCCCCGCCATAGGGCGAGACGCCTGCGCGACGACGCCAGTCGACCAGACGCTCGAGCTCGCGCACGAGCGGCCAGCCGTGGGCCTGAAGGTGGTGAGCGAGGAGCACCGGCTGCGCGTGCTGCAGGTGCGTGCGTCCTGGCAGGATCGCGTCGGGATGAGCCTCTGCCTGAGCGACGAGGGCGTCGATGACGCGGAGGATGTCGCGCGCGATCACCCGGGCGTGGTCGATCAGATACATGCGCACGAGGGTGGCGATCTGATCGTTGCGGCTGCGTCCGGCGCGCAGGCGTCCGCCGAGTTCGGGGCCGAGCTCGGCGATCAGCGCCTGCTCGAGGGCACCGTGCACATCCTCATCGGAGGGAACGGGCTGGAGAGTGCCGTCCGCGACCTTGCGAGCGACGGCATCCAGTCCCTCGTGCATCCGGGTCGCCTCGTCGGGCTCGAGATATCCGGCGGCGGCGAGGGCGGTCGCGTGGGCATGCGACCCGGCGATGTCGTAGGGAGCGAGCACCCAGTCGAAATGCGTCGATCTGCTGAGCTCGACGAGCTCGGGTGAAGGCCCGCTCGCGAAGCGGGCGCCCCACAGTGCGCCTTCGTTCGTGCCTTCGCTCTTCGAATCGACCATCATGCGTCCTTCTTGCCGAGCAGCCAGACGAGCAGGGCCTTCTGGGCGTGGAGACGGTTCTCCGCCTCGTCCCAGACGACGCTCTGCGGGCCGTCGATGACCTCGGAATCCACCTCGTAGCCGCGGTCGGCCGGGAGGCAGTGGATGAAGATGGCCTCGGAATCGGCGATCTCCATCGTCTCGGGGGTCACCTTGTAGCCGCCGAGGTCGCGGATGCGCGCGAGCTTCTCCTCTTCCTTGCCCATCGACACCCAGGTGTCGGTGACAACCACGTCGGCGCCGGCCGCGGCCTCGACCGCATCGGTGAACAACGTGATCGAGCCGCCGGTCTCCGCAGCGCGACGGTCGGCCGCCTCGACGACATCGGCACGCGGGGCGTACTCCGCGGGTGACGCGATGCGCACGTGCATGCCGGCCGTGACACCGGCCAACGCGTACGAGTGCGCCATGTTGCTCTGGCCATCGCCGAAGAACGTCAAGGTCAGCCCCTTCAGGTCGCCCTTGTGCTCACGGATGGTGAGCAGGTCGGCGAGCAGCTGGCACGGGTGGAAGTCGTCGGAGAGGGCGTTGACGACGGGAACCGTGGTGCCGGCGGCCATCTCCTCCAGTCCTGCCTGCGCGTAGGTGCGCCAGACGATCGCCGCGACCTGGCGCTCGAGAACGCGTGCGGTGTCGGACGGGGTCTCCTTGCCGCCGAGCTGGCTGCTCGCGGTCGAGATGATCAACGGCGTGCCTCCGAGATCGGCGATTCCGACCGCGAACGAGACACGGGTGCGGGTGGACGACTTGTCGAAGATCACCGCGACCGTCTGGGGGCCGGCGAGCGCCTTGTTCGACCAGCGGTCCTTCTTCAGCTCGATGGCGAGATCGAGGATCTCCGCCTGCTCAGCGGGGGTCAGATCGTCGTCACGCAGCAGGTGGCGGGTCATGCGGGGGCCTTTCCGGATTCGGCGAGGGATGTCTGTACATCGGCGAGCGAGGCGGCGAAGAGCTCGCGGAACGCGGCGAGCTCTGAGTCGCCGATCGTGAGAGCCGGGGCGATGCGCACCGTCTCGGGGTTGGCGGCGTTCACGATGAGGCCGCGATCCTGGGCTGCGGCGACGACCTCGTTCGCGACGGGGGCGCTCAGCGCGACACCGATGAGCAGTCCTCGTCCGCGCACGCCGGTGATGAGAGGCGAGTCGATATCCGCGATGATCTGTCGGATCTCCTCACCGCGACGCGCGGCGTTCTCGACGAGGCCGGCGTTCTCGATCTCGGTGAGCACCGCATCCGCGACGGCCGTCGCGAGCGGGTTGCCACCGAACGTGGATCCGTGCGAACCCGGCGTGAAGAGCGAGCTCGCCGCACCGTAGGTGACGAGAGCGCCGATCGGGAAGCCTCCGCCGATGCCCTTCGCGAGCGTGATCGCGTCGGGCGTGATGCCCTCATGACTGAAGCCGAACCAGGCCCCCGTGCGTCCGGCGCCCGTCTGGATCTCGTCGACGATGAGCAGCGCCCCGTGCTTCAGCGTGAGCGAGCGGGCGGCCTGAAGATATCCGTCGGGAAGCTCGACCACGCCGGCCTCGCCCTGGATCGGTTCGACGATGACCGCCGCGACCCGGTCGTCGATCGCGGCCTCGAGAGCCTCGATGGTCGCCGGAATATGCTCGACTCCCCCGGGCATCGGCTCGAAGGGTGCGCGCATGGCCGCCTTGGCCGTCAGGGCGAGCGAGCCCATCGTGCGCCCGTGGAACCCGTTCTCGAGAGCGATGATCCGCGGCTTCTCAGTGCCTCCGTGCAGTCGGGCGAGCTTGAACGCCGCCTCGTTCGCCTCTGCGCCCGAGTTGGAGAAGAAGACGCGACCGTCGATCCCGGCCCCCGCAAGGCGCTTCAGCCGTGCCGCGAGAGCGAGCTGCGATGGCGTCGCGAAGTAATTGGACACGTGCGCGAGAGTCGCGGCCTGCCGTGAGACGGCCTCGACGAACACGGGATGCGCATGGCCGAGCGAGGTCACCGCGATTCCGGCGAGGAAGTCGAGGTGGCGCTTGCCCTCGGAGTCCCAGAGATACGACCCTTCGCCTCGGGTGAGCATCGCCAGCCGTGGGCCTGCGTTGAGGACCAGATCGCTTGCTGCGTCGTCCTGCCAGTTGCTCATGCGTTCGTCCCTGCGCTTCCCAAGACCACTTCTGTTCCGATTCCCTTGCTGGTGAAGAGTTCGACGAGCACCGAATGCGGCACGCGTCCGTCGATGATCGCGGCGGCGTCGACGCCGCCCTCGATCGCATCCAGGCACGCCTTCATCTTCGGGATCATGCCGGATTCGAGTGTCGGCAGCATCTCGACGAGAGCCTCCGAGGTGAGGTGCGACACGAGCGAGTCGCGGTTGGGCCAGTCGGCGTAGAGCCCCGGCACGTCTGTCAGGATGACGAGCTTGCGAGCGTTGAGCGCAACGGCGAGCGCTGCGGCTGCAGCATCTGCGTTCACGTTGAGCGACTGGCCCGGGTGATCGAGGTCGGGCGCGATGCTCGACACGACGGGCACGCGGCCCGCCGCGAGGTGATCGAGCACCGGGGTCGGGTCGACCTCCACGACGTCGCCGACGCGTCCGAGGTCGATCTCTTCGCCGTCGATCACGACACCGCGCCGACGGCCGCCGAACAGGCCCGCATCCTCACCGCTGAGACCGGTCGCGATCGGACCGTGCGAGTTGATCTTCGAGACGAGCTGGGGGTTCACCTGGCCGGTGAGGACCATGCGCACGACGCTGATCGCCTCGGTGTTGGTGACCCGGTAGCCGCCCTTGAACTCGCTCGGGATCTCGAGCCGCTGCAGCATGTCGGAGATCTGCGGTCCGCCGCCGTGCACGACGACGGGCAGCACGCCGACGTATCGCAGGTAGGCGATGTCCTGCGCGAAGGCCTCCTGCAGCTCGTCCGAGACCATCGCGTTGCCGCCGTACTTGACGACGACGATCTGGTCGCGGAACTTCTTCAGCCACGGAAGCGACTCGATGAGGGTCGCGGCCTTGACGGCGGCGACGTCCGGGGTGGTGTCCTGGATGTCGGTCATGAGGCGTAGGCGCTGTTCTCGTGCACGTAATCGTGGGTGAGGTCGTTCGTCAGGATCGTCGCGGTGGCATCGCCGACCTTGAGGTCGATCACGAGATGGGTGGCGCGCGGAGTGAGGTCGACCTCTTCGCGCGGACGGTCGGGGCCTCCTTCGCTGCACACCCGGACGCCGTTCATCCAGACGTCGACGTCGTACGGGTCGAACTGCGCGTTCGTGGTGCCGATCGCCGCGAGCACCCGACCCCAGTTCGGATCGTTGCCGAAGATCGCGGCCTTGAAGAGGTTGTTCCGCGCGACGGAGCGGCCGACCTCGACGGCCTCCCCCTCGGTCGCAGCGTGCTGCACCTCGATGGTGATGTCGTGGCTGGCCCCCTCGGCGTCGCCCTGCAGCTTGACCGCGAGCTCCTGACACAGCTCCGCGAGAGCAGCGGAGAAGTCCTTGAGGTCGGGCACCACCTCGGACGCACCGTTCGCGAGCAGTGTGACCTGATCGTTCGTCGACATGCATCCGTCCGAGTCGAGGCGGTCGAACGTCGTGCCGGCGGCGAATCGCAGCGCGGCATCCGCCTCGAGAGGCTCGAGCACGGCATCCGTCGTGATGACGACGAGCATCGTCGCAAGGCCGGGTGCGAGCATGCCTGCGCCCTTGGCCATGCCGCCGATGGTCCAGCCGTCTCGGCTGACCACAGCGGTCTTCGACACGCTGTCTGTGGTCATGATCGCCTCGGCCGCGATCCCGCCGCCCTCGGCGGACAGCTCTGCGATCGCCTGTTCGGTGCCCGCGAGGACCTTCGCGCGGAAGACCTCGTCTCCGACCCCGATGAGGCCCGTCGAGCACACGAGCACGTCGCCGGCGCCGATGCCGAGCAGCTCTGCAGCCTTCTCAGCGGTCTGATGCGTGGTCTGGAAGCCGAAGCTGCCGGTGAAGCAGTTCGCGCCTCCGGAGTTCAACACGACAGCCTCGACCACGCGATCCGCGACGGCCTGCTGCGACCAGATGATCGGGTTCGCCTTGGCGCGGTTGCTGGTGAACACGGCCGCACCCACCTTGCGCGGGCCGCGATTGACCACGACGGCGACATCGGGCTTGCCGGTCGACTTGAGACCTGCGGCGACTCCGGCCGCTTCGAATCCTGCGGGGGCGGTGACGCTCACGGCGCGACTCCGTTCACTGAGAGGGCGCGGGACTCGGGCAGCCCCAGCGCGAGGTTCATGGATTGGACGGCAGCGCCTGCGGTGCCCTTGACGAGGTTGTCGACCGCGGTGACCACGGTCACACGGTTCGCCGCGCGATCGACGGTCAGGCCGATCAGGGCCGTGTTGGCCCCGAGGACGTCGGCGGTGCGGGGGAACTGGCCTTCGGGCAGCAGCTGCACGAAGGTCTCGTCGCCGTAGGCGTCCTCCCAGGCGGCGCGGATCTCGGCATCGCTGACGTCGCCGACGATCGGCGCGGTCGACGTGGCGAGGATGCCCCGCGACATCGGGACGAGCACCGGCGTGAACGAGATGCGGATGCCGTCGGCGGGAGCGCCGGATGCCGCGGCGAGCGCCTGGCGGATCTCTGGGATGTGCCGATGCGTGCCCCCGACCGCGTACGGATTGGCGGTGCCGAGGATCTCGCTCGCGAGCAGGTTGGTCTTGAGGCTCTTTCCCGCACCCGACGGACCGACGGCGAGCACCGACACGATGTCGCCGGGGTCGATCACTCCTGCCGCGACTCCGGGGGCGAGACTGAGGCTCACCGTCGAGGCGTTGCAGCCGGGGGCCGCGATGCGCGTCGCCCCGCGCAGCGTCTCGCGCTGCTTCACGCCGCCGACCAGGAGCTCGGGGACACCGTACGCCCACGGCTCGTGGAAGTCGCCGCCATAGAACGCGTCCCAGGAAGCCTGCGACGTCAGCCGATGGTCCGCTCCCGCATCGATCACGAGCGGGGTGTCGCCGAGCGCGTCGGTGTACTGACCGGACTGCCCGTGCGGCAGAGCGAGGAATACGATGTCATGCCCGGCGAGGGTCTCGGGCGTGGTGTCCTGCAGGGTGAGGTGGGCGAGCGACCGCAGATGCGGCTGATGCTGCACAAGCGGCTGACCGGCGTTCGAGTGCGCCGTCACCGTGCGGATCTCGATGTCGGGATGAGACGCGAGCAGGCGCAGGATCTCGCCGCCCGCATAGCCGGAAGCGCCGGAGACGGCGACGGAATACGTCATTCTTCTACCTTAACGGTCGGACCCCTCGGCGAACGCGGGGTGCAGTGTCGGGAACCGGGGCGGCGACACCGGCACTCGACCGCCGTGCGTACGCAGGCAGAAGCGCAGGGTCGCCTAGAGTCGGCGGCCGCTGCGGCGTCGGCGCACGGCGATGACGCTCGGAACGAGCGTCAGAGTTTCCGTGGCGGCCGAAGGCATGCCGCGACGATAGCGCGCTCGTCGCGGCATGCGCAAATCCGGCCCGTCATCTGCCGGGCGCGTGGGCCGCCGGCGCTGCGAAGAATGCGAACTCGTGCGCGCTCGAGACCTCGAACGCCCGGAGCATCCGACGGCGCCCCGCGGCATCCGACTGCGACGCCGCGTGCATCACATGGCCGATCGCCTCCTCCGTCGCCTTCTCGAAGTCGGGATCGGCGTAGGTCGCGAGCCACGAGGCGTAGGGATGCCGTGGATCTCGGGCGTACGCGTCGAACTCGCCCGCGTGCAGGCGGGTTCCGAGATCGGTGTACAGCCAGAAGCACGGCAGCACGGCTGCGATGAGCTCGGCATAGTCCCCGCCGAAGGCCACAGATCGGAGATGGTCGAGGTACGCGACGGTCGCAGGCGCCGGGTCGTCGGCGAAGATCGCCGCTTCCGCTCCCGCGCCCGGGGCGAGCCACGATGCGTGGAGCTCGAGCTCTCCGGTGGTCGCCCCCTGCGCCGACCGAGCCCAGAACGCCTGCTCGTGCGGCGTAGGGGCCATCTGCGAGGCCGCCGCGAGCACCCGTGCGTACTCCCGCAGATACAGCGCGTCCTGTCGGAGGTAGAAGAGGAATCGTCCGCGGTCGAGAGTCCCGTCAGCCAGACTGCGGATGAAGGACAGCTCGTCGATGTCGGCCCGCACGTGCGCGATGCGATCCCACCACCGATCGCGGATGTCGGCGGGCTCGGGTGCGGCCTCGAGTCCCCCACGTCGCCAGAGGCCGCCGAAGTGGTTCACCGGTCCGTGGCCGCTCCCGACGTCGAGCGTCTCGCTCTGCCTCAGCGATTCCCTCAGCCAGCTCCTCGCCGACTCCACCGCGTCGACGGGCGACTCCCCTCCGGCGAGGCGAGTCGCCAGCGCCGACGACAGGGAGCAGCCGGTGCCGTGCGTGTTGCGTGTCGCGATGCGCACCCCCGGGTACCCACGTCTCACCCCACGGGCCACATCGATCAGAGCGTCCGGAACGTCGTCGCCGTCCAGGTGCCCTCCCTTGACGAGCACCGCCCCGCCGATGCGGGCGGAGAGCTCGGCCCCGGCCTCGAGCGCGTCGTCCCACCCCGTGACAGGACGATCGGAGAGCACAGCGAGCTCAGCGAGGTTGGGCGTCACGACATGCGCGCGCGCGAGGAGCCCGCGGAGTGCACGCTCCGCATCCTGATCGAGCAGCCGATCGCCACTGGTCGCGACCATGACCGGGTCGAGCACGACGATCGGCGGACGAACGGCGTCGAGCCAGGCGGCGACGGTGTCGATCACGTCCGTGGTCGCCAGCATCCCGATCTTCACCGCGTCGACGACGATGTCGTCCGAGATCGCGTCGAGCTGCTGCCGGAGGAACTCCGCAGGAGGCACGTGCACTGCTCGGACTCCCCTGGTGTTCTGCGCCGTGAGCGCCGTGACAGCCGCCATGCCATAGCCCCCGTTCGCGGCGATCGACTTGAGATCCGCCTGGATCCCCGCACCGCCCGAGGGGTCGCTCCCCGCGATGCTGAGCACACGTGGTGTGCCCGCTGCCCGCCACCTGCCGAGAAATGTCCGGGCCGTGCTCGTCGGGTCGGCCGCGGCGCAGATGGCGGAGACCACGGCGAGCCCCGCCGCTCCCGCATCCCGAAGGCGCTCGATGTCGTCGATGTCCACGCCCCCGATCGCGACGCACGGCAGTACAGCCATCGCGGCGAGCGCGCGGAAGCCGTCGATTCCGAGGGCCGGCGGGTGGTCCGGTTTGGTGGCAGTGGGACGGATCACACCGATGCCGAGATAGTCGACGGTTCCCGCGGGCAGCGCCGACACCGCGGCGAGATGCTCAGGCGTGTTCGCCGTCAGCCCGATGATCGCCTCGGATCCCAGGCGCTCGCGAGCCCGCAGCACCGATGCGTCGCCCTGGCCGAGGTGCACGCCGTCGACCCGCGCTCCCCTGGCGCGAGCGAGGAGCGCCGCCTCGATGCGGTCGTTCACCACGAGCAGCGCACGGCCGTCGATCACTCGGGAGAGCTCGATCAGCTGATCAGCGGTCTCGGCATCCGTCGCGTCCTTGGCGCGCAGCTGGACGATGCGCACTCCGCCGTCCACGGCGAGTCGCACCGTCTCGGCGACGCCCCGCTCACCGCAGAGGGTGGGATCGGTGACGAGATAGAGGGAGAGGTCGGCGATCACAGCGCGTATTCCTGCACACGCGCGGCGACGGCCAGGTCTTCCGGCTGCACGGCGGCGAGGGCGTCGAGCAGAGCGACCGCGAAGCTGCCGGGGCGCTCGGCCTGCGCGACGGCACGCTCAGCGGCGATCGTGTAGACGAGGCTCGCCGACGCGACCGCGGTGAGCGGATCCGCAGCGGTCGATCGCGCCGCACCGAGGAACGCCGCCATGACGGCTCCCAGCGCGCATCCGCCGCCGGTGACACGGGTGAGCAGTTCGTGGCCGTTCGCGATGCGCAGCAGCCGCACTCCATCCGTCACCAGGTCGACCGGTCCCGACACCGCGACCACGGACCCGTACCGTGAGGCGAGTGCGAGCGCCGCGTCTGCCGCGGCATCGGTCGTGTCCGTCGCGTCGACACCGCGCCCTCCTGCGCTGAGCCCGGCGAGGGCGAGGATCTCGGAGGCGTTCCCCCTGATCGCCGTGGGACGCACGTCGGCCAGCTCGTGGGCGAGTGCCGTGCGCACCGGCAGCACGCCGATCGCGACGGGGTCCAGCACCCACGGGGTGCCTGCGGCGGAGGCTCCCGCGGTGGCTTCGAGGCTCGCCGCTCGCTGCTCGGGCGTCGGGGTGCCGAGGTTGATCAGCAAGCCGGAGGCAGCCCCGGCGAACACACCCGCCTCACCGACGATGTCGACCATCGCCGGCGCCGCGCCCAGGGCGAGCAGCACGTTCGCGGTGAAGCCCGTGACGACACTGTTGGTGATGCAGTGCGTCAGAGGCGGACTGTCACGCAGCCCTGCCAGCAGCTCAGCGGCCGAGACAGCCAAGGTCGATTCGGAATCAGGACGCAGAAGATCGCTCATTGCGACATCCCTTCGCTAGTACGAACTAGATCAGGTTCGACGGGTCTGTTCTCAGCCGCGGATGCGGCACCCCGTGTCACTGATCGCAGTCTAGCGAGGCCTGCGGTCAGGCGAGCAGCTGCAGCAGTGCGAGCTCATCGGCGCGGGTCAGTCCGGCCTTGCGCTCGCGGTCGACGCCGCGGGCCTTCTCGTCATCGACCACCGTGGCGATCGTCTCATCGAGCGGACGCAGCCGTCCTCCGGCCGCGTGGAAACGGGCGTTCGACCTCGTCATGAATCCGGTCATCTCGCTCGGCAGCCACAGCGGCAGCGACCGCTCTCCCGCCCAATACGCCACGCCGTGCTCGACGAGCCACGTGTCGGCTGCCGTCACGGTGTCCCCCCGGTGTCCGGTGAGTCTGCGCACGGCGTCGAGGACGTCGCCCAGCCTGTGCCGATCGCCGATCGTGTTGATCACGCCGGTGGCCGTCGTCGTGGCGATGAACTCCGACAGATCCTCGACGTCGATCACCTGCACATCCCGTGCCTCCACGGGCGGAAGCAGCACGGGACCGTCCTCGGCGCGCAGGAAAGCGGCAGCCCAGTATCCGAAACGATCGCTCGGGTCGTCCGCCCCGACGATCAGTCCCGGGCGCACGATCAGGCTGCGGTCGCCGAGTGCGCGGACTGCGTTCTCGGCGGCCACCTTCTGCCGGCCGTACTCGTCGTCACCGGCCTCAGCGGGCGGATGCAGCGTCGCCGACTCGTCTGCTCCGACAGTCTCGTCATCGGAGTATGCCGACATCGCCGATACGTACGTCCAGCGGCCGGCTCTCTCACCGAGCGCAGCGACGGCAGCGGAGACGTGGGCCGCAGTCGATGAGACGTCGATCACGTGGTCCCAGTCCCGACCCGCCACCGCGTCATACGGGTCGGCGCCGTCACGATCGGCCAGCACGAGGCTCGCCCCTTCCGGAGACGGTCGTCCTCCTCGCGCCAGGCACATCACCGTCGCGCCGCCCAGGAGCAGCCGTCTGGCGATGCGGCCGGACAGCCAGCCGGTGCCGCCGAGGATCAGAACGTCCGTCATGCCCCCATGCCACCATCTTCGCCGCGAGAGGGGAAGGGGCTTCCGCTCAGGGCGGATGCCGGGTCAGCTCGTGCGGAGGTCCGACAGACCGGACAGTTCAGGGACCGTCCACGAGGGATCCGGGCGCCAGTCGCGCCATTCGGCATCGAACGGCCAGTCGCCGTGGTGGAAGGACTCGATCGCCGCGTCCGCGTGTCGTTCGATCTGCGCCGCCTGCTCGGAGGTGAGTCGCCCTTGCTCGACGGCCGCGATCACCTCGTCCTCGTCTTTCAGGTGCACACGACCGTCCGCCTCGATCTCCACGTCGAGGATGTGATCCGATGAGTACGTGTCGCGGTCGGTGCGCAGATGCGCATTCTCGAGGTTCACGTACCATCCCGCGAACTCCCACTCCGCACCGCTCACGTCGCTCCAGAAGAGCCACACAGACCACGCCGCACCGGCGGGAGCTATGCGCAGGATGCCGTTGCCCCACCACTCCTCCACGATCCGGGTACGTGGATCGAGCCACCGCCGATCGAGCGGAACCGTCCGGATGCGCTCGCCCTCCGGAGTGCCCTGCCCTTCCTGGAGCGTGCCGGGGGCGAGCCAGGCCACCAGGCCGCGCTCATCGTCGCGGACCACTCGCATGGGTGTGATGGTCGACGCGTCGCCAGACTGCCAGCCGGGCTTGCGGTAGTGCCAGGAGATCTGGTCGCCCGGGTGGAGGAACGGCCCTTCGCCCATCGGTCGGACGCCATCGGGAACCGCCGCTGGCGTGCTGTGGGGAAGGATGCTCATGTCGCCACGGTACCTCGAAGCCCCACCGCGCTCCGGTCGGCTCGGCGGCGATCGTCGCAACCCGAGCGAACACGCGCACGCGGACCGCACCGTTCGGGTGCAGTCCGCGTGCAGGTCGGTTCCGGCGAGGCTCTCTCAGTCGCGCAGCGTCGCGTCGAAGCGCTCGGCCGCGACAGCGACTCCGGCGAGCTTCGCCTCGGTCGCCTCGGCTGCGGTGAGCGTGCGGTCGTCCGCGCGGAAGCGCAGCGCGAAGGTGAGGCTCTTCTGGCCGTCGGCGACGCCGTCCCCGCGGTAGTCGTCCACGAGGCGGATCGACTCGAGAAGCGCGCCGGCGCCCTCGGTCAGCGCAGCGCGCACATCGCCCGCCGGCACATCCGCTCCGAGTACCAGCGACACGTCCTGCGTGGCAGCGGGGAACGTCGACAGCGAGGCCGCGACGGCACGGGTGCCGCCGAGCGCGAGGATGCCGTCGAGGTCGAGTTCGAGCACCGTGGCGCGACCGGGAAGATCTGCGCCGGCCGCCACGTCGGGGTGGAGCTCGCCGACGTAGCCGATCTCGACATCGCCGACGGAGAGCACACCGGTGCGTCCGGGGTGCAGCGCCGCGCGCTGCCCCTGCACGACGTCGAGGTCGACACCGGCTGCCGCCGCAATGACCCGGGCGGCGTCGAGAGCCTCGGAGAGCCCGTATGGCTCCGCGGCGCGTCCCGGCTGTTTTGCCACGACATTGCCCGTGAACAGCGCTGCGACATGGCGGTGCTGCGGCGGGATCGACGCGTTCAGCGCGGCGAGCGTCTCGTCCGACGGACGCACACCCAGTGGCGGCACCTCGTCGGTGCCGTACTCGACGCCGGGTTCGGGCAGGAACACGACACCCGTCTCGAACAGCGCGAGGTCGGTGAGGCCCCGTGAGATGTTGCGGTGCGCGGTCTGCAGCAGGCCGGGGATGAGCGAGCGACGCAGGAAGGGCGCGGAGCCGTCGAGCGGGTTCGCCAGCCGGATGCTGGGCAGGTGCTCGCCCGACGCCGACCCGTGCAGATCGTTCTCGGCCTCGACCGTGAAGGGGAACGACGGCGTCTCGACGAGACCGGCAGCCGCCAATGCGTCGGCGACGCGGCGGCGACCCTGCTGATGGGCGGTGAGACCTCGACCGGACGGAGGCGTCGGCAGCACGGACGGGATGCGGTCGAGACCGTGGATGCGGGCGACCTCTTCGGCGAGAGTCCACTTGTCGGTGAGGTCGGGACGCCAGGTCGGCGGGATGACCGTCCACCCGGCATCCGAATCGGAGACCTCGCCGCCGATGGTCGTGAGCGCGTCGACGATCTCGTCGTCGGAGTAGTCGACGCCGATGAGCCCCTGCACGAATCCGCGCGGGAGATCGATGTCCGCGACGAAGACCTCGGCGAACAGAGCGCCGCCCTCGTCGGTGAGCGTGCCACCGGCGAACTCGACCATCAGGTCGGCGGCACGACGGGCGGCCACGAAGGGCACGAGGGGGTCGACGCCGCGCTCAAAGCGCTTGGAGGCCTCGCTGGGCAGCTTGTGACGGCGCGCGGTGCGCGCGATCGTCACAGGGTCGAACGTCGCGGCCTCGATCAGCACGGTGCGCGTCGTGTCGCTCATCTCGGTCGTGCCGCCGCCCATCACGCCGGCCAGACCGATGGGACCCGACTCGTCGGTGATCAGGAGATCCTCGACGTGGAGCTTGCGCTCCTGCCCGTCGAGAGTCGTCATCTTCTCACCGGCCGTCGCTCGACGCACCGTGATGCCGCCGGACAGCTTGTCGAGGTCGTATCCGTGCAGCGGCTGCCCCAGCTCGAGCATCACGTAGTTCGTGATGTCGATCAGGATGCCGAGGGAGCGCATGCCCGCGAGAGACAGACGCGCGATCATCCACGGCGGAGTGGGGCGCGACGGGTCGACGTCGCGGACGACGCGGGTGACGAACTCGCTCGCCCCCACGCGGCCGCGCACGGGCGCGACGTCATCGACGATCGCCGTGTGACCGGTACCGGGCTGGAGCTCGGCGAAGTCGCGCTCGGCGGGGTCGCGGAACGGCGCCCCGGTGGCGTGCGAGTACTCGCGGGCGACACCGCGCAGCGAGAACGCGTACCCGCGGTCGGGCGTGACGTTGATCTCGACGGCGACATCATCGAGTCCGAGCAGGCTGATGGCGTCGGTGCCGACAGGCGCATCGATGCCGAGATCCGCGAGCACGAGGATGCCGTTGTGCTCGTCGCCGAGGCCCAGCTCCCGCGCCGAGGCGATCATGCCGTCGGACACGTGCCCATAGGTCTTGCGGGCGGCGATCGGGAACGGCCCCGGCAGCACCGCACCGGGAAGCGTCACGACGACCTTGTCACCGGCGACGAAGTTGTGCGCGCCGCAGACGATTCCGCGGATGCCACCGTTCGCCTCACCGACATCCACCTGACACCAGTTGATCGTCTTGCCGTTGGACTGCGGCTCGGCCTCGAGCGAGACGACCTGTCCGACGACGACGGGACCGGAGATCTCGAAGCGGTGGACGTCCTCCTCCTCGAAACCGACCGTCACCAGCGCCGCGAGGACGTCTTCCGGTGTCGCATCCGCTGCCAGATCGACGTACTCACGCAGCCACGAAAGCGGGACGCGCATCACACCACCATCCCGTACTGCTCGCTGAAACGGACATCGCCCTCTGCCATGTCCCGCATGTCCTGCACATCGCTGCGGAACATGAGTCCTCGCTCGACGCCCATGCCGAACGCGAAGCCGCTGTAGACATCCGGATCGATCCCGGCCGCACGGAGCACGTTCGGGTTGATCATGCCGCAGCCGCCCCACTCGATCCACCGCGCGCCGCCCTTGAAGGTCGGGTGCCAGAGGTCGAGCTCGGCGGAGGGCTCGGTGAAGGGGAAGAAGTTCGTGCGGAAGCGCGTCTTCGCCTCCGGTCCGAAGAGCTGACGCGCGACGTGGTCGAGCGTTCCCTTGAGATGCGCCATCGAGATGCCCTTGTCGACGACGAGTCCTTCGAACTGCGTGAACACGGGCAGGTGCGTCGCGTCGAACTCGTCGGTGCGGTACACCCGGCCCGGGCACAGGACGTAGATCGGCACGTCGCGCTCGAGCATCGAACGCACCTGCACCGGGCTCGTGTGCGTGCGCATGACGAGGTGACGCGACGGCGGGTCGACGTAGAACGTGTCCTGCTCCTGGCGGGCGGGGTGGTCGACGTCGAAGTTCAGGGCGTCGAAGTTGAACCACTCGTGCTCGAGCTCGGGTCCTTCCGCGATCTCCCAGCCCATGCCCACGAAGATGTCCGAGATCTGCTCGCTCAGCAGGGTCAGCGGATGCCGCGCTCCGACGCGTGTCCGCGAGGGAATCGCCGTGATGTCGAGGCGCTCGGACTCGAGGCGGGCCGCGACCTCGGCAGCGGCGAGCTCCTCCTCCTTGGCGGCGAGCGCTTTCGTGACCTGGCCGCGGCCCTGACCGACGAGCTTGCCGAAGGCGGCCTTGTTCTCGGGAGCCACCTGACGCATCGAGGCGTTCAGGACGGCGAGCGGCGATCCGTCGGCGACATGCGCGGCACGGGCGGCTTTCAGTTCGGTCGTATCGGCGGCTGCGGCGA
This sequence comes from Actinomycetota bacterium, assembly GCA_037033305.1. GTDB lineage: Bacteria > Actinomycetota > Actinomycetes > Actinomycetales > Microbacteriaceae > Microbacterium. The sequence continues at coordinate 11,355 of JAZBLP010000057.1, read as the reverse complement.
TCGCTTCGAGCGCCGCCGCGACAGCGGCTTCGACCGCTTCCGGGGTGATTTCGGGAGACTCAGACACGAGACAGGAGTCTACCGGCGCGAGGCGGTCGCCCCGCGCCGGTGGACGTCACTTCGGATCGGAGCCGTCCAGCCCGCCCACTCCCCCAGTGCCGCCGAAGCCGCTGCCTCCGCGCTGCAGGGTGATGAGCTCGGTGTCGGTGCCGTCGCCATGCTGACGAGGATCCTCGGCAGCATGGATGGCCTTCACCTTGGGCGAGCGTCGAGTCTGGATCTCCACCCATCTCGCGATGCCCGACAGGATGAGGCACATGACGATGTAGATGCCGCCGATGACGAAGGCCGACTGCAGGATCGGGCGACCCTGCTGCGACGTCAGCTGCTTCGCGTAGTACAGCAGCTCGGGGTAGGTGATGATGAAGCCGAGAGCGGTGTCCTTCATCGTGACGACCAGCTGCGCGACGATCACCGGGAGCATCGCCCTGATCGCCTGCGGGAGCAGGATGAGACGCATCACACCGCTCTTGCGGAGTCCGACCGCGTAGCCCGCCTCCTTCTGCCCGCGGGGCAGGGACTCGATGCCGGCCCGCAGCACCTCTGCGAGCACGGAGCCGTTGTAGGCCATCAGCGCGATCACGACGGCCCAGTAGGGATCCATCTTGATGCCGACCACGGGAAGCCCGTAGTAGAGCAGCATCATGAACACCAGCACCGGGACGGCACGGAAGAGCTCGGTGACGGCTGTCACCGGGATCCGCACCCACGCGTGCTCGGAAAGCCGCCCGATGGCGAGCACGAAGCCGAGGACGACGCTGAGGACAGCGGCGAGAGCGAACGCTGCAAGCGTGTTGCCCAGGGCCTTGAGGATTCCCATCCACACGTTGGAGAACGTGAACACATACCATTTCTCCGCCGAGAACTGGCCCGTCTCCACCATCCGGAACACGACGAAGCCGATGGCGGCAAGCACGAGGACGACAGTGGCGACCGCGATGACCCGGTTGCGGGCGATCGCCCGGGGTCCGGGGACGTCATACAGTACAGAGCTCATCGCGCGATCCTCCAACGGTTCTCGAGATATCGCTGCAGCCAGCTCAACAGCAGCACCAGGACGACGAACACGACGGCGACCCACAGGAGGACCTCCATCGGGTTGCCGGGGCGGTCCGCTGAATCATTGACCGTCGATCGGAGGGCCGCCAGCTCGGCGACCGAGAACCCGGCCGCGACGGTCGTGTTCTTCAGCAGCGCGATGAAGACGCTCATCATCGGCGGGACGACCGATCGGAAGGCCTGAGGGAGGATCACCAGACTCATCACCTGTCCGAACGGAAGCCCGATCGCTCTGGCGGCCTCGGCCTGGCCGACCGGGACTGTGTTGATGCCTGCCCTCAAGACCTCTGCGACGTAGGTCGCCGTGTAGATGCCGATGGCGAGGATTCCGAGCACGAGGTTCGACAGTTCTGGAAGGCCGAGTTGCGGGTATCCGAAGACGAAGAAGAAGAACACGAGGGTCAGCGGGGTGTTGCGCACGGTGTTCACGTACACCGTGCCCACGCCGCGGGCGATCGGCACGGGTGAGACGCGCATCGCCCCCACGATCAGGCCCAGGATCAGCGCGATGATCCCGCCCCCGAAGAACACGATCAGCGTGTTGCTGATCGCCTGTCCCCAGAGGTCGAGGTTGCCGAAGATGACGTCCACGCCACCCTCCCTTCTTCAGAGTGAATGGGCGGCCTCCCTGAGGAGGCCGCCCATGTCGATCAGTACGCGTCGACCTCGGGCTGTTCGACCTCGATGCCGCTGGAACCGAGGTTCGCGTCGAAGATCGCCTGCCAGATGTCGCCACCGTCGGTGAAGAGCTCGTTGATGTGCGCGCGCAACGCGTCGTCACCCTTCGTGAGGCCGACACCGTAGCGCTCCTCGGTGAAGAGTCCGCCCGTGACCTTGACATCGTCGGGGTACTGAGCCGCGTAGCCGATCAGGATGGCCTGGTCGGTGGTGACCGCGTCGACCTTGCCGTCGATCAGATCCTGCACGCAGGCGGAGTACAGGTCGTACTCCTGCGTCTTGATGTCGGGGAAGTTCGCCTTGATGTTCTGGATCGGCGTCGAACCGGTCGCGGAGCACACGGTCTTTCCGTTGAAGTCCTCGAGCGCCTCGGCGTCGTCGGCGTCCGCCGCGACGAGCAGCCCCTGGCCCGTGATGAAGTACGGGCCGGCGAAGTCGATGAGCTCCTTGCGCTTGTCGTTGATCGAATACGTGCCGACGTAGTAGTCGATGTCGCCGTTCGTGATCGCCTGCTCGCGGTTCGCCGAGGCGATCGGCTTGAACTCGATCTTGTCCTCGTCGTAGCCGAGCGATGCGGCGATCCAGCGGGCGATGTCGACGTCGAAGCCGGTGCGCTCGCCCGTCGTCACGTCGAGGTAGCCGAGACCGGGCTGGTCCTCCTTGACGCCGACGACGACCTTGTCGCGCTCCTGGATGGCGTCGAATGTCGGGCTGCCCTCGAGCTGCACGTCATCGGCGACCTCGAACCAGGTCGAGTCCTCGCCCTCATCGCCGCCGGTTCCGGTGCCGGGGCTGGACGGGCTGCCGCTGTTGCAGGCGGTCAGCGCGAACAGTGCAACCGTCGCGATCCCGATTCCTGCCAGTGTCCGTGTGCGTCGCATGTGCGTCTCCTTGGTGTGCTGTGTGTGCAAAGGTCTGTGAGGCTCGTCAGTGCGTGAGGAGCTTGGAGAGGAAGTCCTTGGCGCGGTCGCTCTTCGGGTTGGTGAAGAACTCCTCGGGGGTCGCCTCCTCGACGATCTTCCCGTCGGCCATGAACACCACTCGGTTGGCGGCCTTGCGCGCGAATCCCATCTCGTGGGTCACGACGATCATCGTCATGCCGTCACGGGCGAGCTCGACCATGACGTCGAGGACCTCGTTGATCATCTCGGGGTCGAGGGCGCTGGTCGGCTCATCGAAGAGCATGACCTTGGGCTGCATGGCGAGGGCGCGGGCGATCGCGACGCGCTGCTGCTGTCCGCCGGAGAGCTGAGCGGGAAGCTTCGAGGCCTGCTGGGCGACGCCGACGCGCTCGAGCAGCATCATCGCCTCCTTGTCGGCATCGGCCTTCTTCATTCCCCGGACCTTGATCGGGCCGAGCGTCACGTTCTCGAGGATCGTGAGGTGCGCGAAGAGATTGAACGACTGGAACACCATGCCGACGTCTGCGCGCAGATTCGCGAGTCCCTTGCCCTCGGCGGGGAGGGCCTTGCCGTCGATGCTGATGGTGCCGCTCGTGATGGTCTCGAGGCGGTTGATCGTGCGACACAGTGTCGACTTGCCCGAGCCCGAGGGACCGATCACGACGACGACCTCGCCGGCATCGACCGTGAGATCGATGTCCGTGAGCGCCTGGAAGTCGCCATAGTGCTTCTGGACGTTGTCGACAACGACGAGGGGCTTACCGGTGGTCATCATTTCTCCAAACTAGCCAGGTCGCACACGTGGCTCCACAGTGATGCGTCGACATTTACACGTTCGTAACCACGCCGCGGGGCCGATCCCGCCCGAGCACCGGAGTGCCCCACGGTCCGCCCCCGCGAACCGTGGGGGCGTCCCTGCTGCTCCGTTCCTCCCCCGAGTAGAACGTGACAGCAAGCCTCCGACCGGATCCGATCACAGGACGACCCCGGGAGACGTGCCGAGCCTGCGCCGCACTGAGAGGCGTGGGCTCTGTGGCATGAATTCTCCGTCGAATCGAGCGCGATCGACCCCCACATTGGCAGAATGGCCTGCCGCCATGAGAGTTCTTGAGGATTTCTTGAGGCCTCAGTCGCGCTGGTCCCGGTAGTACGCGATCGCACCGGGATGCAGGTCGACCGGCCCCGTGAAGATCGCCTGCCTCCGGTCCAGCAGCGAGGCGACGGGAACCCGCTGGGCTATCGCGGTTCGGGCCCCGAAGAGGCTCGTGAGGACGTCTCGTACGACGCCGTCCGGGGTGCCCGACGAGGTCACCAGATAGTTCGGCACCGCCATCGTGGGCGCGGACTCGTCGAGGCCGTAGAGCCCGACGGGGAAGTCGGAGGGACGGTAGGCGTCGGAGTATCGCGCGTTGATCCTGGTGACCCACGTCTGTTCGATCGGCACCAGTCGCACGGGAGTCGTCGTCGCGAGCTGGGCGATGCCGGGCGTCGGGATGCCTCCCACCCAGAAGAATCCGTCGATCTCCGATCTCTCCAGCGCAGCGATCGACTCGGCGAGATCGAGCTGGGGATCGGCGATCGTCGTGATGTCCACCTCGGCGGCGTCGAGAGCGCGCGCAGCGATCACATTGACACCGGAGTTCTCCGCTCCGAGCGACACCGTCCTGCCCGCCAGGTCGCCCAGTGCCTCGATGTCCGAGTCCGCGCGCACGACCACATGGAGGTACTCGTCGTAGAGGCGGGCGACCGCCTGCACCGGAAGGGGCTCGTCGAAGGCTCCCGCTCCAGCCACGGCGTCGGCCGCGGCGTCTCCCTGGGCAAAGCCGAGGAGAGCCTCCCCCGAACTCACCCTCAGGAGGTTGTCGACCGACCCGGCGGTCTCGGCAGCCGTGACTCTCACGTCGAGTGACTCCGACAGCTCTCGCGCGAGATCCGCGCCATAGGCGTAGTAGACCCCGTCGGATCCCCCGCTGGCGATCTCGTACGCGGTGTCGTCCCACTCGGACGATCGGGCGCTGCATGCGCTGCTCGTGGCGACGAGCAGGAGCACGAGCGCCGCGGCTCCCGCTCCGCGCCACCCCGCGCGCCGGCCGCTCCAGCCGCTCATCGCTCGGCTCCGTCGGGCAGCGTGAGCGACACCAGCAGCCCGCCGTCATCCGGCGTATCGACTCGAAGCTCCCCGCCGACCGACTCCAGCAGATCGGTCGCGATCGCGAGGCCGAGCCCGGACCCGGGCACTCCGCCGCTGTCGTCACTGCGCCAGAATCGATCAGCGGCGTTCGCGGCCTGCTCTCGCGTCAGCCCGGGGCCGTGGTCGCGGACGGTCAGCACGCAGAGCCCGCCGCTGCGGTGCGCGCCGACCTCGACGACCGAATCCGCGGGCGAGAACTTCACCGCGTTGTCGATGACGGCGTCGAGCGCGCTCTCGACGATCGTCCGGTCGGTGACGTTCATCACCGGCTCGGCCGCTGTCGAGAGCATCCGGATCCGTCGCTGCGATGCGACCTCGCTCCAGGCGTCCGCCCGTCGGGCCGCGAGCGTTGTCAGGTCGACCGCCGAGATCGTGGAGTCGGCGCGTCCGCCGCGCGCGAGTCCGAGGAGCGTCTCGAGGATGCGAGCCATCCGGCGTCCCTCCTCCCTCGTCTCCTCGACGTCGTCCTTCCAGTCGTCTCCGAGTCCGGTCGAGAGGTGCTCGACGCGTAGCAGCAGCGCGTTGAGAGGATTGCGCAGCTCGTGCGAGGCGTTCAGGGCGAACTCCTGCTGACGCGTCATGACGCGCTCGATCTCATCTGCCATCCCGTTGAACACCCGCGTCATCCGGCGCAGCTCCGGAGGCCCGGTGTCCTCCGCGACCCTCGTATCCATCTCGCCCCGCTCGATCGCGACCATCGCCTCATCGAGACGCCGGACGGGCGAGAGCACCCACCGGGCGAGTCGGAAGACGAGCAGCACGCCGAGTCCGATCGAGGCGATCGACACCACCGTCAGCACGAGGATCTGCTGGAGGATCTGGGCCCTGGGCGCCTCGACATCGGACGAGAGCATCACGGCCCCGATCACGTCGCCGTCGTCGAAGACCGGCTCGACGAGCGAGGACTCGGCTGCGATCCAGGGGAACACCGGTTCGGGCGCGTCAGCGCGGCGCCCCGAGAGAGCGACTCCGACGCGTGCGGCATCGTCTTCGGAAAGAACCTCACTGCCCCCGTCACCCGCCGCCCACGTCCCGCCGGAGAGATCGAAGACGACCACGTCGATCCCGTACACCTCATGGAAGCGGGCGACCTCGGCGTCGATGACCGTCGCGCTTCCCGACCGGAGCGCCTGGCGCGCGCTGGACACGAAGTATCCGAGGTCACCGAGTTGCTCGGTGTAGAAGGCCTGCTGAATGCTCCGGGTCGCACTCCACGCCGTGGCGCCGCCCAACGACAGCAGGATCGCGACGAGCGGCACCAGGAAGACGACCACGAGACGTCTGCGCATCGAGTGCTACCCGGCCAGCCGGTAGCCGACACCGCGCACGGTCTCGATCAGATGGCGCTGACCCGCCTTCTTGCGGATCGCGCCGACGTGCACTTCGAGCGAATGCCCGAACCCGCGCCAGTCGGTGTTCCACACCTCGCGGATGAGGCGCTCCTTCGGGACGGCCACCCCGGGATACCGGGCGAGCACCGCCACGATGTCGAACTCCTTGCGGGTGAGTTCGATCTGAGCCCGGCCGATGAGCACCTGCCTGGCGATGAGGTCGATCTCGATCTCGCCGTCCTGCAGTCGCACACGCGCCTCGGATTCCGGGCGCACCGGCCGAGAACGTCGCGTGACCGCCTCGATCCGGGCGAGGAGCTCGTGGACGTCGTAGGGCTTGACGACGAAATCGTCTGCGCCGGCACGCAACCCTCTGATGCGCTCCGTGACCTGGTTGCGTGCGGTCACGATGACGATCGGCACCTCGGAGCGGGCACGGATCCGACGGCAGAGATCGATGCCGTCGACATCGGGCAGACCGAGATCGAGCAGCACCACCTCGGTGTCAGCGCCCAACTCGCTCAGCGCCGCGGCGCCGTCGGCGGCGCGGACCGTCGCGTACCCCGATCGCGCGAGAAAGGCCTCGAGCGCAGCGGCGACACGCTCGTCGTCCTCCACGATCAGAATCCGCATCGACCCTGGGTCCCCTTCTCCGCTCGAGCAGGGACAAACCTACCAGCAGGACGACCGGTGCCCCGCCCTGCGCGCGATCAGGCCGAGGATGCCGCTCGCTGCGCGAATGCGCTCTCGTAGAGGCAGACGCTCGCGGCCGTGGCCAGGTTCAGCGACTCGGCGCGGCCGAAGATCGGCAGCTTCAGCACCTGATCGGCCTGCGCGAGCGCCTCGTCCTCGAGACCGCGCGCCTCATTGCCGAACAGCCACGCCGTCGGTTCGGTGAGCACTCCGTCCGCCCGTGCACGAAGAAGGTCCTCGCCCTTGACGTCGGCGGCCAGAATCCGGAGGCCGGCGGCGTGCGCCTTCTCGACCACGTCCGAGAGCTCTGCACCCACCGAGACGGGCAGATGGAAAAGGGATCCTGTCGTGGCGCGCACGACCTTCGGGTTGTAGGGGTCGACCGTGCGGCCCGTCAGCACGACCGCGTCGGCTCCCGCCGCATCGGCAGCCCTGATGATCGTGCCGAGGTTTCCCGGGTCCCTGATCTCCTCGCAGATCGCGACGAGACGGGGGGATGCTGCGAAGATGTCGCGCACCGACGTGGGCGCCTGCCGGACGACGGCCACCAGACCCTGCGGAGTGACGGTGTCGGCCATCGCATTGAGCACGTACTCCGTGACGTACTCGGCGTCGATGCCGGCATCCGATGCCTTCGCGCGGATGTCCGGGTGCTTCTCCCAGCCGGACGGAGTTGCGAACAGCTCCACTATCGCCTCAGGACTGTAGGTCAGCGCCTCTCGGACCGCCTGGGGCCCTTCGAGAAGGTACAGCCCTGTCTCTGCGCGCGCGCTGCGCTTGGTCAGCTTGGCGACGGCACGGACTCGGGGCGAACGGGGGTTCTCCAGCACGTTCACAGTCTAGAGAACGGCAGGGCCGTTCTCGCGCAAACGCCGGGGGAACGACAGAGGACGCCCTCCCGAAGGAGAGCGTCCTCTGTATGAAGAGCTGCTTACGCAGCCGACTTCGGAGCGTTGACGTCGGAAGGCAGAGCCTTCTTCGCCGTCTCGACCAGCGTCGTGAAGGTCGCTGCGTCGTTGACCGCGAGGTCGGCGAGCATGCGGCGGTCGACGGTGACACCCGCGAGACCGAGGCCCTGGATGAGGCGGTTGTACGTCATGCCGTTCTGGCGTGCAGCGGCGTTGATGCGCTGGATCCAGAGACGACGGAAGTCGCCCTTGCGCTTGCGGCGGTCACGGTACGAGTAGACCAGCGAGTGGATGACCTGCTCTTTGGCCTTGCGGTAGAGGCGCGAACGCTGACCGCGGTAGCCGGAGGCGCGCTCGAGGATGACCCGACGCTTCTTGTGGGCGTTTACCGCCCGCTTGACTCTTGCCATTTTCCTGTGTTCCTATCGTGCGTTCGGGCGCTCAGCGGCCGAGAAGCTTCTTGGCGACCTTGGTGTCAGCCTTCGACAGCACCTGGTCCTGGTTGAGGCGACGGGTGCGACGGCTCGACTTGTGCTCGAGGTTGTGGCGCATTCCGGCCTGCTGCTTCTTCAGCTTGCCGCTGCCGGTGATCTTGAAGCGCTTCTTAGCACCCGAGTGGGTCTTCTGCTTCGGCATCTTCTCTTCCTTCGTATGGCGCCTTCTCAGGCGACGGTGTCAACCCGCGGTGCGGGAGTTCTGGGGCGGGAGTTACTCCGCTGCGGCCGCAGCCGGTGCGTCCGTGTCGGACTTGGCATCGCGAGCAGCCGCCTTCTTGTCCGCACGCTGGGCGTCGCGGACGGCGTTCTGCTCCTGCTTGGCCTCGGACTTGCTCTTGAGCGGGGCCACGATCATGACCATGTTGCGGCCATCGATGGTCGGGTTCGACTCGACCGTTCCGAGCTCGGCGACGTCCTCGGCGAACTTCCGGAGAAGACGCACACCCTGCTCGGGGCGCGACTGCTCGCGACCGCGGAAGAGGATCATGGCCTTGACCTTGTCGCCCGCCTTGAGGAAGCCCTCGGCGCGCTTGAGCTTCGTCGTGTAGTCGTGCGCCTCGATCTTCAGTCGGAAGCGAACCTCTTTGAGGATGGTGTTCGCCTGGTTGCGGCGAGCTTCCTTCTCCTTCTGGGCGGCTTCGTACTTGAACTTGCCGTAGTCCATGATCTTGACCACGGGCGGCTTCGAGTTGGGCGCGACCTCGACGAGGTCGAGATCTGCTTCCTGCGCAAGGCGCAGCGCCGCCTCGATGCGGACGACGCCGATCTGCTCACCCGCGGGGCCGACGAGGCGGACCTCGGGGACGCGGATGCGCTCATTGGTGCGGGGATCGCTGATGCGTAGCTCCTTAGACGATGGGATTCGGCCACCAGGATGCTGTCAGCGCCCCGGGCGAAATCAGAATCGTCCCCACCCACCGGCATTCAGACACCGGCTTCGCACCCAGTCTGCCGGATCGGTCTGGCGACGCGATCCGGTGGAGTGCAAGACCCGGTAGCCTGGAACGGCAAGCGCGGGTGGGAAGTGAATCCTCTTTCGTGCCGGAGCATGACGCTCCGGAGCCCGACACAGTCTAACAGAAGGCAAGGCGAAGTGACGAACCAGGCATCGGATGAGGCTGCACGCGAGCGCGAAGCGCGCTGGGCACGACAGGAGGAGGCGGCGTCTTCCGCCACACGGGACATCGCCGATGTGCCCGCCGTCGAGGTCATCACGACCGCAGCCGTCCACCTCATGAGCGCCGCTGCGGTCAAGCTCGGCCTCGCCGACGACCCGCAGGCGTCCGAGCAGCTCGACCTCGATGAGGCACGCAAGCTCATCAACGCCCTGGCGGGTCTCATCACCGCCGGCGCCCCGGAGATCAGCGACATGCACGCGCGCTCCCTGCGCGATGGCCTGCGCTCCCTGCAGCTCGCGTTCCGCGAGGCGTCGACCATCCCCGACCCGATCGGCAAGGGCCCGGGCGAGAAGTGGACCGGCCCGGTCAACTAGGTACCACCGGCCGCTGCGGCTGATCGGCCGGTGGCGACACCGAGCCGGTCAGACCGAGCGGCGCAGCTTCACGGTGAGCGAGTCGGCGAGCACGGCGATGCGATCATCCGCCGCCCACCGCTGCGCCAGACGTGCGAGCACGGCATCGAGCACTTCGCGCTCGAGCCCGTCGACCAGCTCGAGGATGACGATCAGCTCCGGCCCGCGCAGACGTGCGTCCGGGTCTCCGGCCGCGACGGCGACGTCGATCACCGCGAGTTCGTGCGCGACGCTCTCCTGCAGAGCAGTGAAGACCTCGGGCGAGAGGAAGCTCGGCTCCCACCGGTGACCCTGCGCGACCGCCCACACCGCAGGACGACGCAGGACGAACTCGGTGTCCGATGTCGGATCGAGAACGATCAGATCCGTGTCCTCCGCGGACGCTGCGAGCGCGGCGCGCACGGCTTCCACAGGGATCGGTCGGGCCGCCGCGTCCCAGCGCTGCATCGCCTCGACTGACGAGAACACCGGCTGCACGCGACGACCGTCGGGAGCCGCGACCGTCACGATGGAGAGCTCCTGCGTCTTGTCGACAGCGAGACCACTGGGTGCCACGCCCTCCTCGCCCTTCTCGGCGATGAGCGGGATCAGCACCCGCGCCGAGCGGAACGCGTCGACGACCTCGGTCTGCGCGCCCTGGCCCGCGCGGAAACGCAGCAGCGCGTCGAGCAGGAGCGGATCGGCCGATCCGTCGTCCGCGGCATGGGGGTTCGTCTGGAAGCTGCGGCCTTCCCAGGGGACACCGGCAGAGTCGCCCTGATCGCTCGACGGGTGCCCGTGCGAACCGTGACCGTCGTGCGGACCGTGGCCGCGGGCGTCGTCAGTCCCCTGCGACATCCAGCGCCTCGGCCAGCGTGAACGCGCCGGCATAGAGTGCCTTGCCGACGATGGCGCCCTCGACACCCAGCGGCACCAGTTCGCGGAGCGCCACGATGTCGTCGAGGTTCGAGATTCCTCCGGATGCCACGACGGGCTTCGGCGTGCGAGCCGTGACCTCGCGCAGCAGCTCGAGGTTCGGCCCCTTCAGGGTCCCGTCCTTGGTGACGTCGGTCACCACGTAACGGCTGCAGCCGGCATCCTCGAGGCGTTCCAGCACCTCCCAGAGGTCGCCGCCCTCCTTCGTCCACCCGCGGGCGGCGAGCGTCGTACCGCGGACGTCGAGTCCCACGGCGATCGCCTCGCCGTACCGGCTAATCACGTCGGCAGCCCACTCGGGGTTCTCCAACGCGGCCGTCCCGAGGTTGATGCGTGTCGCACCGCTCTCGAGAGCCGCCTCGAGCGTCGCGTCGTCACGGATGCCGCCGGACAGCTCGATGTTGACGTTCTTGAACTGCTTGATGACCTTGCGGAGGATCGGCGCGTTGCTGCCGCGCCCGAAGGCGGCATCGAGGTCGACGAGATGGATCCACTTCGCCCCCTGCGCGACCCACTCCCCCGCCGCGTCGAGCGGGTCGCCGTAGCTGGTCTCGGTGCCGGCCTCACCCTGAGTGAGGCGGACGGCCTTG
>JAZBLP010000056.1:0-26766 GCA_037033305.1 Actinomycetota bacterium | reverse complement strand
GATCCCACGCAGCACAGAGCCCTCGATGTCGGTCGGGGGCTCTGTGCTGTCCGCGGTGCTCGCGGCGTGGTGAAGCGGAACGATGGAAGACGATAACGTGGAGGCATGCTCATGTCGCAGCCCAGAGTCGGCGCCGCAGGACTCCGCCTGATGGCCGGGAGTGCGCGTGCGTCTGTCTCGGCGTCCACTACGATATGTGAGTGTCCTGGGGTAGCCCGACCCGCAGGAAACCCGGAGGCGACCAGTGGCTGAGACGACGACGAAGACGCGCCGCGTCACGGTTGCGCAGCGTCAGCTGCTGCTTTCCTGGGCCGGTGTCACAGACGTGGGGCGGCGGCGTGAGACGAACCAGGATGCGTTCTTCGCGGACTACCCACTCTTCATCGTCGCGGATGGCATGGGCGGCCATGCCGGTGGCGAGATCGCGAGCCGCAGCACGGTCAAGCGGCTCGACGCCGTGGTCGCTGCCGGCGCGGTCGATCGCGGATCCATCGAGGGGGCGTTGGAGATGGCGGTCGCCGACATCGCCGATCATCCGGAGACCACGGACGAGGGCACCGGAACGACGCTCACCGGGGTCTTCCTCGAGTTCGAGGATGACGAACCGCATTGGACGTCGCTGAACATCGGCGACTCGCGCGTGTACCTCCTCCGGGACGATCGGCTGGTGCAGATCACCACCGACCACTCCGTGGTGCAGGAGCTCATCGCGGCCGGCAAGATCAGCCCCGAAGAGGCCGAAGGTCATCCGTACAGCAATGTGATCACGCGAGCGGTCGGGGCGAGCGAACTCACCGCTCCCGACTACGTCACCCTGGACGTGCGCCCGGGAGACCGCTTCGTGATCTGCTCTGATGGCCTCACGAAAGAGCTGACCGACTACGGCATCCAGCACTTCCTCCGCGAGAACGCCGATCCGGCGGCCGCCGTCGATGCGATGCTCGCTGCGGCACTCGAGAACGGTGGTCGCGACAACGTGACGCTCGTCATCGTTCAGATCGCCGATGAGTCGCTCTCGGCGGCGGACGAGTCCTCCTCCACAACGGCCGAGTCCATCGACTGACGACCTTTCTCTGTGGAGAGCTGATTGTGAGCCGCGCGCGTGCGGTCCACTGGGTGCATGGACTCTCTGCCGATCGCGATCCCTGTCGCTCCCGCACCGGCTCGTAGGCCTCCGATACCGTTCGTCGCGGCACTCGTCCCCGTCGCCGGGGGAGTGGTGCTCTGGTCAGTCACGGGCTCGCTGTTCTCCCTGTGCTTCGCGATACTCGGCCCGCTCATGATCATCGCGTCGCTGATCGACGGGACTCGATCCCGGCGCAAGGCATCGCGGATGGCTGCGGCTGACAGCGCGGCGGCGTGGTCGCTCGCTGAAGCACAGCTGAAGCAGCTTCACGATGAGGAGCGTCAGCTCCGGTGGCATCGCGATCCTGACGCGGCGGCAGCTCTCGCGCAGCCGCCGCTGCGCGGTCTCGATCCACCGAACGCCGCTACCCGGGTCGTCGTCGGCAGCGGTACCGGCGACAGCGGCGTGCGCGCTTCAGGCGGGGACGGAGAGAGAGAACGGGACTTCCGGATGCGATGCACCAGAGTCGAGCGGGTGCCGATGACGGTGCCCCTCAGCGGCGGCATCGGACTGCGCGGCTCGTATCCTCTCGTCGCCTCCGCGACCAGAGCGCTCGTGGTGCAGCTGTGTCTCAGATTCGGTGCTGCCCAGATGTCCATCATCGGCTCCCATATTGAAGAGCTGGGGCTCGCGGGGTTCCCGCAGGCCCGCGCCGTGCGGCGTGGTTCGTTCCGGCTGGCAGTGGTGCGGGGCGCTGATGCTCGGCCTGCGGCCGACGCCGTCATCTGGCTGCTCGACAGAGGCGAGGACGTTCCCGAGGGGGTCACGACGGTCATCGACGTCACAGAGCCGCATCGCGCCAGCGTCCGCACGGGGCAGGGGATCGTCCAGGTCGTCGCAGAGTGCATGTCGCGGGATCAGGTGGTGGCGATAGGGGACAGCCGCGCAGGAGAGGGAGAGGAAATCGACTCCGTGCCCGCGTCGGTGGCGCTCAGTGACCTGTTCCAGCCGGACTCGCCAGTCGGCCTGTCGGCCGTGGTCGGCCGTGGTGAGGGAAATGACATCATGCTCGACCTCGTCGATGACGGGCCGCACGCGATCGTGACCGGTACTACCGGAACAGGCAAGAGCGAGCTGCTGGTCTCGTGGGTGACGGCGATGGCGAGTCGTCATGGACCTGATCGAGTGACATTCGTCCTCGCCGACTTCAAGGGCGGCACGGCGTTCGAACCGCTTCGGATGCTCCCGCAGGTGGCTGCCGTGATCACCGACCTCGATGACGAGGGCGCACGAAGGGGGGTCTCCAGCCTGACAGCCGAGCTGCGGCGTCGCGAGGCCGTCCTCGCGGAGGCGGGCGCGCGAGATGTCCGTGAGATCGGAATGGCGCGGCTGGTCATCGTGGTCGACGAGTTCGCGGCGCTGCTGCAGGATCATCCCGATCTCGGGGCAGTTTTCACGGACATCGCCGCTCGAGGGAGGGCACTCGGTATGCACCTCGTCCTCGGAACGCAGCGTGCGTCCGGAGTGATCCGCGATGCGTTGGCGGCGAACTGTCCGCTCAGAGTGAGTCTCCGGGTGGCGGACGCCGCCGACAGCCGGGCCGTCATCGGCGCCGACGACGCGGCTGAGCTTCCGGGCGGCGTCGAGTCGAGGGGCTTGGCTCTGGTTCGTCGTCCCCAGGACGCTGCGCCGATCGCGATGCGGGTGGCTCTCACCAGCGTCGCCGATCTCAGGGCCATCGCACTGAGATGGGCTGACGCCGAGATCCCTGGCAGTCCGTGGCTGCCGGCACTTCCGCGGATGCTCCCTCTCGCGGAGCTCCAGGCTCAGACGGGGGAGGACGGCGGAGTCATCCTGGGCCGAGCCGACGATCCGGAACGTCAGAGGCAGCCCCTCGAACGACTGTCGATCGGATCCGATCGAGGAATCGCCTTCCTGGGAGGATCAGGGTCGGGGCGCAGCTCGGCTCTGCGTGCGTTGGCCAAGCAGCATGCGGACCCGATGTGGATACCGACCGACCCGGAGCGTGCGTGGGACGCCGTCGTCGCTCTGACTGAAGGGGGATGTCCTCGCGGCGGACTCGTCCTGTGCGACGACATCGACGTCAGGATCGGCGAGCTTCCCGTCGAGTACGGCCAGCAACTGGCGCAGCTCTGGGAGCAGATCGTTCGGAACGGCGCCGGAACCACGATTGCGATCACAGCGGCGAGAGCCTCGGGGCCCGTCGGGCGGCTGGTCGAAGCGCTGCCGCGCCGAGGGCTGCTCAGGATGCCGAGCCGGATCGATCACCTCGCCGCGGGGGGAGACTCCGCAGGTTTCGATCCCCAGCGTGCTCCGGGACGGATGCGGATGGGAGATCGGGAGATTCAGCTGGCTTGGGTCCCCGAGGAGCGACTGCGGTCGTCTCGCTCGTCCCGTAGCAGCTCTCGTTATCGGGAGCGCGAAGACTGGTCTCCGCGGCGAGCCCTGACGGCGCTCATCACGCCCGGGGTGTCAGCGGTGGCCGAGTCATTGTCAGCTGCGTATCCCGAGTGCGACGTCGTCTCTCTGAGCGGCGAACCGCGAGATGCTCAGCCGTCGACGCGCCCCATCATCGTGCTCGGCGACGCAGACGCCTGGCAGCGCAGCTGGACTCTGTGGCAGCGGGTGCGCAGAGAGGGCGAGGTCATCATTCGAGCCGAGAATGCCGCCGAGCTGCGTCATCTGGCCGGTGTGCGAGAGCTCCCGCCGTACTCGCGGCCGAATGCAGGCCGGGGGTGGTCGCTCGTCGGCGACTCCGGCCCTCGTCGAATCGTGGTCCCGGCACTCGCGCCGCGGCGATGATCTGCGGTTCGCCGAGTGATCAGATGGCGCTGCCTGGGCGGACGGCTCCGACCGCCGCCCCGCCCCCGAGGACCTCGAGAGGCAGCGCAGCCGCGAGTGCCGCCACGTCCGCGTCGGTGAGCCCACCGGCGCGGGCCAACAGAGTCGCTGCCACGATGGTCGACGCGCGGGCGCCGCCATCGAGCATCTTCAGCGCCACCGTCGTCCCGTTCGGGGCGACCATGACCATGACGCCCTCGGCACCACCCTTCGCGAACACGCCCAGGGTCTCGATCGCGATGGTGTCAGGGCGTCCAGGACCCTCGATCGTCCACGGGTGCTCCCGCACCGCGCGCACCAGAGAGCCCGCGACCCGGTGCAGTGCGAACGGGGAGCGCTCCGAAGCGGTGCCGATCCGGTGGATCGATCGGGCGAGGCCCGTCAGCGTGATGGCGTAGACCGGAGCACCGCATCCGTCGATGGCCGTGTGAGCGACCTTCTCGCCGGTGAGCCGCTCGATCACGTCGCGGATGTGCAGTTGGAGCGGATGCGCCGGGTCCAGGTAGCTGTCCGTGGGCCAGCCAGTCGCGACGCAAGCGCGGAGCATGGCCGCGTGCTTGCCCGAGCAGTTCATGCGGATGCGCGTCTGCGCGCCGTGTTCGCGCACGAGCTCGTCGCGAGCGGAGGTGTCGCCCGGCCACGCCGGCGGGCAGCCCAGGTGGTCCTCGGTGAGACCCCCCTCAGTGAGCACGTCGCGGACCACGGAGGCATGGCGATCGGTGCCGCTGTGGCTCGCGGTCGACATCGCCAGCTGCTCATCCTCCAGAGAGGCACCTGCGGTGATGCATGCCACGGCCTGCAGGGGCTTGAGGCTCGAGCGCGGAAGTATCATGGCGTCGGCGTTGCCGTATCGAGCGACGATGTCGCCGTCCGAGGAGAGGACCACCGCCGCTCCCGCGTGGCGGGACTCGATGAACCCGCTGCGTTCGACGACGGCGAGTTCCACGGCATCTTGAACGGTGAGAGTCTCCAGCACCTCCCCAGGATATCGTCGGTCGGGCAGCCGCCGTGCCATCGGCCGATCACGCGGCACCCCCTGGTGGCAGACTGTCGCTATGGCAGATCGACTCGCGCCGCTCGGCGAGCACCGTTATTCACTCACCTCCACCTGGACCGGGAACTCCGGTACCGGCACCAGCGGATACCGCGAGTACCGGCGCGACGTCACGCTCGTGGTCGACGGCAAGCCGGACATCCTCGCCTCAGCAGACAAGCCGTTCCGAGGTGATCCGTCTCGGTGGAACCCCGAGGACCTGCTCCTCGCCTCGCTGTCGGAGTGTCACCTGCTCTCCTACCTGCACGCGTGCGTCACAGCGGGCGTCGTCGTCGTCTCCTACCGCGACACGGCCTCAGGCATGATGCGAGAGGACGGGCGCGGTGGAGGTGCGTTCGTCGAGGTGATGCTGAGGCCCGAAGTCGTCGTCGCGGACGCCTCGATGATCGACGCGGCCGAGCGTGCGCATGCGCAGGCGAACGCATGGTGCTTCATCGCGAACTCGATGAACTTCCCCGTGCGACACGAAGCCTCGGTCCGAGCTCAGCAGAGCTGAACGGCAGCGCCGCGATCAGCGGCGCTCGTGGGGAAGCGCCTGCTTGATCTTCTCGATCGTTCCCTGAGCGGGAGCCTCGTTGTAGGCGTCGGCCAGTTCCTGCCCGGACAGGGCATGGATCGCAGCCATGATCTCGTCCGTCGCGAGTCTGCGGGCGCGACCGCTCGTCGCGGGTCCGTGAGGCGACAGGTCGAGAGGCTCGCCGAAGCGCACGGTGATGCGTTCCTTCAGGGTCGGCATCTTGGCGCCGACCGGCATCACCTTGTCCGTGCCGATGAGGCCCACCGGGACGACGGGAGCGCCCGTCTGCAGAGCGAGGAATGCCACGCCGGTGCGCCCCTTGTAGAGCCGTCCGTCCGTCGAGCGCGTGCCCTCGGGGTAGAGGGCGACAGCAAGGCCCTCGTCGAGAAGCTGGCGCTGCACGTCCAGAGCGTCGAGAGCGGCCTTTCCCGCTCCACGACGGACAGAGATCGCGCCGATGGACTCGAAGAACGTCTTGCTGAGCCAGCCCTTGAACCCAGGGCCCTCGAAATACGTGGACTTCGCGAGGAAGTGTACGGGCCTGGGGGCGGCAACCGGAATCGCGATCGAGTCGATGAATGACAGATGATTGCTGGCGAAGATGACGGGGCCGTCCTTGGGGACGTTCTCCCGGCCTTCGATGCGGGGCCGGTAGATCGTACGCGCGAGGGGCGTGATGAGGCTGCGACCGAGCGCGTAGGCGAAGCCGGCGTGTCGAGGCTTCTCAGTCTCTGCGGGCGAAGTTTCGGGCTCCACGGACTGCTCTGACGTCATCAGAGCAGATTACCCCGACGATCATGCCCTGGTGGGAATGAAGCGCCGGAGCGAGTCTCCCAGCATCGGCAAAGGGGTATGGGGGATGATGGGGTGTCCCGCCCGCGATCCTGAGGTTCAACTGTGCGCAAGCGTCCGCTTATCGTCCTGTCCACCGTCGCCGCGGCGACCCTTCTGCTGGCCGGGTGCGCCGGAGGTTCGGATCCTGAGTCCACGAGCACTCCCGATCCTGCCGCGGAGACCTCCTGCCTGGCGGATATCGCGTCCGGCGCAGGCTCCGATGCCGTGACCGTCGAGGGGTCCGGGGCAGATGCCAAGGTCACGGTTCCGGAGGGCACCGACCTCGCCGAGGCTCAGCGCTCGGTCGTCGTCGAGGGTGATGGCGATGACGTCATGCCCGGCGACCTCGTGTCTCTGCGCTACCAGCTCGTCGATGCCACCACCAACGAGGTTCTCAGCACCTCGGAGCGCGGTCCCGATGGGGTTCTGTCGGCCCTGCTCGCCGTGCAGCAGCCGCAGCAGATCGTCGACCCGACTCAGTCCACGGTCTTCACGGTCGCGGCAGAGTGCCTTCCGATCGGTTCGAGCGTCGTGCTGACGCTCCCCGCCGCGCAGGAGGGCATGAACCCGAGCGTCCTCTACGTAGAGACGATCGAGCAGCTCCCCACCACCGCATCGGGCTCTGAGGTCGACGCGACCGAGGGCATGCCGACCGTGGAGCTCGACGATGCCGGCTCGCCGACGATCACCCTCCCGGACTCCGACGCTCCCACCGAGACCGAGGTGGCCGTCCTCAAGCAGGGCGACGGCGCCGTCGTGGGCGCGGGAGATCTGGTCACCGTGCAGTACCGGGGTGTGAAGTGGTCGGACGGCTCGGAGTTCGACTCCAGCTGGAGCCGGGATGCGGCACCGTCGCAGTTCCAGACCAGCGGCGTCGTCACTGGCTTCAAGATGGCACTCGAGGGCCAGAAGGTCGGCTCGCAGGTCATCGTCACCATGCCTCCGAAGGACGGCTATGGCGAGGGCGAGATCAACGACACCGATCTGACCGGCGAGACCCTGGTCTTCGTGGTCGACATCCTGGCGACCACGCCGATCGAGCAGGCTCCGTAAGACGGCGGAGTCGGGGGCTTGTCATAGGCTGGCGGCATGCGTCGCATCATCGTCCTCGGCTCCACCGGTTCCATCGGCACACAGGCGCTCGACGTCATCCGCGCGAACCCTCGTCGCTTCGAACTCGTCGGGCTCGCGGCCGGAACGAACGCCGAGATGCTCGCAGAACAGGCTGCGGCCTTCGGCGTCGAGAGCACCGCACTGGGAGCAGCCGAGGCAGAGCAGCTCGTGCGTGATGTCGAGGCTGACGTCGTGCTCAACGCGATCACCGGATCGATCGGACTCGGCTCCACCCTGGCGGCGCTGAAAGCCGGCAGAACGCTCGCTCTTGCCAACAAGGAGTCCCTCGTCGTCGGGGGTGAGTTGGTGCGCGCTGCGGCGGCCCCTGACCAGATCGTCCCCGTCGACTCCGAGCACTCCGCTCTCGCCCAGGCGCTGCGAAGCGGAACGCATGCCGAGGTGCGGCGCCTGGTCGTGACGGCATCCGGCGGTCCGTTCCGCGGCCGTACCCGAGACCAGATGCTCGACGTCGCGCCGGAGGAGGCGCTCGCTCATCCGACCTGGGACATGGGCCGGATGGTCACGACGAACTCCGCGACGCTCGTGAACAAGGGACTCGAGGTGATCGAGGCGCACCTGCTGTTCGACGTCGCGTATGACGACATCCAGGTCGTGGTGCACCCGCAGTCCATCGTGCATTCGATGGTCGAGTTCATCGACGGTTCGACGATCGCGCAGGCGTCTCCGCCTGACATGCGCCTGCCCATCTCGCTGGGGCTCGACTGGCCGAGCCGCGTGGGCGGTGTCGGCCGCCCCCTCGACTGGACTCAGGCGACCTCATGGACCTTCGAGCCGCTCGACGACGATGCGTTCCCGGCGGTCGATCTCGCCAAGGCCGTCGGCCGTGCCGCTGCCACTTTCCCGGCCGTCTACAACGCGGCCAACGAGCAGGTGGTCGATGCGTTCCACGACGGGCGCCTGCCGTTCCTCGGGATCGTCGATACGATCTCGCGGGTCGTCGATGCCCATGAGCCGCCGCAGGCGCTGACGGTCGAGTCGCTGGCAGAGGCGGAGGAGTGGGCGCGTCGCAAGGCCGATCAGCTCATCGCGCGGGTCTGACCGATCGGTCCGCGGCAGTGATTCGCCCACGCCGCGCGGTCGACCCGGACGCGGATGCGATCGTCGACGGCATCCGCGTTCGGTTCAATCCTCGTCGGGGTAGGGGACGGGCCAGTGTGAATCGGGCACCGGCCACCCGGCCGCTCGCAGCGCGCGACGCGCCAGCTCACGAGCCGAGTACGGTGTGCGAACGCCCCGGATGTCGCGATAGTCCTGATGCCCTGGACCCGCCCAGAGGATCGAGTCGCCCCCTCCGACCAGACCCACGGCGGCGACGATGGCCGTCTCGGGCGGCGAGTACTCATGGATCTGCGCGTCCGGGCGCGCGGCACGTGCACCGGCCACGAGGGTGGCTCTGATCGAGTCGGCGTCTTCGAAGCGGGGGTGGTGGTCGGTGACCACGAGGATGTCGCTGCCCTCGACCGCGGTGCGCGCCATGTCGTACCGCTTGCTGGCATCGCGGTCGCCGTCGGCGCCGAAGAGCATGAGCACCTTGCCCGGTGTGACACGGCGAACCGCGGCGAGCGTCTTCTCGAACGCGTCGGGGGAGTGCCCGAAGTCCACGAACACGGCGGGGCCGGTGTCGCCGGACACGAGCTGGGTGCGACCGGGGAGGTGCGCGAGGATGCCACCATCGCGGTCGAGGGCCGCCGCGATGCGCTCCCACGCGTAGCCGCCTTCGAGCAGCATCACGATCGCGAGTGCCGCGTTCGCAGCCATATGCGGACCGATCACGGGGACCGTCGTGGTGAGAGCGCCAGCCGGACCGGTCAGCGTGAAGGTCGTGCCGGTTGCACGCTCGTCGTCGATCACGACGACCCAGTCGGCGCGGGCCGCGGCATCAGGATCGGCAGCGATGGAGGGCGTGCCGACGGTGACCACGGGGACCTCGGCGCGCTGAACGACCGTGGCGCCCGACGGGGAGTCGAGGCATACGACTGCGCGGGTCGCGCGATCAGGGCGGAAGAGCGGCAACTTCGCCTCGAAGTACTCCTCCATGTCTGCGTAGTCGTCGAGGTGGTCATGACTGAGGTTGGTGAAGCCGGCGACGTCGAAGCGGATGCCGTCGACACGATGACGTGAGAGCGCCTGCGCGCTGACCTCGACGGCCACGGCTTCGACATCGCGCTCGCGCATCAGGGCGAGGAGCGCATGCATCTCTGAGGCCTCAGGAGTGGTGAGTCTCGAGACGATCACCTCGCCGGCGATGTGCCGTTCGGCGGTCGATGAGAGTCCGGTGACCACGCCGAGCTGGTCGAGGATGCCTTCGAGCAGGTGCGACACACTCGTCTTGCCGTTCGTCCCGGTCGTCGCGAACAGCAGGGGGAGAGGCTCGCCCGCGCCGGTGCCGTAGACCCAGGCGCTGAGTGCGCCGAGTACCGCGCGCGGGTCGTCCACGACGAGCACGGGCAGGCCCGCAGGTTCGGCGATCTCGGCGCCGTCCTCATCCGTGATGATCGCGACAGCGCCTTTCTCAGCGGCCGTGACCGCGAAATCGGCGCCATGGCGGTTCACGCCTCGGATCGCGACGAACGCTTCGCCGGGGCGAAGATCCGCCGTGGCGAGGGTGATGCCGGACAGCGTGACTCCGGTCACCTCCCCGCGGACGTCTCGTGCGAATCGAGAGGCGAGTTCGGACAGCTCACGCCGGGGCGGGTTCGCGGGGCGGAGCACGGGAGGCAGGCTCGGTTGTTGTTCAATCGACATGTCGCTTCCATGATCTCACGCCCGCGGCGAGATGACCGGGTGCGGCACGTCTCCCCGGCCGCATGCGACCGGGGAGACGTGCCGGTTCGTCAGGCCGTGCGGCGGTACGCCAGCACGGAGACCACGAGCGCGGCGAGGCCGGCGACGAGGCCGCCGGCGCCCAGCGCGGTTCCGACCGCGTTCGAGGATCCGGCCTCGGTGCCGGCGGCGTCGGCTTCGTCAGCATCCGCCGCCGAGGCATGTTCGCCGTGTCCGTCGGCAGTCGCCGCGGCCACCTCGACCACGGGAGCGGGCGCGTCGAGACTGTGCGGGTCCTCGCCGTCCTCCGCGAGCTGCGTCCACTCGGTGCTGCCGTCGACACATGTCTGGATCACCGGGAACGCGAGAGACGCGGGCGTGTTCTCGTCGAGGCCGACCGCCATGCTGACCGCTCCGCGCAGTCCGTTGGGCACCGGTGTGACGGCCGTGTAGGTGACGGCGCTGACGAGTCCGTCATCGCCCTTGTCGATGTCGATCGTCCAGTCGCTGTCCATGGTGGGCGCGACCGATGCGAGGCCCTCCGGCATCGTGACCGTCAGCGAGGTGGTCGGAGAGTTCTCGCAGCCGTGGGCGAACGAGAAGGTGAGAACGCCGTGCTCTCCTACGGTCAGCTCGTCCGGGCTGACGCTGACGTGCGCGCTGGCCATGGCGGGGATGGCGAGTGCGAGGAACGCACCCCCGATGAGGCCGGCGGTGATGTTGCGGCGGGAGGTGGAGAAGGTGATGGAACGCATGGTGAAACTCCTGTGTGCTGATCTGCGGGCGCGTCGGTGTGCGCGTCATCCGCGGGAAGGGGAAACGCCTCGGGGAGGCGATGCGAGATCAGACGAGTACTGGGGGGCCGCGGCGAGACACCGACGCCGCGAGAGGGTCGTCGTCCGGCGCTCGGATCGAGAACACGGGGAGCACGGGGTGCTCGGACAGTGGTCGGAACACGGCGACCGCGTGACGCAGGCGCGCCTGCACCCACCCGACGACCGCCCGCACCGACGATTCGCCGTGACACACCAGAGCGGTCGTCAGGATCGCCGCGACGATATGGCCGACGAGCATGGGGGAGTCGGGGGCAGCTGTTGCGACCGCTGGGCCCAGAGCTGCGAGGTCGAGGTGGTGCTGATGCCCCGCCGGTGTCGCTGTTCCGGTCGGCGTGCCGAGCAGCTGGAACACCAGGTGGAAGAGCCCCTGGCTGGTCAAGACCGTCAGTGCAGTTCGCGCACGAGAAATCCGGGCGCCGATGAGAAGTGCGGCGAGAGGCACGAGGAGGATCGCCACGGCCACGACGAGCAGCGGATGAGGTGCGGCCCCGCCTGCGGTGGTGTGCGATGCGGCGGCGACGAGGGTGGCACCACCGGATGCCGTCGCTGCGCGCAGAAGTCGCAGCTGGCGGGAGGTCACGCGACAAGCCTATCCGTGCCCCACGGTCGTCCCGTGCAGCTCTCGGGGCTTATTCCTAGGCGTCGAGCACTAGCTTGGGGGAGTGGAAGCACTGCTCTATCTGGCCGGCATCGTGTTCATGCTGATCGGCCTCGGTCTGTCGATCGGTCTGCATGAGGTCGGTCATCTCGTGCCGGCCAAGCTGTTCGGCGTGCGCGTCG
Source organism: Actinomycetota bacterium (assembly GCA_037033305.1). Classification (GTDB taxonomy): domain Bacteria; phylum Actinomycetota; class Actinomycetes; order Actinomycetales; family Microbacteriaceae; genus Microbacterium. Next base: position 14,920 of record JAZBLP010000056.1, on the reverse strand, counting down.
GTCAGTACATGATCGGCTTCGGCCCGAGGATCTGGTCCCAGCGGATCGGCGAGACCGAATACGGGTTCAAGCTGCTGCCGCTCGGCGGCTTCATCTCGATGTCGGGCATGTACCCGGCATCCACGACCTCCGGCCCCGCCAAGGGCGTCTTCCGCGCTCTCGTGCAGGACGCGCGCTCGGCCAACGACGAGACGATCGCGGAGGGCGCCGAGGATCGCGTGTTCTACCGCCTTCCCGTGTGGAAGCGCGTCGTCGTGATGCTCGGTGGTCCGCTGATGAACCTGATCCTCGCGATCGTCATCTTCACCGTGCTCGTCTCGGGGATCGGCGTTCAGCAAGGAACCACGGCGATCGCCTCGGTCAACGAGTGCGTCCTCCCCGCCGGCTCGTCGGCGACCGAATGCGCGCCGGATGATCCGGCCACGCCCGCCGCAGAAGCAGGGATCCTGCCAGGCGACGTCCTCGTGTCGGTGGACGGGCAGCCTGTGTCGACGTTCGCACAGGTGACCGCCATCGTGCAGGCGGCTCCGGGGGAGACCCTCGAGCTGGTGGTGCTGCGGGACGGCGCCGAGAAGACGTTGAGCATCACCCCCATCGAGGCGGAGCGCACCATCACGGATGCGAGCGGGCAGCCGGTCATCGGCGACGACGGGCAACCCGTCGTGCGCGAGGTCGGCTACGTCGGCATGGCCGCGCAGATGGGTTTCGTGCAGCAGCCGCTGTCCGCGGGTCCTCAGATGGCCGCCGACACCGTCGCTCGAGTGGGATCGATGATCGTCACGCTCCCGGTTCGGATCTGGGACGTGGGCGTCTCGCTGGTCACCGGTTCGGAACGAGACCCGAACGGCCCGCTGAGCGTGGTCGGCGTCGGACGCATCGCGGGTGAGGTCGCGGCGACCGATGCGCCCGTCCTCAATCGGTTCTCCGTCCTTCTCGGGCTTCTCGGGTCCCTCAACGTGGCACTGTTCGTGTTCAACCTGATCCCGCTGCTGCCGCTCGACGGCGGCCATGTCGTGGTCGCGCTGTGGGACGGCATCCGACGCGCCTGGGCGAAGCTCTTCCGTCGTCCGCCGCCCGCTCCCGTCGACGCGACGAGGCTCGTGCCGCTGACGGTCGTCGTGGCCACGCTTCTCATCGCGATGGGGGCCGTGCTGCTCCTCGCGGACGTGTTCAACCCCGTGAAGCTCTTCGGCGGCTGACCGGCCGTCGCCGCTGAGCAGACCTGACCGCGCCTATCGCGGATCAGCTGAGCGCGTGCGACACCAGACGCTCGAGAGTGCGGATGCCGTCGCGCGACAGGATCGATTCCAGGTGCCCCTGCACCGACGCGAAGCGGTCGCCGCGAAGCGCATAGACGTCGCCCGAGTCCGGGTCGGCCGACACCTCCACCGATCCGATCGACGTCGTGCCAGGCGCCACTCGGGCCGTGAAGGTGTTGTAGAAGCCGATCGAGGCGTCCTCGCCGAACACCGGCACCGACTTCTGCAGGCCCTGGTGGGGCGCGGCGAGCGGTGTCAGCGCGATGCCGAAGCGGTCGCTGAGGATCTGGTGGCTCAGGCAGACCGCGAGAAGGGGCGACCGGGCATCCACGCGTCGCGACACGACATCTCGTAGTCGGCTGATGCGGTCGCTGTCGACGTCACGGGGATCACCAGGGCCCGGCCCTGCGACCACGAGGTCGGCGGCGTCGAGCTCCGCGTCGTCGGCATCGCTCCAGGCGCGGATCGTGACATCGAGACCCAGATGCCGGAGCTGATGCGCGAGCATCGTGGTGAAGCGGTCCTCCGCATCGACGACGATCGCCGACCGGCCGGCGAAGGGCCCGGTCTGGTCGTCGCCCTGCGGATTCAACCAGAAGTCCGCGAGTCGCGCATTGCGAGAGGAGAGAAGGTCCGCTGCCGCCGGGTCATCGGCGAGGCTCTGCGGCTCGCCCGGGGCGTCAGCGTCGTCGCGCGCCTCGGCGACGCGGTCTCGGTCGATCGCGCCGATGGCGCCGAGGACGCCAGCTGCCTTGCCATGGGTCTCCGACACCTCGCCGTGCGGATCCGAGTGTCGAACGAGGGTCGCGCCCACCGGGACGCTGAGCGAGCCGTTCTGCAGATAGACGGTGCGGATCAGGATCGGCGCGTCGAGGTCATGCCCACCGTCGACGTTCGGAGTGAACAGGGCGGCGACGCCGGAGTAGTACCCGCGCGGCTTGCTCTCATGGCGATGGATTACCGCGCATGCGTTCTGCATCGGAGAGCCGGTCACGGTCGGCGCGAACATCGTCTCGCGGAGGATGTCGCGGGGGTCCAATGTGCTGCGCCCGCGGAGCATGTACTCGGTGTGGGTGAGGCGCGACATCTCCTTGAGATGCGGTCCGGTGATGCGCCCGCCGTCGGAGCAGACCGCGCTCATCATCTTGAGCTCTTCGTCGACCACCATGAAGAGCTCCTCGGTCTCCTTGGTGGAGGAGAGGAAGTCGACCAGCGTCTCCCGCGTCGCTCCACCGGCCGGGTGGCGGAAGGTGCCCGAGATGGGGTTCATGGTGACGACGCCGCCTCGCGCGACGACGTGCGCTTCGGGGCTCGCGCCGACGGCGATGTGGCCGGGTGTCACGACCGCGAACGTCCAGTACGCACCGCGTTCGTGTGTGAGCAGGGCGCGGAACCACGTGAGGGCTGCGGTACGGTCGTCAACGTCGATCTCGGCGGTGAAGTCGCGGCGGATCACGAAGTTGGCGCCCTCACCGCGGCCGATCTCGTCGGCGATCACGGTCTCGACGATCGCGGCGTAGTCGTCGTCGGCTATGTCGAAGCCACCCTCACGCAGCGGGACCGGGTCGGACGGAAGCGCGGCGACCAGCTCTGTCGCCGGGAGATGCACGTGTTCGTCGACCACGATGCAGCGCAGCGGAGCACCGTCATCCTGAGCGACGAACCCGCGCTCGCGAACCTGACGATACGGAACCATGGCGAAGATCTCGCGAGGAGTTCCGTCGATCGTGAGCGGGATGTCAGCGAGCAGGTCGACGTCGACGACCTCGCCCGTGAGGAGTTCGACGGCGTCGGCGCCATCGCGTGCGATCAGCACGAAAGACGCAGAGGGATCTGCGGTGAGCTCGGCAAGACGTGAGAGGGTCATCGGTGTCTCCTGTGCGTGGCTCCGGCTCGGCTCAACGAAAAGACCGCCCCGGAGGCGGTCTGGATTCGTGGGAACGCGAACACACCGCCTAAGAGGCGGGCCACCAGGTGAAGTTCGCGAGCATGGGCTGAAAACTATCACACCGACGCGTCCCGGATCGGCCGCATGACGCGAGATGCGCACCGCCCGGCATCCAGCCCGCGTGCATCCAGGCGGCGTAGGCTGGGGGTTGTGCCAGCAGTGAATCTTGGGATGCCGAAGATCCCCGAAGTCCTCGCCCCGCGCCGCAAGTCTCGCCAGATCAAGGTGGGCAAGGTGCTCGTGGGTGGTGACGCCCCCGTCACCGTGCAGTCCATGACGACGACGAAGACGACGGACATCAACGCGACGCTCCAGCAGATCGCCGAGCTGACCGCATCCGGATGCGAGATCGTCCGTGTCGCCGTCCCCCACCAGGATGATGCCGACGCGTTGAAGATCATCGCGATGAAGAGTCAGATCCCGGTCATCGCCGACATCCACTTCCAGCCGCGCTACATCTACACCGCGATCGACGCGGGATGCGGTGCCGTGCGCGTGAACCCCGGCAACATCCGTGAGTTCGACGGCAACGTCGGCAAGATCGCCGAGGCCGCCAAGGCCGCGGGCGTCTCGCTGCGCATCGGAGTCAACGCCGGATCGCTCGACCGCCGCATCCTCGCCAAGTACGGCAAGGCCACGGCGGAGGCGCTCGTCGAGAGCGCCGTCTGGGAGGCATCGCTGTTCGAGGAGCACGACTTCCACGACTTCAAGATCTCGGTCAAGCACAACGACCCGATCGTCATGGTCAAGGCGTACCGCCAGCTCGCCGAGCGAGGCGACTGGCCGCTGCACCTGGGCGTGACCGAGGCGGGGCCCGCGTTCCAGGGCACCATCAAGAGCGCCACGGCGTTCGGGATCCTTCTCGGTGAGGGCATCGGCGACACCATTCGCGTGTCCCTCTCCGCCCCTCCGGCCGAGGAGGTCAAGGTCGGGCATCAGATCCTGCAGTCGCTGAACCTGCGCGAGCGCAAGCTCGAGATCGTCTCCTGCCCCTCGTGCGGACGTGCTCAGGTCGACGTGTACACCCTCGCCGAGAACGTCACCGACGGACTGAAGGACATGACCGTGCCGCTGCGCGTCGCGGTCATGGGCTGCGTCGTGAACGGGCCGGGTGAGGCTCGCGAGGCCGACCTGGGTGTCGCGTCCGGCAACGGCAAGGGGCAGATCTTCGTCAAGGGCGAGGTCATCAAGACCGTTCCCGAAGCGGACATCGTTGCAACCCTGATCGAAGAGGCCAACAGGATCGCTGCCGAGATGGGGCCCGAGGCGCCCCTCGGCACCGCCCAGGTCGTCACGGTCTGACCGCGGAGCAGTCCCTCCGATCGGCGGGATCGCGCGTCCTTCCGGTGAGGGACAGCGACCGCCACGAACACCTCAAGGAGTCGCATGTCCTCGTCAACCGTCGTGTCCTTCGCCGGAGGCGACGTCACGGGATCGAGCACCGTCACCCGGGTCGAGTCCACAGCCGTAGGGGACGTCGTCGTCGTCAGTGCAACGCCTTTCCACCCCGTCGATCACACGTGGCCGGATCAGCCGGGTGACAGCGGCGAGATCACGTTCGACGGGTCGGCGGTCCGCGTCTCCGAGGCTGTGATGGCGGCCGTCTCGGATGAGGGCGAGTTCGCCGTCGGCGCCGACATCCCGGTCAGGCGCGGCGCCGAGGGATGGACCTGGCTCGTCGCCCATCCGCTCGAAGGGGAGGCTCCGTCCGGGCTGGTGGAGGGCGCACGTGTGGAACTGTCGGTCGATTCGTCCCGGCGGGCTGGTCTCAGCCGGGGACACACCGCCTGTCACCTCGCATCCTTGGCGCTCGACCTGGCGCTCGCGGACCTCTGGCGCAAGGATCCGGGAGCGGATGCCCTGGGCAATCCGAACTTCGAGGGCAAGGCGAATCAGTCGAGCCGCATCCACGCCGACGGGGCGGTGGACGAATACCGGCTGGGCAAGAGCCTGCGCCGGGCAGGCTTCGACACCGAGACGTTCGCCGCGACGCTGACTGATCGTGAGGCCGCGATCAACGCGCGGCTGGCCGAATGGGTGGCCTCCGGCGCGGCCAGCAGGGTGGCGACCGACGGGGCGACGATCGTCGACCGCCGCACCTGGCACTGTGAGCTCCCGGAGGGCACGGCAGAGATCCTCTGCGGCGGCACGCACGTGGCGTCCCTCGCCGAGTTCGTCTCGATCTCCGTGACCCTCGATCTGACGGATCCGCAGCTGCTGGTCATGACCACGCGGGCGGTGCCTGCAGCGTGAGCCCTGCTCAGCGCACGAAGCCGCTCTGCACCCGGCCACCTGCGCGGTCGAGTTCGTCTTCGACCCGGGCCGCGAAGGCGACATAGTCCTGTGCGAGCAGAGGGGTGCTCAGGAGATCGGCCCGCTCACGGCTGAGGTCCCGCAGCCGCCGCGGGAGCCATTTGCCCGTCGCGATCCAGCGTCCCTCGCGGAGGAGCATGAGCTCGGCGATCCTCTCGAACAGGATGCCGGCCTCGACCCGCTGCTCCAATGAGTCCGTCGCGTCCCGGAGGTCGTCGAGCACGTCGGTGATGACGTAGCGACGGAAGGCGGATTCCTGCGCACTGAGCGCGGGGCCCTCGTCGAGCAGCCTCTGCCATCGGCGGCGGAGCACGGAGAGGCGACCGTCGTCTCGTATCGCGATGCCCTCGACGAGCATGTGCACCGTCACCGGGCGGTGCTGGGCGACACCTCGGTCGGCCCACTCGTCGAACCCCGAGGGGGTGTAGGCGAAGACCTCGAAGATCTCGCCTTCAAACTCCTGGGTCGAAGCCTCACTCGTCTGCTCGTCGGTGGGGAAGAGCTCGTCACCCAGGAGCAGGAGGTCGATGTCGCTCGACGGCGTCCGGTCTCCGCGGGCGGTGCTTCCCGCCACGACCGCGACGTCTGCCCCGGGGTAGCGAGCGGCGACGAATCGTTCAGCTATGGCGAGGTGGTCCACGCCGCCAGCGTAACGCCCGACGCAGGGGTGCCCCGGTCAGCGTGCCGCCGCGCCGATTCCCTCCACCGTGGTCAGAGTGAGAACTCGATCTCTCCGCGGGTGATGTCCACCCTCTCGACGCGGAGCCGCACGATCGAGCCGGGGACGGTGTCGGCCGGCACCGGGGCAGAGGCCGTCACCGCGGGATCGGCGATCTGTACGGTCGCTCGCTCGTCGCGCATCTCGATGACGGTCGCCTCCACGGATGCGCCGACCAGGGGCGACATCAGTGCGGCCTCGACGCAGTTGATCGTCGCGGAATCCAGTCGCGAGGCGCGCTGCCCGGAATCCTGCATCAGAGCAGGAAGCTCGACAAGGGACTCGCGAACCCAGTCGGGAACCTCGCGCCCCTCGGACACGGCGAGACAGATCGCGAGCGTCCAGCGATCGACGAGACGACGCAGCGGCGCCGTGGCGTGAGCGTATGGGGCCGCGATGGCGGCCTGTTCCACGTCTGGCGGCACCGAGCCGTCGAAGGTCACGTAGCCCGCGCCGCGGAACAGCGATGCCGCCGCTTCGAGGATCGGGAGGGTCGTGGGGTCGTCGCGATCCAGCTCGCGAAGGTAGTCGCCGTATCTGCCCGTGGTCCACGGTCTGCCGAGCGCAACGGTCTGGTGGCGGAACGCGTCGAAGGACTTCTCACCGGGCTGGGGCATCGTCCGCAGGATCCCGATGCCCGCCTCGATCATCAGCGACGCCGCCGCCATGCCCGTCATGAGAGACAGCTGGGCGTTCCATTCCTCCACAGGCAGCGGATGCCGGCGTTCGATGGCGAAAGCGCCGTCGATGCCTCGCACGACCTCTTCGTCCGGGAGGTTCAGGCTCGCGCCGCCCCGCACCTTCTCCTGCGCGATCCGCAGAGCCCCGATCTCCGGCAGAAGCTCGGCCGGACCCGGTTCCCCCTGATCGAGTGCCGCCTGAGTGCTGGCGTAGTCGAGCTGGGCCCGGGACCGGATCAGCGCCCTCTCGAGTCGGAACTCCTCGACGACGCCCGCGGAATCCAACGCGAAGGTCCAGACGAGCGCAGGGCGATCCACATCCGCCAGCAGCGACGCACGATCCTCGCTCAAGACCTTCGGGTGCAACGGGATCGTGCCGTCCGCTGCGTACAGTGTCTGACCCCGCCGGCGGGCCTCCGCGTCGACAGCGCCGCCGGGGTGCACGAACCCGGGAACATCGGCGATCGCGTAGTGCACGGTGTATCCGGATCCTCGGCGCTCGAGGTGGAATGCCTGATCGAGGTCGCGCGACCCGAGCGGATCGAGGGTGGCGAACGGGATGTCGCGTAGATCGAGCTCTGGAGTCGCTCCATCCGAGGACGCAGCCTCCGCGAGCACCGCGGCAGGGAACTCCGTGGGAGCGCCCAGAGATTCCCGCAGGGCTGCGAGCGCCGCGGCGAGTTCGGTCTGCGCGGCGGACGGAGCAACGTGGGATCGGCGCTGAGGCATGACCCCACACTATGTCGCCCGCCGCGGAGGGACTGCGCGTCGGGACCCCCTTGACGCCACCGATGAGTCGAGTCCCGGCACGTCGTCTCGCGAAGAACCTGTGATTCGCGTGTCCGTCCGGCCCGGACCGGAATGCTGGGCGTTAGCGTGGGGACATGACCACTGCTGCGAAAGCCCAGACCCTGCTCGGACTCTACGAGGCTCCCAAGATCCTCCGCGTCGTGAATGTGTGGGACGTCGTGTCGGCCCGCGCCGTCGCGAAGCTTCCCGAGACGAAGGCGATCGCGACCGCCGGTCACGGCATCGCCGCCTCGTTCGGCTTCGAGGACGGCACCATCACCCGCGACATCATGATCGACATGGTCGGCCGCATCGCGGCATCCGTCTCCGTTCCGGTGACCGCCGACCTCGATGACGGATACGGCGACGCCGGAGAGACCACGCGCCTCGCGATCGGCGCAGGCGTCGTGGGAGCGAACATCGAAGACCGCCTCAAGCCGTTCGACGAATCCGTCGCGGCCGTCGAGGCGATCGTCAAGGCCGCCGAGGCCGAGGGCGTTCCGTTCGCCCTGAACGCGCGCACCGATGCCTTCGTGCGCGCGGGCCACCGCCCGGTCGCAGAGAGCATCGCCGATGCGATCCACCGTGGTCGGGCGTTTCTCGACGCCGGTGCCACGGCTGTCTTCGTGCCGGGAATGCTCGACGCCAACATCACTCGCCAGCTCGTGGAGGGGCTCGGCGAAGGCAAGCTCAGTGTCATCGGACTCCCCGGCACCCTCGCCGCGTCGGAGTACGAGAAGCTCGGCGTATCCCGCATCTCCTACGGCCCGCTCCCTCAGCGGGTCGCGCTCACCGCGGTCCAGGACCTCGCGGCCAGCCTCTACGCCGGCGGCGTGATCCCCAACGGGCTGCCCGCGCTCAACTGACCCATCGCGAAATCGAGTGACCGCCGGTCAGTAGACTTGCCCGGTGGTCACTCGTCTTTCGAACTTCTTCCTCCGCACGCTCCGCGAAGACCCTGCAGAAGCAGAGGTCACCAGCCACAAGCTGCTGATCCGCGCCGGATACATCCGCCGCGCGGCGCCGGGAGTCTTCACATGGCTGCCACTCGGGCTCAAGGTCAAGGCACGCATCGAGGCCATCGTCCGTGCGGAGATGGCGAACGCGGGCGCGCAGGAGGTGCATTTCCCGGCACTGCTCCCTCGCGAGCCCTATGAGCTGTCCGGTCGCTGGGAATCGTACGGCGACGGGATCTTCCGCCTGCAGGACCGGAAGGGCGCCGACTACCTTCTCGCACCGACCCACGAGGAGATGTTCACCCTCCTGGTGAAGGATCTCTACTCGTCCTACAAAGATCTGCCGCTCACGATCTATCAGATCCAGGACAAGTATCGCGACGAGGCACGCCCGCGCGCCGGCCTGCTCCGCGGTCGCGAGTTCACCATGAAGGACGCCTACTCGTTCGACGCATCGGATGCCGGCCTGGAAGTGAGCTACCAGTCGCAGCGCGACGCGTACGAGCGCATCTTCCAGCGCCTCGGACTCGAGTACGTGATCGTGAACGCGGACAACGGACTCATGGGAGGCGCGAGGAGCGAAGAGTTCCTGCACCCGACCCCGGTCGGCGAGGACACGTTCGTGCGCAGCGCCGGCGGGTACGCGGCGAACGTCGAGGCGTTCTCCACCGCCGTGCCCGACGCGGTCGCCTTCGACGCGGATGCGGCGCCGGTCGTCTTCGACTCCCCGAACACGCCGACCATCGACACGCTCGTGACGCACGCGAACACGCACCTCGACGGCGAATACACGGCTGCCGACACCCTCAAGAACGTCGTGCTGGCCCTCACCCACGTCGACGGCACCCGCGAGCTGGTCGTCGTCGGCCTTCCGGGCGACCGGGAGGTCGACGAGAAGCGTGCAGAGGTCGCATTCGCACCCGCTGAGGTCGAGACGGCCACGGCCGAGGACTTCGAGAAGAACCCGCTGCTCGTCAAGGGCTACATCGGTCCGTGGTCGCCGACGGGTGCCGTGCTCGGCGAGGAGTCGGCCACCGGCATCCGGTACCTGGTGGATCCCCGCGTGAGCGAGGGCACCAGCTGGATCACCGGCGCCAACCTCGACCAGAAGCATGCGCACTCGGTCGTCGCAGGACGCGACTTCTTCGCCGACGGCATCGTCGAGATCGCAGACGTCAGGGCGGGCGACCCCGCGCCGGACGGCTCGGGCCCCGTGGAACTCGCACGCGGCATGGAGATCGGCCACGTCTTCCAGCTCGGCCGGTTCTTCGCCGAGACCCTCGGCCTGAAGGTCCTCAACGAGAACGGCAAGCTCGTCACGGTGACGATGGGTTCGTACGGCATCGGCGTGACGCGCATCCTCGCGATCATCGCGGAGCTGAACAACGACGAGAAGGGTCTCATCTGGCCCGCATCCGTCGCACCCTTCGACGTGCAGGTCGTGGCGGCCGGTCGTGACCAGGTGGCGTTCGACGTGGCGGCAGATCTTTCGGCCCAGCTCGAATCCGCTGGTCTCGACGTGCTCTACGACGATCGTCCGAAGGTCTCACCGGGCGTCAAGTTCGGCGACGCCGAGCTCGTCGGCGTTCCGCAGATCGTCATCGTCGGACGAGGGGCCGCAGACGGTCAGGTCGAGCTGTGGGACCGTCGTACGGGGGATCGCAGCGCGGTGTCCGTCGCGGAGGCGATCGGGCAGCTGACCCGGCGCTGAGACATAGACGGAGAAATGCCGCGCACCTCGCCTGGTGCGCGGCATTTCTGTCGTTCGAAGCGGACGTCAGCAGACGATGCGGCCGTGGTTCATGATGTCGTCGTCGGGGGTGTCCTTGGTCACGAGCGCCTTGAGAGCCCCCGCCGCCATGGCGATCTTGCCCTTCGCCGGCTCCCAGAACTCGGTCACCGTCGGCGTCACCTTGAGCAGAGCGATTCCGGGGGTGTCCAGCCCGTCCTCGAACCAGATGTCGAGAGAGGGCGAATAGAGCTCCTCCATCTTCGCCCGGTCGTGAACCACGGACGCGTTGCCGGCCACCGACACGTAACGCATGCCCTTCGCGTCGCAATACGAGAGTCCGACCTGATGGTGGGCGCGCGCCTCCTCGACCTTCTCGGTGTCTTCCGCGGTGAAGAACCAGATGTCTCCTGCGTCGTCCATCTGCCGAGTCGACATCGGCCTGCTCACGAGGTTTCCGTCCTCGTCGGTCGTCGTCAGCATGGTGAAGTCGATGTCCTCGACGAGCTCGGCCACGCGTGCCAGTGCTTCCGGTCCAGTGATCTCTGTCATACCGGCACTGTGCCCCAGACCCGCAGACTCCGCACGGGCGTTGACACCGGGCCGTGCGCGTGGTCAGGGCGGCGAGCGGCGTTGCGGCAGCCCGCCGGGCGTGCGCGCATGACAGGCTGAGGGTATGACCGACGAACCGCTGACGGCGTCGCTGAGCGCCGAGATCAATCACGTCCTCGACGAAGCAGGGGTCAAGACCGATCGCAGACTCGTGATGCGCATGATGCACACAGCCGTGCAGCTGGGGGAGGACGGCACGAACCGTCTCGATCTCAAGATCGCCTCCGCAGCCCTCGCCGAGATGAGGGATGCCTTCCGTCTGTTCGCGCCGTTCGAAGGGGTGCCGAAGGTCACGGTCTTCGGCTCAGCACGCACGCTTCACGATGATCCGCTCTATGTCCAGGCCCGTGACGTCGCCGCTGCCCTCGCAACGGATGGATGGATGGTGGTGACCGGAGCCGGACCCGGGATCATGCAGGCGGCCGCCGAAGGTGCCGGCCCCGCGCTCTCGCTCGGAGTGTCGATCAGGCTCCCGTTCGAGGAGAAGGCCAACACCCTGATCGCGGCGAGCGAGCACGTGGTGGCGATGAAGTACTTCTTCACCCGCAAACTCATGCTCATCAAGGAGTCCAGCGGTTTCATCTGCCTCCCTGGCGGATTCGGCACGCTCGACGAGATGTTCGAGCTGCTGACGCTTCAGCAGACCGGGAAGGCCGAGCCGACGCCGATCGTCCTGCTGGACGAGCGGGGCGGGACCTTCTGGAACGGTCTCAAGCGATTCATCGACGAGGATCTGGCGCCGACGGGCGTGATCTCCGAAGGCGACTTCGATCGAGTGGTCATCACAGACTCCGTCGATTCGGCCGCAGCCGTGATCGCGGGATTCTGGCACAATTACGACTCTCTGCGCTGGGTGGGGGATTCCCTGGTGCTGAGACTGCGCGCCGAGCCGACCGATGAAGAGCTCGAGGATCTCAACGACCGGTTCGCGGGGATGCTGGCGAGCGGACGGATCGAAAGAGCTGCGCCGCGGTCCGCGGAGGTCGCAGACGACGATGTGCTGCACCTCCCACGCCTGGCCCTGCATCTCGACCAGCGACACGTCGGCAACCTCTTCCGCCTGATCGGCGCGATCAACTCGCTGGAGTCTGCTCCCGCGCTGTGATGCCGGCGGCGAAGCCTCGCAGATCGACCGACCGCCCCAGTATCCGCTCCGCTGCACGGTGGCCCGAGTAGTAGGCCGCCCCCACGGTCGCCGGCTCATCACCCCATGTCGCCTCGCCGGCGAAGTGCAGCACTCCGTCGACCGGCCCGGCGAGCTCATCGTGATCGTGGTGCGACGATCCGACGGCGAGATGCGAGTACGAGCCGTTCGAGAACTCGTCCTGTCCCCAGCGCGTGACCCAGTGCGCGGTGGGTTCGCCGACGGCACCCGGATAGAGGAAGCGCAACGCGCTCACGACATCCGCGACGACCTGCTCGTCGGAGAGATCCTGCATCCGGCGTCCGAACGGACCGGCGGCGAAGGTCAGCAACGTCGGGATCCCGCTGATCGCCGAGACGTCGTACCAGGAGTGCCAGTGCTCGCCGGCCTCGCCGAGGGCCCGCAGAACATAGCTGTCCTCGTGCCAGAAGCGCTTCGGGAACTGGACGAAAACCTTGTTGAACACTCCCATGCCGAGTCGCGCGATCGGTCCGGTCACCGCTTCGGGCAGGGGAGGGGCGAACTCGATCGACTCAGCCTTCAGCACGCCGAGCGGCACGGTGACGAGCACGTTGCGCGCCGAGAAGTCCGCGTTCCCGGTCGACACGGTGACGCCCGTCTCCGTCCGCTCGACGCGGGTGACGACGTGTCCGAGCCGGATGTCGAGACCTGTGGCGATGCGCCGTGGAAGCTCGTCGTAGCCGCGGGGGAAGACGACCTCATCGCCGTCGATCGCGTCTTCGTCGAGTCCGTGCGCGTCGAGGTCGCCGATCCACGCACCGCACTGCTCCTCGACACGGTGACGGAAGAACTCGCGGATCTCGTCGATGCGCTCGGGTTCGAATCCCGAGCTGTCGAGCGCGCGCTCGGTGACATCGAGATAGGTGTCGCCGGGGGAGGACCGGGTGATCTCGTCTGCCAGCAGCTGATCCGCCCGTTCGACATCGGCGACCCACTGAGAAGTGCTCGCGGCATCCATCGCCCTGCCCTCTCCGTCGAAGTTCTCGATCGGCCGGCCTCCGACCTGGAAGCTGCCGACGGTGTACTCGAGGGTGGGGATGCCGAGCGCCTGCACGAGATCCCACAGCGGAGAGTCGTCGATGCCGTGGACCCACGACGCGCCGCGATCGACGGGAAAACCCGCAGTGCGGTCGGTGTGCATCCTGCCTCCGATTCGCTCACGCGCCTCGAGGACGATGACGTCGGTTCCGGCGTCGGCGAGCATGCGGGCCGCCGTCACACCCGACATCCCTGCCCCGATCACGATGGTGTCGTACGTCGTCACTGAGTCCTCCTGTGCGCTGGGCACCGCGTCGGTGCGGCCGCCTCCGTGGCCGCGGGCGGTGGGCACAGGGTATCGTGGTACGGATGTCGCGCGTGCACACCCGCGCGACGAGAGCTGAATAGGGAGCCGTCATGGATATCGAACTGAGTCTGCTGCGTGGGATCGAGAAGGAGAAGGCGATCCCCTTCGATGAGCTGGTCTCGATCATCGAACAGGCGATCCTGACCGCCTACTCCAAGCACGTCTCTGCTGACGGTGCCACACCCGAAGGGGTTCGCGTCGAACTCGATCGCCGCACCGGACACGTCGCCGTGCTGCAGGTCGTGAAGGACGAAGAGGGCGCGATCATCGGAGAAGAGGACGCCACTCCAGACGACTTCGGCCGCATCGCCGCCTTCGCCGCGAAGCAGGTCATCAGCCAGCGTCTGCGCGACATCGCGGATGACGTGGTGCTCGGCGACTTCAAGGACAAGGAAGGCGACATCGTCGCCGGCGTGATCCAGCAGGGGCCGAACCCTCGCATGATCCATGTAGATCTCGGCGCCGTCGAGGCGATCCTCCCTCCGGAGGAGCAGGTCCCCGGCGAGGAGTACACCCACGGCTCCCGTCTCCGCGTGTACGTGACCAGCGTCGCGAAGGGGCTGAAGGGGCCGCAGATCACCGTCTCGCGCACGCACCCCGGTCTCGTCCGCAAGCTGTTCGCGCTGGAAGTGCCCGAGATCGCCGCCGGTCTCGTCGAGATCGTCTCGCTGGCTCGCGAGGCCGGCCACCGCACGAAGATCGCCGTCCGCGCGAACGACCCGGCGATCAACGCGAAGGGCGCGTGCATCGGCGAGATGGGCCGACGCGTTCGTGCCGTGACCGAGGAGCTGGCCGGCGAGAAGATCGACATCGTCGATCACGACCCGGAGCTCGCCGCGTTCGTCGCGAACGCCCTCTCGCCCGCCAAGGTCACGAGTTCGTTCATCCTCGATGCGAACACCAGGGCCGTGCGCGCACTCGTGCCGGACTATCAGCTGTCGCTCGCGATCGGCAAGGAGGGGCAGAACGCCCGTCTGGCCGCGAAGCTCACCGGAGCGAAGATCGACATCCAGCCCGACAGCGTCCTGGACTGACCGCTCATCACGTCCGACTCCCGCCCGGCGCGCGAGTCGGACGGGAACTCAGGTGTAAGATGGAACCCGTACGAACGTGCGTCGGCTGTCGCACGCGTGCTCCCCGCGCCGCTCTTCTCAGAGTGGTGTCCCAGAACGGCATCCTCATCCCCGATGAGCGCGCCGTTCTGCCAGGGCGAGGCGCGTGGGTCCATCCGACACCGGAATGCGTGGATGCCGCTCTGCGGCGCCGGGCTTTCGGACGAGCACTGCGCGTGTCCAGCGATCTGGACACGCGGATCATCGAACAGCACCCACCAAGAAACAAAGGCTGAACGGCTATGGAAACAAAGTGAACGGCTCGAAATGAGACCCGTCCGCGACTAGTGGTCT